>JALHLO010000112.1 GCA_022844525.1 Ramlibacter sp.
CCGGCCCGCCCGAAGGCGCGCGCCCGGCGCGGCTGCCCGAGACGCTGCAGCCCGAGCTGGCCGTGCTGGTGGACGAACCTCCCAAGGACCCCGAGGACTGGATCTTCGAGATCAAGTTCGACGGCTACCGCATGCTGGCGCGCGTGGAGGATGGCGAGATCCAGCTCGTCTCGCGCAACGGCAACGACTGGACCCCGCGGCTGGCGGGCCTGGCGAAGGCCCTGCGCGCGATGGAGCTGCCGGACGGCTGGTACGACGGCGAGATCATCATGCCGGGCCAGGACGTGCCCGCGGACTTCCAGGCGCTGCAGGGCGCCTTCGACAGCCAGCGCACCGACCAGATCGTCTTCTACCTGTTCGACCTGCCCTACTGCGCGGGCCACGACCTGCGCGACGTGCCGCTGCTGGAGCGGCGCGCCGTGCTGCAACGCATCGTCGAGCGCAAGCCGCATCCCAACGTGCGCTTCAGCGAGGTGTTCGACGTCGCGCCGCGGGAGATGCTGGAGTCCGCCTGCCGGCTGGGCCTGGAAGGCGTGATCGCCAAGCGCCGCGACTCGGCCTACGTGTGCCGCCGCTCCAGCGACTGGATCAAGCTCAAGTGCAAGCGGCGCCAGGAGTTCGTGATCGTCGGCTGGACCGACCCCAAGGGCTCCCGCACCGGCATCGGCTCGCTGCTGCTGGGCGTGCACGACGACGACGGCAAGCTGCGCTACGCGGGCAACGTCGGCACCGGCTTCAACGAACAGGCGCTGCGCGAGCTGCGCCGCCAGCTCGACGCGCTCGCCACCGACCGCAAGCCCTTCGCGGCCACCACCGGCATCCCGCGCGACACGCACTGGGTGCAGCCGCAGCTGGTGTGCGAGGTCTCCTTCGGCGAATGGACGCGCGACGGCAAGGTGCGCCACTCCGTGTTCCACGGGCTGCGCAGCGACAAGCCGCCGGAAGGCATCGGCGTGGAGCCGGTGCTGCACGAACCGCCGGCGGACCAGCCGGCCAAGCCGCGCAAGTCCGCGAAGAAGCAAGCCGCCAGGCCCGCGGCCAAGGCGCCCGCGTCCGCCCCCGCTCCCGCCGCCGCCACCGCGCTGCCGTCGACCCTGCGCATCAGCCATCCCGATCGCGTGATCGACCCGCAAAGCGGCATCACCAAGGTCGAACTGGTGCGCTACTACGCGCTGGTGGCGCCGCTGATGATGGAGCACCTCAAGGGCCGGCCGATCGCGATGGTGCGCGCGCCCGACGGCATCGAGGGCCAGCTGTTCTTCCAGAAGCACCTGGACCGCTACAAGATGGCGGGCGTGGCGGCGCTGGACCCGGCGATCTTCCCCGGCCACCCGGCCATGCTGGAAATCGCCAGCGGCGAAGGCCTGCTGTCGGCGGCGCAGATGAACGTGATCGAGTTCCACACCTGGAACGGGGTGAAGGCGGACATCGGCCGGCCCGACCGCATGACCTTCGACATCGACCCCGGCGAAGGCGTGGCCTGGCCGCAGATCCAGGAAGCGGCGCAGCTGGTGCGCGCGATGCTCGACGAGCTGGGCCTGCCCTGCTTCCTGAAGACCAGCGGCGGCAAGGGCCTGCACCTGGTGGTGCCCCTGAAGCGCCACTTCGACTGGGACACGGTCAAGGACTTCTCGCAGGCGGTGGTGCAGCACCTGTCACGCACGCTGCCCGACCGCTTCGTCGCCAAGAGCGGCCCGAAGAACCGCGTCGGCCGCATCTTCATCGACTACCTGCGCAACGGCTACGGCGCCACCACGGTGTGCGCCTGGTCGGCGCGCGCGCGGCCGGGGCTGGGCATCTCGGTGCCCGTGCGCTGGGACGAATTGCAGGGACTCAAGGGCGGCGCGCACTGGACGGTGGCAACGGTGCACACGCGGCTGGACCAGGGCAACGCCCCCTGGGACGACTACGAGCGCAGCCGCGCGAACCTGCCTTCGGCGATGAAGAAACTCGGATTCGAACCGGCCTAGGAAGCCCAGGGAAAGCGCAGCAGGATCCGGTCTCCTTCGCGCGCGAGCTGCACGCCGTCCGCAGCGGCGAGCGCCTGCAGGTCGCCCCAGGTGATCTTGCGGTAGTTGGCGTCCGGCGGCATGCCCTTGTCGCCCTGCGTCGGCTTCACGGTGATCGTCACCAGCGCGCCCTGCTCTTCCTCCGCGCTGGCCAGCACGAGGTCCGCGGGCGCGGGCTTTTCATCGGTGCAGTGGAGCAGCACGCCGGTGAGCAGGCTGCGGATCGCCGCGCGGCGGATCTTCCGCGGCAGTGGCTGCGCCTCGTTGCGCAAGGCATAGCCGCGAAAACTCAGGCCGGTGGCCAGCAGCGCCGCGCATTCGCGCACCGCTTCCTCCACGGTGCAGGCAACCGTGTCGTCGGGCGCGAGCCAGCCCACCACGTCCAGGCAGGAGGCCAGCGCGGCCTTGGCGAAACCGTTGATCTTGGTGGCGCTGTCCTGCACGTGCGCGAGGTCCGGCGTGGGCGCGCGCAGGCGGCGTTCCATCACCTCGTAGATCATGCCGATCGGCTGCAGGTTGACCACCAGGTGGTGGCGCATCGACGGCGCCAGCCGCCGCAGCAGCGCATAGCGGGCCGCTTCGGTTTCCGGGGACGCGATGGAGGCGCGCGGGGTCGACGGCGATTCGGCCATGGTCCAGCCTATGCGAGCACCGTCGCGCTGTCAATGCGCGACGCAGCGCTCACGTGGCCGTGGCGGCCGCGCGCGTGAGGGCGACCGGCGAGCCCGCGATGTGCATGGCGCCGTCGCCGCGCGCGTCCACCAGCCGCCCGTCCTCCAGGCGGTACTCGACCACGCCGGTGGACTCCCAGCGCTCCAGCCCGTCGGCGATGGATTCGTCGCGCGCCAGGCGCTCGTACGCGAACACCTTGTAGCTTCCGCCGTCGGAGCCTTGCGCGCGGAAGGACTCGAGAAATTGCAGACGCAGATCCATGGCATTTCCTCCGAACAGATCGTCACTGCGGATTGTCCCCCTTCGCGGCGCCGCCGTGGCTCTTCCGTACGGCCGGCGCGAGGCGCCGGCCCGCTAGCGGGGCTCCACCTCGGATGCCTTGGGACACTGCGCCGTGTTCTGGGATACCGCGGAGTCCAGCGTGCCGTCGCGGTAATGGCAGTCGTACGCAGCGCCGCCGGGCACCCGCCCGACCAGCCGGCGCACGCGGCCCTGGTCGAAGTAGTACGTGGCCAGCACCTCCATGGACCCGGGCCGCAGCCGGTCGCCGAACCACACGCGCTGGCAGCCGGTGTGGCCGCGGTTCACCGCGGGCGGATAGGTGGCCGTGTCGCCGCCGTGGCGCACGCCGAACACCGCGCCCTGCGGCACGGTCGCGTATTCGCAGGCGGGCAGCGCGGCCGACGGCATGGCCGGGTAGTTGGCGCAGGCGGCCAGCAGCACGACGGGGGACAGCAGGACGGCAGCAAGGATTCGCATGGGTGGGCCTCGTTCTTCGTTGGGATGAACCAGACTAGCACGCACCGCGGCCCGGCGGGGCCGGCTCCGGGCCGCCGGACGCCTCAGGCCGCCGGCCGCGCCCGCCTGCGCTTGCCCGCGATCTCCTGCCGCAGCTCGGTGATCTCGAGCGCTCGGGAAGGGCGGCCCACGTCGCATTGCTCGTGGCGCGGGCAGTTGGAGCTGCGCGGGCAGATGATCCGGGCCGGCCGCTCCAGCGCCTCCGGGATCCAGCCGATGTTCAGCACCTTGGCGGCGCCGCGGATGGCGAGGGCGGCCTCGTCGGGGACGCGCGCCTCGCCGTGCTTGCCCAGGCAGGCCTGCGCGATGCTGTCCAAGAGCCGGTCCGCTTCCGCCGTGTGCGAGCGCAGCGCGGGCACCAGGTCGACGCCCACCGAGAGCACGTGCGGGTTGCCCGCCATGTCCTCGGTGCGGCGCGAGTGGCAGGCGTAGAGCAGGAAGCGGTCGCCCTCGCGCAGCACGGAGATCTGCGAGCCGCGGTCCGGCCCGCGCGTCTGCTGCAGCATGCGGAACACCGCCCAGTGCGGGCACGGGTCGGTCACCTGCGCCATGTTGCCCCAGGGCAGCGGGATGCCGTTGCCGCGATAGACCGCGCGCAGGTAGCCCGGCGGATAGGCATCGAAGAAATGCCAGTGCGGGTACGCCGACACCTTGGTCATGCGCCGCATCATCACCGCCGGCGTCAGCTCGATCTTCTCGCCGGCCTCGATGCGGTGCGACTCGCGCGACAGGAAGCGCCGGAACGGCACCTTGGGGCATAGCAGCGCGCCGGCGAAGAAGCTGCATTCGAAATCGCGCCAGGCATGCAGCACGTCCTCCGGGCTCAGCCCGGCGTTCGGCCCGTGCGGGCTGCCCCCCATCTGGCCGCCGGTCGCGTGCGCGGATTTCAGGCCGTCGCCGCCGTGCAGCACCTTGTGCGCGAGGTGCGAGGCCAGGTCGAACTTCAGGCGCGCCGGATGGGCCTGCAGCGCGCGGTTCAGGAACACCACGTCGGGCGCGTCGTAGAAGGAGCGCAGCACGCTGCGCAGCTCCGTGTCGCGGTCGCGCGCCAGGACCGGCTTGCATTCGAACCAGCGCAGCTGCAGCCCGTGGTGCTTGCACAGGCGAATCAGGTCCTCCACGCCCAGCGGGAAGACCCGGGCGCCGACTTCCTCCGCCGCGCGCTCGAGGTCCGGATAATCGTTGCGCGAGATCTCCTGGTGCGAGCGGATCAGCAGGTGCGCGAACTGCCGGCCGGTGGTGCCGGTCTGCGCCAGCAGCTCCGGGATGGCCGCCTGCAGCAGTTCCTTGGAGAACAGGAAGGCCGGCTCGAAGGGGACCTGGGGCGCGGCCGCCGCCCGCGCCCTGTCGGGCCCGGGCTCCGCCGACAGGGTCCCGTCCAGGAACCACTCCGGCTCGCGCTGGAACAGCGCCGCCAGCAGCGCCACCACTTCCGCCGAAGGCACGCGCTTGCCGCCCTCGATCATGCTGAGGTAGGAGACCGAGGGCGCCCGCTCGGCGTCCAGCTGGATGCAGCGGGCCGACAGCTCCTCCAGCGTCAGGCCGTGCGCCTTGCGCAGCGCGCGCAGCTTGCGCCCCAGCAGGTGGGCGTTGCGGGAATGCAGGGCCATCGGCGCAGCTTACCTTGTGAAATTAACTTTGTGAAATTTCCCCAGTGAAATTCACGGGCATGCATTCCACATAATGGTTTGAAGGCCGCGCGTCGCGGCCAGCGGGTTTGTCAATCCTGGAGAGAAACCATGTCGTCCATCCTGATCCTGGGAGCTTCCTACGGCTCGCTGCTCGCCACCAAGCTGGTGATGGCAGGCCACAGCGTCTGCCTGGTCTGCACCGCCCCCACGGCGGAACTGATCCGCAAGCAGGGCACCGTGGTGCGCTTCCCGCTGAAGGGCGGCGCCCCGGTGGCCATCGCGTCGCGCGGCCTGCCCGGCGAGCTGTACGCCGCCACGCCCGAGGACGTGCAGCCTTCCGGCTTCGACCTCGCGGTGCTCGGGATGCAGGAGACGCAATACGGCGCCGAAGGCGTGCGCCAGCTGATGCAGCGCATCGCCCGGGTGCGCATCCCCTGCCTGGCGATCATGAACATGCCGCCCCTGCCCTACCTGCGGCGCATCCCGCAGATCGATGCGGACCTGCTGCGCGACTGCTATACCGACCCGGAGCTCTGGAATGCGTTCGATCCGGACCTGGTGACGCTGGCCAGCCCCGACCCGCAGGCCTTCCGCCCTGCCGACGAACCCAAGAACGTGCTGCAGGTGGGGCTGCCCACCAACTTCAAGGCCGCGCGCTTCGCGGGCGAGGCACCCACGGCGCTGCTGCGCCGGCTGGAAGCGGACATCGAAGGCGCGCGCTACCCGGTCGACGGGCAGGCCACCGAGATCCCGGTCAAGCTGCGCGTGCACGAGTCGCCCTTCGTGCCGCTGGCCAAGTGGCCGATGCTGCTCACCGGCAACTACCGCTGCGTCCGCCCGGAAGGCATGGTGTCCATCGAGGAAGCGGTGCACGGTGACCTGGCGGTGTCGCGCGAGATCTACGACTGGGTGGCGGACCTGTGCTGCCGGCTCGGCGCGCAGCGCGAGGACCTGGTCGCGTTCGACAAGTACGCGCAGGCCGCGGCCTCGCTGAAGAAGCCGTCCTCCGCCGCGCGCGCTCTGGGCGCGGGCGCCACGCACATCGAGCGCGTGGACAAGCTGGTGCGCGCGATCGGCCAGCAGCTGAAGATGTCGCATCCGCAGCTGGAGGCGACGGTGGCCCTGGTCGACATGCGCCTGGCGAGCAACCGGATGGAGAGGGAGCGGGTCGCGGCCTGATCCGGTGCGAAGCCGGACGCGCCCGCGAGGTGGAGGACGTTTTCAGAATTCCGCCAGCAACTCCCGGCGCCGCTTTCCGTACCACTCGCGCAGGCAGGCGGCATCGTGGCACTGGTCGCGCCGTGCCCGCGCCGCCTCGGCACGCCGCCTGAGTCCTTCCGGATCGCCGCTCACGGCTTCCGCCTGCGCCCGCAGGCGCGCCAGGTCGGCGGCCAGCTGCTTCAGTTCCGGGTCCGACGCCGGGCTGAAGCGGTCCTGCGGCGGCCCGGTGTCCGCGCTTTGCGGGCCCGGGTCGGGAACCGTCGGCTGCCTGACCGGCTGCGGGCGCGAGGTGCCGCCGCGAACGGCCACCGCCTTCGCCGGGGGCGCACCGCGGGCCCTCGCCGCAGGCTCCGGCCTCGCGGACGCGGCCTGTGCGGGATCGGCTTCATCGTGGAGTCGGCGGGCCCCTGGCCGCGGACCGTCCGCGGCGCCCACCAGCTCCTGTTCCAGCGCGGCAAGTTGCTGCCGGGCCTGGCGGCTCCTGGAGGCATTGGGGCCCAGCGCGGCCGCATAAGCCTGCGCACTGAGCCTCAGCACGTCACGGGCACGCGCCATGAGCTGCTCGCGCAGCATCGCCGCGTTCTCCGCGCCGGCCGCGACCGCGTAGCGCTCCCCCAGCATCCCCAGCACGCGCGCGCGCGGTACCGTCGGCTTTGCCGAAGCCGCGTCGTTCTCGCGGCAGGCAGCGAGCAGGGCCACCTCGGCGTCGCGCGGCCGGCCCTGGGCAACCGCCGCTTGCGCCTGCCGCAGGAACACCTTGGCCCGGGCGCGCGGCCCACCGGGGAACGGATGCTCCACGGACGCTTGCCCGTCCCGCGCACCGCCCGGCGGAATCAGCGGTTCCCGGTCACACGGGGTCGGCACCGACACGGGTTGCATGGCGGCCCGCGCGGCGCGCGCTGCCTGCTGCTGCGCGTCCTCCCGCAGTTCCTGCCGGCGCTGCAGCGCGACCTCGTGTGCCCCAACGGGCGGTTCCTTCCAGAAGCCAGGATAGAACTGCCACACCAGGGCCGCGCCGACGGCGCCGAGGCAGGCGCCCAGGAACAGGCTCCCCAGGATCCGCTTGCGGCTTGCGGCAGCGTTCGATGTTCCCACCCTCGTGCGATTCGGGGGTTCCCACGCAGTTCCGGCCAGGCCGGCCCGGCTGCCCGCGACCGGGCCCGCCCGTACGGACGAACCCGTGCCGCGTACCAAAATGCGCCAGGCCTGCCGACACCCGCCTATAGTGACAACACCATGCGGGATCTCCCCGTTGGGACTTGCTCATCCTTCACCCCGCGCCCGCGGGGTGTTTTCTTGGGCGGTCCGGTTCGTCCGGCCTTGCCGGACAGTCCACAATGGCGGGATGTCGGGCGTGCAACCACCTGCCGTCACGGCGGCAACGGAATGGGGACTGGGAGCCCTGCCGAGGACCGCGCTGTTCTTCGTGGGCTACGTCGCCCTGGCGTGGATCAGCTTCGTCTATCCCATGCGTGGGCTGAACATCACGCCATGGAATCCCCAGGCAGCCCTGGCCGTCGCCCTGCTCTTCCTGCACCCGGGCGCGTGGCCGGTGGTCTGGGCCGCCGTCGCCTGCGGCGAAGCATTCATAGGCACCGAGCGCATGCCCTTCGCCGCTCTGGTGGTCTCCACCGGGGCATTGACGGCCGGCTACGCGGCGATCGCGGCCGGCATGCGCCGCTGGTTGCGCGCGGACCTGGCGGTGATCGGGCGACGCCCCGCCATCATGTTCCTGGCCCTGGCCGGAGTCGGCGCGCTCATCGCCTCCATCCTGCGCGCGGGGGCGCTCTGGGCGATGGGGGTGGTTTCGTTCGAGCGCGTGCCGGCCGCGCTGCACGCGGCGTCGAACGGCGACGGGGTCGGACTGATCGTCACCCTTCCGCTGCTGTTCGCGCTCGCCGGCGCCCGGCCGCGCGCGCTCACCCGGGCGATGCTCCGGTCCTACGAGGCATGGGGGATCGCCGCCTTCATCGCCGTGGCGATCGTCGCCGTGTTCCAGCAGGCGCCGCAGGAACAGTTCAAGCTTTTCTACCTGCTGTTCTTTCCGGTGGTGTGGGCATCCACCCGCTTCGGCGCCGTGGGGGCCGTGTGGGCGGCGGCGCTCGTCCAGGCGCTGCTGATCGTGTCGGTGCACAGCGGCCAATACCTGCCGCTGACCGTCTTCGAATTCCAGATCCTGGTCGCGGCGCTGACCAGCGTCGGCATGCTGCTGGGAGCGATCGTGGACGAACGGCAGGCGGCCGAGGAAGCCTTGCGGGCATCGCTGCAGCTCGCCGCCGCAGGCGACATGGCCGCGGCCCTGGCCCACGAGCTGAACCAGCCGCTCACCGCGATGGCCACCTATGCGCGTGCCTCCCAGGTGCTGGCCCGGCGCATGGGAACGCAGGACCGCGACGCCCGCGGCATGCTCGAAGTCGCCGACAAGCTCGCGGCCGAGGCGGCGCGGGCCGGCGAGGTGGTGAACCGCCTGCGCCGCTTCTTCCGCGAGCGTTCGACCGAGCTTCAGGTCACGCAACTTGGCGGCCTGCTGGCCGACGCCGTCGAGTCGCAGGCGCAGCGCGCCCGGGAGCTGCGCGTGCAGCTTGCTCTTGGCGACCAGGAAGCATTGCCGCCGCTGTGGATCGATCGCGTGCAGATCGCCGTGGTGCTGCGCAACCTGCTCGCCAACGCGATCGAGGCCGCGTCGGATCCGCGGCGCCCACCGGATGCCCCGCGGCAGGTGGAGCTGCGCGCGCAGAGGCGGGGCGACGAGGTGCTCGTCTCCCTCCTGGACAGCGGCGAGACCCTCACGCCGGAGCAGGCGCGGGACATCTTCGAGACACCGGCATCGTCCAAACCCGGCGGCATGGGCATCGGGCTGGCCATCAGCCGCGCGATCGTCGAAGCCCACGGCGGCCGGCTGTGGGCCGAGGCCGGCACGCAGGGAAAGTTCCACTTCACGCTGCCGATCGGCACAGGGGCCGTGCATGACAACTGAGGTACACCGGCAGACCGTCTTCATCGTCGACGACGACCCGTCCATCCGCGACGCGCTCGCCCTGCTGTTCAGCCTGCACGGGCATCCCACGGCCATCTTCGCGTGCGCCGAGGACTTCCTGCGCGCGATCGAACCCGGCTGGCGCGGCGTGGTCATCGCCGACATCCGCATGGGCGGCATGTCGGGGCTGGAGATGCAGGAGGTGCTTGCGCAGCATCCGTCGCGCCTGCCGGTCATCGTGATCACCGCGCACGCGGACATCGCCGCGGCCCGCCAGGCCTTCCGGTTCCAGGCGGTCGATTTCCTGGAGAAGCCGTTCGACCACGACCAGTTGCTGGAGTCGGTGCAGCGGGCCATGCGCGGGCTGCCGGAGGCCCGCGAGGCCATGGGCACGCGCCCCGTGCCGACCACGCTGTCCGCGCGCGAGCGCGAGGTGATGGCGCTGGTCATCGACGGGATCGACAACCGCGGCATCGGCGAGCGGCTGGGGATCAGCCCGCGCACCGTGGAAGTCCACAAGTCGCGCCTGATGACCAAGCTCGGCGCGCGCAACCTCGCCGAGCTGGTCCGCATCGCCCAGGCCGGCCAGCAGGGCCGCTCGCCCGCGTAGGTGCACGCCCGTACGGGCATACCCGCGCCCGGGCCCCCGTGACAGCCCGGCGGCGCGCGCGCGGCTGATAGATTCGGCCGCATGATCCCCGACGCCGACTTGCGGGCCGAGCGCGACGACGCCCCACCGCGGCGACCCGACCGCGCGATCACCACGCTGCTGGTGATCGCGGCCGCGATCGTCGCGGCGGTGGTGGCCATGTGGCTGTGGTCCACCTCCGCCGAACGGCAGCCGCCGGCGGACGCCCCGCGCGTGCAGGCGCCACCGCCCCGCGAACAGGCCGCGCCGGCGCCGGTGGCGACTGCCAGCCAGGTGCAGCATCCCGTCGCGGCCGACGCCCGACCCCTGGAGCGCCAGGACATCCCCGCCGCGCTCGCCGGGCTGCTCGGCACCAAGGCGGCCGCGACCTTCCTGCAGGTGGACGATTTTCCGCGCCGCTTCGCCGCCACCGTCGACAACCTCGCGCGCGAACATTCGCCGTCGACGGTCTGGCCGGTGCTTCCCACGCCGGGCCGCTTCCTCGTGGAGGAGCGGGCGGAGGGGACGGTCATCGCCCCGGAGAACGCAGCGCGCTACACGCCCTTCGTGCTGCTGGCCGGCACGATCGACGTGCCCGCGGCCGTGGGTCTGTACCGCCGCATGTACCCCCTGCTCCAGCAGGCCTATCGCGAGCTCGGGTTCGGCGACCGCTACCTGAACGACCGCGTGGTGGAGGTGATCGACCTGCTGCTCGCGACGCCCGACGCGCCCGACGCTCCGCGCGTCGAGCTCCTGCCGGTCAGGGGGCCGGTGCCGTCGCTGCAACCCTGGGTGCGCTACCAGTTCGTGGATCCGGAGCTGGAGGCGCTCGGTGCCGGGCAGAAGATCCTGGTGCGCATCGGTCCCGTGAACCAGCGGCGGCTGAAGTCGAAGCTGGCGGAACTGCGCAAGGAGCTCACCGCCCCGGCGGCGGGGGCGAAGTAGCGATGTGGGACACCTTGCCGCCAGTGGGCGAGCTGGCCTGGCCGGTCGTGATCGCGCTGGCCTGGCTCGCCGGCGAACTGGCACAGCGCTGGACGATTCCGCGCGTGACCACCTACGCGCTGGTGGGCTTCGCCTTCGGCCGCGCCCTGCCGGGCGGCCCGGGCGTCGACATCTCCCCGGGCAGCTCCCTGCTCGCCAGCATCGCGTTCGGCCTGATCCTGTTCGAGTTCGGCTACCGCATCAACCTGCGCTGGTTCCGCATCAATCCCTGGCTGGCCGCGACCGGCCTGCTGGACTTCGCGCTCACCTTCCTGGCCGTCTTCGCGCTGTGCAGGACCTTCGGTGCCGCGCCGGTCAGCGCGGCGCTGATCGCCTCCATGACCGCAGCCACGTCGCCGGCGTCCCTCACGCGGGTGGTCAACGAGCTGCGCAGCGCCGGCCAGGTCACCGAGCGCGCCCTGCACCTGACCGCCTTCAACTGCGTGTGCGCGCTGCTCGCCTTCAAGTTCATCGTCGGCTTCTGGACCTTCGATACCTCGGGCGACGTGCTCAAGGCGCTGTCGAACAGCGTGGTCCTGTTGCTCGTGTCGGCCGGGCTGGGCGCGGCCTTCGGCACGGGCATGCCGGTCATCCTGCGCCTCACGGGCCGGACCAGCACCGACGCCACCCTCGCCTTCGCGCTCGCCGTGGTGCTGCTGGTCGGCATCACCCACGTCCTGCGGTTCTCGCCGCTGGTGGCGACCCTCGCGTTCGGGCTGGTCGCGCGCCATCGCCGCGTCACCCTGAGCCGCACGCAGAGGGACTTCGGCGTGCTCGGCGACCTGCTGGTCGTCTTCCTCTTCACCTACGTGGCCGCCACCGTGGAGTGGCAGCGCGCCCTGGCCGGTGCGGCGCTCGGCGCCGCGCTGGTGGTGGTGCGGGCCGCGGCGAAGATCGTGGCCGGCACCCTCCTGGCGCGCGCCAGCGGAACGACCTGGAAGAAGGGACTGCTGACGGCCGTCGCGATGTCGCCGCTCTCCACCTTCGTGGTCCTGCTGGTCGAGGACACGCGTGCCATGGGGATCGACCTGATCGACGCCATCGCTCCCGTCGCGGCCGCGACGCTGCTGCTCCAGTGGATCGGGCCGCTGGCCACGCAGGCGGCGCTGAAGATGGCCGGCGAGGTGCAGGAGCAGCCATCGCCATCGCCATCGCCATCCCGATCCCCATCGCCATCGCCTTCGGCCCGGAAGGCGGTCCCTTGAGCCTGGAGGCCTTCCGATCCTCGCACCCGCTGACGCTCGGCGTCGAGCTCG
>JALHLO010000113.1 GCA_022844525.1 Ramlibacter sp.
TACGTGGTGCCCATGTACCCGCCGACCGCCCCGGCCGGGGCCGGCGCGCCGGGCGCGCTGCCGCCGCCCGCGGCTGCGCTCACGTTCACGGCCAGGCTGTACCCGGCCAACGACCTCGCCAGCAGCTACGGCATGGTCGCGGCGGTGGTGACGAACGACCTGAACGGCCGCGGCCGCTTTTCCACGGCCATCAACGGCGAGAGCTTCACCGGCGAGGCCACGCGTGCGGCCGGCTCGGGCCGGGACGGCATGGCCAACGGCGCCGGCAACCGCGGCAGCTACCTGAACTGCCGCTACACGATGAATTCGCCGACGCTGGGCACGGGCACCTGTCGCCTCTCCGACGGTGCCGTGTTCACGATGCACATCGGCAGCTAGGAGCCTGCGCCGCCGGTGCCCTCGGCCGGTGGCGGCTGGTACTTCAGGTGCCCGAGGTGCTGCAGGGCCTGGTGGCTGCGGACCGAGGGAACGGCGCCTCGATCATGCGGGCCCGGGGGCGTACGCCAGGTCCAGCATCCGCATCAGCTCGCGCGCATTCACGGGCGCATGTCGCTTGTCCGTGTTGTCGAAGTAACAGTAGACGTCGCGGCCGGCGCGGGCGCGCGCGCGGGTGGGGCAGATCAGGCGCGCGTCCGGCGGCTCCCGGCCCTGCCGCCAGGCATCGATGAAGCGCGCCCAGCGTTCCAGTTCCTCCTGCGTGTAGCTGCTGTGGTACAGCTCGGTGGACCCATGCAGGCGCATGTAGACGAAATCGGCCGTCACGTCCTCGTACAGCGGCCAGGGCCGGGGCGTGTCGGCCACCACCCAGGCGATGCGGTACTTGCGCAGCAGCTGGATGAAATCGGGCGTGACGAAGCTCTCGTGCCGCACTTCCACCGCGTGCCGCATGCGCCGGTTGCGCCCGGGCTCCACGCAGGCGCGGCCTTCCAGGCGCTGGTCGTACCGGCCGGCGATCCGCGCCGCCTCGTGCGTGGTGCCAGGAAGCATCTGGAAGAAGGCTTCGAACAGCTCGGGATGGAAGCGCATCATGGGCGGGAACTGCCACAGGATGGGCCCGAGCTTGTCGCCCAGCTCGAACAGGCCGGAGGCCAAGAAGTTCGCCAGCGCCGCGTCCACGTTGCGCAGCTTCAGCATGTGCGTGATGTAGCGGCTGCCCTTGATGGCGAACACGAAGCCGGGCGGCGTGTGTTGCGCCCACATCGCGTAGCTGGAAGGCCGCTGCAGGGAGTAGAAGGAGCCGTTGAGCTCCAGCGAGGGGAACACGCGCGAGGCGTGTTCCAGTTCGCGCCACTGCGCCAGCCCCTTGGGGTAGAAGTGCCCGCGCCAGGGCGGGTAGCGCCAGCCGGAGACACCGATGAGGACCTTGCCCGCCATGCCCTCCTTGTGCCAGAAGCGGGCGCCGGCGGGGGCCGCCGCCGGCGCATTCCGGTGTCAGCGCGTCTTGAGGGCCGGCTGGAATTCCTCGTCGTCGCTGCTTTCCTGGTAGACCAGGTAGACGACGATCAGGGCGGCGAAGGTCATGGCGCCGAAGGCCACCACGCTCGGCAGGTCGGTCAGGTGCAGGTACAGGAAGCCGCGCGGCGCGACACCCCGTTCCGCCGTGGTGCAGACGAACTCGGCCGCCTGCATGCCGGTGTAGTGCATGGCGCAGACCGCGACGCCCATCACCAGGCCGGCGGCCGTGCGCATCAGCATGCCGGCGGTGTTGAAAGCCAGCCACAGTGCCGCGGTGGCCGCGACGACGGCGATCACGGCCGAGATGGCGATGATCCCGTAATCCCAGCGGATGTAGCCGTTGATCTTCATGCCGTACATGCCGAGGTAGTGCATCACCACCACGCCCATGCCCAGCAGGAAGCCGGCGACGGCCAGCCGGCCCAGGCGGTGCGGCGCCTTCGCGACGAAGCCCAGGGCCAGCGACACGGCGATGATCGCCGCCACCAGGGAGATCGCGGTTTCGACCAGCGAATAGCTGCTGGCCACGTCCAGGCGCAGGGCCAGCATGCCGATGAAGTGCATGGACCACACGCCGATGCCGCCGAGCGCGACGCCCCCGGCGATCGTGTTGCCCAGGTGGATCGAGCCGTTGGGCTGGCGGATCCGGGTGGCGGAACTCAGGGCGATCACGCTGCCGAGCACCGCGATCAGGTAGGACATCAGGACGTAGCCCAGGTGGTAGCTCGAGACGACAGGTGTTTCCATATGACCTCCTCGGAATGGCGAACATCTGCATTGACGGCGATCACGAATACGGAAGCGCTAGGGAAACCACCTAAGGGTGTGAGGTAATCCACCTAGGCCGGGAAGGCGGGCGATGAAGGGAGCCCAGGGGCGCCTGGAAGGTACCCCCGGCACCACACCTGGCCAGGCGCGACGGTGCGAAAGCCACGGCCGAGCTCGGGGGCCGGCGGGGGACCACCGGTTATCATTTCCCGCATTGACGCCGACATGGTGGCGCCGCCCGACGGCAAGTCGCGCGCACCCCCACGTCGGCGTCCTCATTCGCATCAGAGGGGCGGGGGCAGTGCGTCTCACATCGATCAAGCTTTCCGGGTTCAAGTCGTTCGCCGAACCCACGAACTTCATGCTGCCCGGGCAGCTCGTCGGGGTCGTCGGCCCCAACGGCTGCGGCAAGTCCAACATCATGGACGCCGTGCGCTGGGTGCTGGGCGAGTCCAAGGCGAGCGAGCTGCGCGGCGAGTCCATGCAGGACGTGATCTTCAACGGCACGAACACCCGCAAGCCCGCGTCGCGCTCGTCCGTCGAGCTCATCTTCGACAACGCCGACCACCGCGCCGGGGGCCAGTGGGCGCAGTTCGGCGAGATCGCGGTCAAGCGCGTGCTGACGCGCGACGGCACCTCCAGCTACTACATCAACAACCAGCCGGTGCGCCGGCGGGACGTGCAGGACGTGTTCCTGGGCACCGGCCTGGGCCCGCGCGCCTACGCCATCATCGGCCAGGGCACGATCAGCCGGATCATCGAGTCCAAGCCCGAGGAACTGCGCCTGTTCCTCGAGGAGGCCGCGGGCGTCTCCAAGTACAAGGAGCGCCGGCGCGAGACCGAGAACCGGCTGCACGACACCCGGGAGAACCTCACCCGCGTGGAAGACATCCTGCGCGAGTTGAACAGCAACCTGGACAAGCTGGAGAAGCAGGCGGAAGTCGCGGCGCGCTACAACGGGCTGCAGGCCGACGTCACGCTCAAGCAGCACCAGCTCTGGTTCTTGAAGCGCGCCGAGGCCGAAGTCGACCAGGGCTGCGTCAAGGCCGATGCCGACAAGGCGGTGAACGACCTCGAAGGCCGCGTGGCCGACCTGCGCCGCATCGAAAGCGAGCTGGAAACCATCCGCCAGGCGCACTACGCCGCCGGCGACCAGGTCAACCAGGCCCAGGGCCAGTTGTACGAGGCCAGCGCCGAGGTCGGCCGGCTGGAAGCCGAGATCCGCTTCGTGGTGGAAGGCCGCCAGCGCGTGGAGCAGCGGCTGCTGCAGCTCAAGGAGCAGGCGACGCAGTGGGCCGCGCGCAAGGAGGAAGCCGAAGCCGAGACCGAGAACCTCGCGGCGCAGGCCGTGGAAGCCGAGGAGAAGGCGACCCTGCTGGCCGCGCAGGTCGAGGAGCAGGGCATGCAGCTGCCCGACCTGGAAGAGGCGCTGCGCCAGGCGCAGGCGCGCTCGTCCGAGCAGCGCGGCGCGGTCGCCCAGGTGCAGCAGCAGATCCAGGTGCTGGCCGCCGACCAGCGCAACATCGAAGACCAGTCGCGGCAGTTGAACCAGCGGCGCGAGCGCCTGGCCGCCGACCGCAACGCGCTGGCCGCGCCGGACGAAGCCCGCCTGGTCAACCTGCAGTCGCAGCTGGCCGCCGCGCAGGAGGCCGCCGAGACCGCCGACGCGCGCCTGCACGAACTGCAGGAGCAGGTGCCGCAGCTCGACGAAGACCGGCGCGGCAAGCAGCAGGACGTCAACACGCAGGGCGCGCGGCAGGCCGACCTGTCGGCGCGCATGGAAGCGCTCAAGGCGCTGCAGGAAAAGGTCCGCACCGACGGCAAGCTGCAGCCCTGGCTGGCCAGGCATGGCCTGGGCGGCCTGCAAGGCCTGTGGACGAAGATCCACATCGAGCAGGGCTGGGAGAACGCGCTCGAAGCCGCGCTGCGCGAGCGCATGAATTCGCTGGAGGTGTCCCGGCTGGACATGGTGCGTGCCTTCGCCGGCGACGCGCCGCCCGCCAAGCTGGCCTTCTATCACGCCCCCGCCGCCGCGGCGCCGGAAGCGCCGGCCGCCTTGCCGCGCCTGGCGGACCTGCTGCGGCTGAACGACGCCGGCCAGAAGGCGCTGCTGTCCGACTGGCTGCATGGCTGCTACACCGCCGGCTCGCTGGAAGAGGCGCTGGCCGCGCGCGACAAGCTGCAGCCGGGCGAAGCGGTCTACGTGAAGTCCGGCCACGCCGTCACCGCCTACAGCGTGAGCTTCTACGCGCAGGACTCCGAGCAGGCCGGCCTGCTGGCGCGCCAGCAGGAAATCGAGAATCTCGAGAAGCAGCTGCGCGCGCAGGCGCTGATCAACGAGGAGGCGCGCGCTGGCTTGGTGCGCGCCGAAGCCGCGTACACCGATGCCGCCCAGCGCCTGACGTCCGCCCGCCGCGAAGCCGGCGAGACGCAGGGCCGCGCGCACGAACTGCAGGTGGAGACGCTGCGCCTGACGCAGCTGGCCGAACAGACCCGCGCGCGCAGCGAGCAGATCGCAGGCGACCTGGCCGAAGTCGACGCGCTGCTGGAGGAACTGCAGGAAAAGCGCGTGGCCGCCGAAGCGCGCTTCGAGGAACTGGACATGCAGCTGGCCGACAGCCAGGAGCGGCATGCGCAGCTGGACGAGCGCGTGATCGAGGCCGAGCGCAAGCTGGCCGAGGCGCGCGAGCAGCACCGCAGCCTGGAGCGCCAGGCGCAGGAAGCGCAGTTCGCGCAGCGCGCGCTGCAGGCGCGCGGCGGCGAGCTGCAGCGGGCGATCGAGACCGCCACGCAGCAAGGGGCCTCCCTCGGCGCGGAGGAAGAGCGGGCCCGCAGCGAGCTGGCCCGCCTGACCGACGCCGCCGCCCAGGCCGGCCTGCAGAGTGCGCTGCAGCTGAAGTCCGAACGCGAACAGGTGCTCGGTGCCCGCCGCAGCGAATACGACGACCTCACCGCCAAGCTGCGCGCCAGCGACGAGCGCCGGCTGCAGATGGAACGCGAGCTCGACCCGCTGCGCCAGCGCATCACCGACCTGCAGCTCAAGGAGCAGGCCGCCCGCCTGGGCCTGGAGCAGTACACGCAGCTGCTGGCCGACGCGCAGGCCGACCTGGAAGCCGTGGCTCAGTCGGTCGCCGGCGGCAACGTGCGCCTGTCCGGCATGCAGGCGGAGATCGACCGCCTGCACCGCGAGATCGCGGCGCTGGGCGCGGTCAACCTGGCGGCGCTGGAGGAGCTGAGCACGGCGCGCGAGCGCAAGCACTTCCTGGACGCGCAGACCAAGGACCTGACCGATGCGATGACGACGCTGGAGGACGCGATCCGCAAGATCGACGCGGAAACGCGCGACCTCCTGGGCAGCACCTTCCAGACCGTCAACGAGCACTTCGGCCGCATGTTCCCCGAGCTGTTCGGCGGCGGTAACGCGCGGCTGGTGATGACCGGCGAGGAGATCCTCGACTCCGGCGTGCAGGTGATGGCGCAGCCGCCCGGCAAGAAGAACCAGACCATCCACCTGCTGTCCGGCGGCGAGAAGGCCCTGACCGCGATCGCGCTGGTGTTCGCGATCTTCCAGCTCAACCCCGCGCCCTTCTGCCTGCTGGACGAAGTGGACGCGCCGCTGGACGACGCCAACACCGAGCGCTACGCCAAGCTCGTGAGCAGCATGAGCAAGGAAACGCAGTTCCTCTTCATCTCGCACAACAAGATCGCGATGGAGATGGCCGAGCAGCTGATCGGCGTGACCATGCAGGAGCAGGGCGTCTCGCGCATCGTGGCGGTGGACATGGAATCCGCGGTGTCGATGGCCGAGGTATGAGCGGCTTCACGGTCGGTCTGGCCATCCTGGGCGGGCTGGTGCTCGCCTTCCTGGTCGCCTGGAACGCCTGGACCACGCGCCGCAACACGCCGCGCCAGGCCGAAATGGCGGTGGCGGCGGCGGTCGCCGGCGAACCCCTGCAGGAGCGCAGCGAGCCGGTGTTCGACGACGTGCCGCTGGCGCCGCCGCCGCCCGAGCGCAAGCCCGGACTCGACGCGCTGATCGACGTGCTGGCCCGCATCGTGGTGGACTTCCCGGTGTCCGGCGAGGCGGCGCTGGCGGCGCTGCCGCCCACGCGCCGCGCGGGCAGCAAGCCCTTCGCCATCGAGGGCCGCAACGACGCCAGCCAGGAGTGGGAGACGCCGCGGCCCGGCCAGCGCTACCTGGAGTTCCAGGCCGGCGTGCAGCTGGCCAACCGCAGCGGCGCGCTCAACGAGATCGAGTACTCCGAGTTCGTCATGAAGACGCAGGCCTTCGCCGATGCGATCAACGGCGCGGCCGAATTCCCCGAGATGCGCGACGAGGTCGCGCGCGCCCGCGAACTGGACCAGTTCGCCAGCACGCACGACGCCCAGCTGGGCTTCACCCTGCGCGCCCGCAACGCGGCCTGGAGCCCGGGCTACGTGCAGCAAAACGCCGCGCGCCTGGGCTTCGTGGCCGGCGCCATTCCCGGGCGCCTGGTGCTGCCGGCCGGCGCGGCCGGCGGCCCGCCGGTGCTGGGCCTGGCGTTCTCCACGCAGGCCGCGCTGTCGGAAGACCCTTCGCATTCCGCGATCCGCGAGGTGACGCTCAGCCTCGACGTGCCGCACGTGCCCCGCAGCGAACAGCCCTTCGTGCGCATGCGCGACGCGGCGATCGCGCTGGCGGCGGCCATGGACGGCCTGATCACCGACGACGACGGGCGGGTGATCCCGGTGGAGGCGCTGGACGTGATCGGTTCGGACCTGGAGCAGCTGTACGACACGCTGGATGCCCGCGATCTGTCGGCGGGGTCGCCGCAGGCGCGGAGGTTGTTCTCCTAGCTGGCGGTGTCGGGGTTCGGGCTGCGCCGCTCACCACGACCTACCCGCACCGCGCAGGTCGTGGTGAGCGCGAAGCCGAACCGCGCCATCCCCCAAGCAGCACCGCGTAGGTCGTGGTGAGCGCGAAGCCGAACCGCGACATCCCCCAAACAGCACCGCGTAGGTCGTGGTGAGCGCGAAGCCGAACCGCGCCATCCCCCAAGCAGCACCGCGTAGGTCGTGGTGAGCGCAGCCGAACCGCGACATCCCCCAAAACAAGCCCCCGCCAAAGGCACAATCCCCGCATGTCCATCCCGGCCCGTGACCGCGAGCGCGCGGACGCCCTGCGCGAACTGCTGCACCACCATTCCCACCAGTACTACGTGCTCGACACGCCGGAGATCCCGGACGCGGAGTACGACCAGCTGTTCCGCGAGCTGCAGGCGCTGGAGGAAAAGTACCCGGGGCTGCTGGCCCCCGACTCGCCCACCCAGCGCGTCGGCGGCAAGACGCTCGAAGGCTTTGCCAAGGTGCGGCACAAGGTGCCCATGCTTTCGATCCGCACCGAGACCGACATCGAGGCCAGCGGCGCGCGCAACTTCGACGCTCGCGTGCGCCGCGAGCTGGGCCTGAAGGATGGCGACCCGGCGATCGAGTACGTCGCCGAGCTGAAGTTCGACGGCCTGGCCATCAGCCTGCGCTACGAAGGCGGCGTGCTGGTGCAGGCCGCCACCCGCGGCGACGGCGAGGTGGGCGAGGACGTCACGCAGAACATCCGCACCGTCGGCCAGATCCCGCTGAAGCTGCGCGGCGCGCCGCCGGTGCTGGAAGTGCGCGGCGAGGTCTACATGCGGCGCGACGACTTCGAGCGCCTCAACGAGCTGCAGCGCGAGAAGATCGCGCGCGGCGCGAAGAACGAGAAGACCTTCGTCAACCCGCGCAATGCCGCCGCCGGCGCCGTGCGCCAGCTCGATCCCGGCATCGCCCGCCAGCGGCCCCTGAGCTTCTACGCCTACGGCTGGGGCGAGATCGAGGGCGGCCCGGCCTTCGAGACCCACTACGAACTGCTGCAGGCCCTCGGGCGCTGGGGACTGCCGGTGTCCGACCGCACCGTGCTCGCGATGGGCGCCGACGAACTGATCGCCTACCACCAGGCGGTGGGCCGCGAGCGCGACGGGCTGCCCTTCGACATCGACGGCGTGGTCTACAAGGTCAACAGCCTGGCGCTGCAGAAGCAGCTCGGTTTCGTCACGCGGGAGCCGCGCTGGGCGGTGGCGCACAAGTTTCCGGCGCAGGAGCAGCTGACGACGGTGGAATCCATCGACGTGTACGTCGGCCGCACCGGCAAGCTGACGCCGGTGGCGCGGCTGAAGCCGGTCTTCGTCGGCGGCGTCACCGTCACCAACGCCACCCTGCACAACGAGGACGAGGTCCACCGCAAGGACGTGCGCGTGGGCGACACCGTGATCGTGCGGCGCGCCGGCGACGTGATTCCCGAGGTGGTCGCGGTGGTGCCGGACCGGCGCGCGGCGGGCGCGGCAGTCTTCCACATGCCCGCGACCTGCCCCGTGTGCGGCTCCGCCGCCCTGCGCGAGGAGGGCGAGGCCGACCATCGCTGCACCGGCGGCCTGTTCTGCAGCGCGCAGCGCAAGCACGCGATCCTGCACTTCGCCCAGCGGCGCGCGCTCGACATCGAAGGTCTCGGCGAAAAGCTGGTGGACCAGATGGTCGATGCCGGCGTGATCCGCACGCTGCCGGACCTCTATCGCCTGGGACTCGCCAACCTGGTGGCGCTCGATCGCATGGGCGACAAGTCGGCGCAGAACGTGCTGGCCGCGCTGGAGAAGTCCAAGGCGACCACCCTGCCGCGCTTCCTCTACGGCCTGGGCATCCGCCACGTCGGCGAATCGACGGCGCGCGACCTGGCGCGCCACTTCGGCAACCTGGACGGCATCCTGGACGCGAGCGTCGAGCAGCTGCTGCAGGTCCCGGACGTCGGCCCGGTCGTCGCCGAAAGCATCCACGCCTTCTTCCGGCAGCCGCACAACCGCGAGGTGATCGAGCAGCTGCGTGCCTGCGGGCTGCACTGGGAGGAGGGCGAACCGGCGGCGCGCGCGCCCCAGCCGCTGTCCGGCAAGACGGTGGTCCTCACCGGGACCTTGCCGACCCTGAGCCGCGACGAAGCCAAGGAACTGCTGGAGGCCGCCGGCGCCAAGGTGGCCGGATCGGTCAGCAAGAAGACCGACTACGTGGTCGCCGGTGCCGAGGCGGGCAGCAAGCTGGACAAGGCGCGCGAGCTGGGGGTGGCGATCCTCGACGAGGATGGCCTCCGGCAGCTGCTGGCGGGTTGATCAGGCGCCGCCGGCGTCGCCCGGCTTGCGCTCCGGCCGCCGCCACAGCCACCACAGCACCAGCGCCATCGCGGCGACCCCCGCCAGCACGTAAGGCACCCACGCGCCCGGCGCCACCACCAGCATCGACACGGAGCTCATCGCCATCATCACCGTGGTGAACCACTTGGCGCGGCGCGGCACGATGCCGTACTCGTTCCACTCGCGCAGCTGGCGGCCGAAGCGGGGGTGCTCCATCAGCCACTGGTGCAGGCGCGGCGAGCTGCGCGAGGCCGCCCAGGCCGCGACGATGAGAAAGGGCACGGTGGGCATCACCGGCACGAACACGCCGACGAGGCCGAGCAGCAGGCACAGCGCCGCGAGGGCCTGCAGCAGCCAGCGGGCCGGGGCGGTGAGGGTGCGGGGGGTGGCGGGATTGGCGGTCATCGTTTTGTCCAAGGTTCAAAGATACCAGTCCTGCGCGCTGGCGGGATGCCCCATTCGGTATGCTTTGGTCATGGCAGTCAGGGAAATTCTCAGGATGGGCGATGCGCGCCTGCTGCGGCTGGCGCAGCCGGTGCGTGCCTTCGGCACGCCGGAGCTGCGCGCGCTGGTGGCCGACATGCAGGACACGATGAAGGCCGCCAGCGGCGCCGGCCTGGCCGCCCCGCAGATCGGGGTGGACCTGCAGGTGGTCATCTTCGGCACCGACGCGCCGAATCCGCGCTACCCGGACGCGCCGGTCGTGCCGCGCACCGTGCTGGTGAATCCGATCATCACGCCGGTGGGCAACGAGGAGGAGGACGGCTGGGAAGGCTGCCTGTCGGTGCCCGGCCTGCGCGCCGTGGTGCCGCGCTGGCGGCGCATCCGCTACAGCGGCTACGACGCGGCGGGCAACCGGATCGACCGGGAAGCCGAAGGCTTCCACGCGCGGGTGGTGCAGCACGAATGCGACCACCTGGTGGGCAAGCTCTACCCCATGCGGGTGCGCGACTTCAGCCGGTTCGGCTTCACCGACGTGCTGTTCCCCGGGCTGGACGCGCAGGACGACGACTGACGCCCGCCGCGGCCCCGCGCAAATAAAGCGCGGCAGCCCCGCCAAAGCCTGTCACCATCGGGGGCCATGGCTTCCATGGCAAGGGAGCCGAGATCAATTTCTACATCTGGTGCGCCATCGGCGCCGCGGTCGGCTGGCTGGCCGGCGCCATGCTGGACAGCAAGGGCAAGGTCCAGCGCGTCGAGGAAATGCTGGTGGGCGTCTTCGGCGCCTTCATCGGCGGCGAATTCGTGGTCGACCTGTTCCGCGGCGGTCAGTCGGTCCCGGGCGTCTCGATCGGGGCCATCGGCATGGCGCTGGCGGGTGCCATCGTCATGCTGGCGCTGCTGAAGATGATGCGCGGGGTCGTGGGCCCGATGCGCAACAGCAAGAGCCCGACCGCCCGCCGCCGCTAGGCCGGGCGCGCCGGGCCCCGCTCGGTCATTCGACCTTGATGCCGCGCATGGCGATCACGCCGCCCAGGATCGCGGTTTCCTGTTTCACGCGGTTGGCCAGCCCTTCGGGCGAGGTTCCCGCCACCTGCCAGCCCTGCTGGAACAGCTTCTGCCGCACTTCCGGCATGCGCACGATCTCGACGATGTGGCGCGACAGCCGGTCGACGATCGGCCGGGGCATGGACCGCGGCGCGGCCGCGGCCGTCCAGATCTCCAGCTGGAAGCCGACGATGCCCTGTTCGTGGAGGCTGGGGTATTCCGGCACCAGCGGGCTGCGGTTGGTGGAGGTGACGCCGATGGCCTTGAGCTTGCCGGCGCGGATCTGCGCCGCGGCCAGGCCGGGCGGCAGCAGCGACAGGTGGATCTGTTCGCCGATCAGGGCGTTGATCACCTGCGGGTTGCCCGGGTAGGGCACGTGCACCGGGTCCATGTTGGTCTTGGACTTGAGCAGCTCCATGCCGATGTGGCCGACCGTGCCGATGCCCGGCGTGCCGTAGCTCCACTTCTGGCCCGCATTGCGCGCCGCCAGGAAGAACTCCTGCGCGTCCTTGCCCGGCGCGGACACCGGCGCGGTCAGCAGCAGCGGCGCCGTGCCGATCAGGCTGATGGGCGCCAGGTCCTTCTGCGGATCGAAGGGCGTCGCCGGGTTCAGCAGCTTGGCGATCGTCATGTTGCCGTTGATCAGCACGCCGATCGTGTGGTTGTCGGTCGCCTTGGCCACCATGTCGGCGGCGATGTTGCCGCCGGCGCCGGGCCGGTTCTCCACGATCACGGGCTGGCCCAGCGCCCTGGACAGCGGCTCGGCGATCGTGCGGGCCACCAGGTCGGGGGTGGAGCCGCCGGGGAAGCCGACGAGGATGCGCACCGTCTTCGTGGGCCAGTTGGCGGCGGCGGGCGCGGGGGTTTTCTGGGCGTAGGCGCAGCCGGTGGCCGCGGCAAGCGCGAGCAGCACGAGGCCGCGGCGCGCGGGGGTCTTCAACATGTGGGGGTCCTTCTCCAAACGACGGCCGGGTCCCGGCCGAGGGCGATGCTAGCTGGACGGCAGCCGCCGCCAGTCTCGGGATCATAAGGATTTGGCGTAAACCGCCCGCCGCGGCGGATCAGGCGCCGACGGCTTCCAGCAGCTCGGTCTCGATCTCGATCTGCTTCCTGTTCTGCTGCAGTTCGGGGCCGTCGATCAGGAAGGTGTCCTCCACGCGCTCGCCCAGCGTGCTCACCTTGGCCAGCTGCAGGTTCAGCTTGTGGCGCGCCAGCACGCGCGCGATCGAGTACAGCAGGCCCACGCGGTCGCTGGCGGCCGCGGC
>JALHLO010000114.1 GCA_022844525.1 Ramlibacter sp.
GCCGCGCTTTCCTGCGCGCCCAGCGGCGCGCCGTGCACGTCGTGGGTGCCCGCCTTGGCGGGCGAGCCGCGGCCGATCACCGTGCGGCAGCAGATCAGCGTCGGCCTGCCCTCGGCCGTGCTCGCCTGCGCGCGCGCCCGGCCCAGCGCCGCGTCCAGTTGCGCGGGATCGTGGCCGTCCACGCCGGCGATCACGTTCCAGCCGTAGGCCTCGAAGCGCCGGCGCGTGTCGTCGCTGAACCAGCCCTGCACGTGGCCGTCGATCGAGATGCCGTTGTCGTCGTAGAGCGCCACCAGCTTGGACAGGCGCAGCGTGCCGGCGAGCGAGCACGCCTCGTGGCTGATGCCCTCCATCAGGCAGCCGTCGCCCAGGAACACGAAGCTGAAGTGGTCGACGATCTCGAATCCCGGCCGGTTGAATTCGGCGGCGAGCAGCTTCTCGGCGAGCGCCATGCCGACCGCATTGGCCAGGCCCTGCCCCAGCGGCCCGGTCGTGGTCTCCACGCCCGGCGTCACGCCGACTTCCGGATGGCCGGGGGTCTTGCTGTGCAGCTGGCGAAACTTCTTCAGCTCCTCGATGGGCAGTTCATAGCCCGTCAGGTGCAGCAGCGCGTAGAGCAGCATGGAGGCATGGCCGTTCGACAGCACGAAGCGGTCGCGGTTGGCCCAGTGCGGGTTGGCCGGGTTGTGCACCAGGTGTTCGTCCCAGAGCACTTGCGCCATTTCGGCCATGCCCATGGGGGCGCCGGGGTGGCCGGAATTGGCGCGGTCCACGGCGTCGATCGCCAGCATGCGCAGTGCGTCGGCCATGCGGCGGCGCAGGTCGGGTGTGCGGTTCATCCTGCGGGCTCCTCAGACCGTGCCGAGCGCGCGCTTGCGCCGCTCCATCATCCGCCACACGAAGGGCGTGAAGATCAGCTGCATCGCCAGTTCCATCTTGCCGCCCGGCACGACGATGGTGTTGGCGCGCGACATGAAGGAGTCGTTGATCATGTTCAGCAGGTAGGGGAAGTCGATGCCCTTGGGCTGGGCGAAGCGGATCACCACCATGCTTTCGTCGGGCGCCGGGATCTCGCGGGCGATGAACGGGTTGGAGGTGTCCACGCAGGGGATGCGCTGGAAGTTCACGTGGGTGTGGGTGAACTGCGGGCAGATGTAGTGCACGTAGTCGGGCATGCGGCGCAGGATGGTGTCGGTCACCGCCTCGGTGGAGTAGCCGCGCTTGGACTTGTCGCGCCAGAGCTTCTGGATCCATTCGAGGTTGATCACGGGGACCACGCCGACCAGCAGGTCGGGGTACTTGGCGACGTTCACTTCCGGCGTCACCACCGCGCCGTGCAGGCCCTCGTAGAACAGCAGGTCGGTCTTTTCCGGCAGCGGCTCCCAGGGGGTGAAGGTGCCGGGCTCCTGCTGGTACGGGGCTGCTTCGTCGTGGTCGTGCAGGTACTTGCGGCGCATGCCCTGCCCGGTCTCGCCGTAGCTGCGGAACAGCTGCGCCAGCTCGGCGAACAGGTTGTTCTCCGGGCCGAAGTGGCTGAAGTTGCGGTCGCCCGCCTTCTCGGCCTGGGCCTGCCGGTCCTTCATCTCGCGGCGGTCGTAGCGGTGGAAGCTGTCGCCCTCGATGATGGCGGCGTTGACGCCCTCGCGCCGGAAGATGTTCTCGAAGGTGCGGGTCACCGAGGTGGTCCCCGCGCCGGACGAGCCGGTGATGGCGATGATGGGATGGCGTTCGGACACTGGTTCCTCCGGAGTCTGGGAAATCCTTGCTCAGGCCGCGCGGAACAGCGTGCGTTCCGCGAACAGCGGCGTGACGATGTCGCGCCCGTCCGGCTCGGCGTGGTAGCGCTCGATGCGCTCGACCTCGCTGCGCGAGCCGAACACGAGGCCCACGCGCTGGTGCAGCGCCTCGGGCTGCACGCCCAGCACGGGCCGGCGGCCGGTGCTGGCGCGCCCGCCGGCCTGCTCGATCACGAAGCCGACCGGGTTGGCCTCGTACAGCAGGCGCAGGCGGCCGGGGCGGCGCGGCTCCTTGTTGTCCGGCGGATAGAGGAACACGCCGCCGCGCATCAGGATGCGGTGCGCCTCCGCCACCATCGAGGCGATCCAGCGCATGTTGAAGTCCTTGCCGCGCGGGCCCTCGCGGCCGGCCTGGCACTCGTCCACGTAGCGCTGCACCGGCGGCTCCCAGAAGCGGCGGTTGGAGGCGTTGATCGCGAACTCCTGCGTCTCCTCGGGCACGCGCAGGTCCGCGTGCGTGAGCATGAACTCGCCCAGGTTCGGGTCGAGCGTGAAGCCGGCCACGCCATGGCCCACCGTGAGGATCAGCATGGTGGTCGGGCCGTACAGCGCGTAGCCGGCGGCGACCTGCTGCGCGCCGGGCTGCAGGAAGTGCTGTTCGGTAAGCGCGCCCGCCACCGCTTCTTCCGGCGCGCGCAGCACCGAGAAGATGCTGCCGACGGAGACGTTGACGTCGATGTTGCTGGAGCCGTCCAGCGGGTCGAACACCAGCAGGTACTTGCCGCGCGCGAACTGCGCCGGGATGTCGTAGGGCTGGTCCATCTCCTCGGACGCCATGCCGGCGAGGTGGCCGCCCCATTCCGTGGTGCGCAGGAACACCTCGTTGCTCAGCACGTCCAGGGGCTTCTGCTCCTCGCCCTGCACGTTGGTCGCGCCGGCGGCCGGCGTGTCGGCCAGTTTGCCCAGGGCGACCTGGCGCGCGATCGCCTTGCAGGCCATGGCCACGTCGAGGATCAGCGAGTTGAAGTCGCCGGTGGCGCCGGGGTAGCGGCGGCGCTGGTCGATCAGGTACTGGGTGAGGGTCTGGCGCTGGTAGGTGTTCATCATTCCGCTCCCACGGCTTGCGCGGCGCGCTGGCGGGCGGCGCGCCATTCGGTGAGCTGGTCGACGGAGACGCCGGCCAGCGAGGGCAGCACGCGCAGCGCGCCGCTGAAGTCGTGCCTGCGCGTGAAGGCCGAGGGCGTGACCACGGTGTCCATGCCGGCCGCCATGGCCGCGCGCAGCCCGTTGGACGAGTCCTCGAAGGCCACGCCGGCCGCGGCCGCGACACCCAGGCGCTCCAGCGCCTGCAGGTAGACCTGCGGATGCGGCTTCTTGCGCGGCGCGGTGGAGGCGTCGCACACCACGGGGAATTCCAGGCGCCAGTTCGGCCCCACGGCGCGGCGCAGCAGCGCGGCGACGTTGACCGGCGAGGTCGTGGTCGCGATCGCCAGCTGCAGCCCGCGCCGGCGCGCCTCGTCCATGAGGATCAGCACGCCGGGGCGCAGCTCCACCAGGCCCTCGTTGACCATCGTCTCGTAGATCGCGGTCTTGGCCAGGTGCAGGCGCTCCACCAGGTGCACGATGGCGCTGCCGTCGATGTCCACCATCTGCGGGCGTGCCTGCCGCCAGTA
Source organism: Ramlibacter sp. (assembly GCA_022844525.1). GTDB lineage: Bacteria > Pseudomonadota > Gammaproteobacteria > Burkholderiales > Burkholderiaceae_C > Ramlibacter. The sequence goes on from JALHLO010000114.1 coordinate 3,410, forward strand.
ATGGAGCATGCGCTCCTTGCCGCCGGAGACGTCCAGCAGCTCGGTGTACAGGGCCTCGTCCCACTCCCAGTCCAGGCCCTCTTCGGCGAAGGCCTGGTTGAAGGCGCGCAGGTGGAAGCGCTCGGTGTCGGCCAGGGTGCCGTCGACGTCGAACACGAGGGCGCGCAGGGGCTGGTTCATGGCGGTCCTTCAGGAGGCGGCGAACAGGCGGCTGGCGAGGATGTCGCCGGCCGCGATGGTGGTGAGGTCTTCGGCCGTGAGCTCGCGCTCGCGGTCGGCGAACAGGCGGCTGGCCTGCCGCAGCCGGGCGCGGTCCAGCGCATTGCGCACGCTGCGGGCGTTGGCGAAGTGGGGTTGCGCCACGCGCAGCTCGATGTAGCGCCGCAGCGCCTCGCCGGCGCCCTCGCCCAGGTGGAAGTTCTGCGCCGCCAGCATCTTGTCGGCGATCGCCATCAGCTCCTGCGGCTGGTAGTCCGGGAAGTCGAGGTGGTGCGCGATGCGCGAGCTCAGGCCCGGGTTGCTGCGGAAGAAGGTCTCCATGCGGTCCGCGTAGCCCGCGAGGATCACCACCAGGTCGTCGCGCTGGTTCTCCATCACCTGCAGCAGGATCTCGATGGCTTCCTGCCCGTAGTCGCGCTCGTTCTCCGGGCGGTACAGGTAGTAGGCCTCGTCGATGAACAGCACGCCGCCCATGGCCTTCTTCAGCACTTCCTTGGTCTTGGGCGCGGTGTGGCCGATGTACTGCCCCACCAGGTCGTCGCGCGTGACGGCCACCAGGTGGCCTTTGCGCACGTAGCCCAGGCGGTGCAGGATCTGCGCCATGCGCATCGCCACCGTGGTCTTGCCGGTGCCCGGGTTGCCGGTGAAGGACATGTGCAGGCTGGGCGCCTGCGCGGTCAGCCCCAGGTTGGCGCGCAGCCGGTCCATCACCAGCAGCGCCGCGATGTCGCGGATGCGCGCCTTCACCGGCGCCAGGCCGACCAGGTCGCGGTCGAGCTCGGCCAGCACTTGCTCCACCTGCGAGTCGGCCAGCACCTCGGCGACCGAGCGCGCGGGGCGCTTCGCGGGCGCTTGCGGCTCGGGCACCGGCGCGCCAGCGCCGGGAAAGAGTTGCAGGGGACGGTTCATGGCGCGCGCCTCAGTAGCGTTCCATCTCCGGGCGCGCGGCGGAATACGCGCGCGTCGTGTAGCGCACCGTGCGGCCCTGCGTCTCCTGGCGGTCCAGGGCGAAGCCCGGCTCGGACTTCGGCCGGTTGACGATGAAGCTCATGGCGATGGACTCGACGCCGCGCGTGGAGTCGAAGGCCATCAGGCGCATGTAGTGGTTGGGATAGGCCTTGCGGCATTCCTTCAGCTCGCCCAGCACGCCGGCGGCATCGCGCAGGTCGAACATGGGCATGCCGAACATCTCCCAGTAGGTGTTGCGCGGGTGCGGGTCGTCGGTGAACTCCACGCTCCAGGCGTAGCCCCTGTCCAGGCCGTACTGGACCTGCAGGGTGATTTCCTCGTCGCTGAGTTCGGGCAGGAAGCTGAACTGGCCTTGCGTCAGCTTGCCGGTGGGGTTGGTCATCATGGTGGGGATCTCTCCTGTGCGTTCAGGCGACGGCGGGCGTCACGGCGTAGTCGCTCGCATCGGTCGACTGGTAGTTGAAGGTGATGTCGCCCCAGGTGTCGAGGGCGGCGCGCAGCGGGCCGCACCACTGCGCGGCACGCTTGAGGATCTCCGGGCCTTCCTGCAGGATGTCCTTGCCTTCGTTGCGCGCCTTGACCATGGCTTCCAGCGCCACGCGGTTGGCCACGGCGCCGGCCTGGATGCCCTGCGGGTGGCCGATGGTGCCGCCGCCGAACTGCAGGATCACGTCGTCGCCGAACAGCTCGATCAGCTGGTGCATCTGGCCGGCGTGGATGCCGCCGGAGGCCACGGGCATCACCTTCTTGGTGTCGGCCCAGTCCATGTCGAAGTACAGGCCGCGCGGCAGGTCGGTCTTCGTGTAGCTGTCGCGGCAGACGTTGTAGTAGCCCTGCACGGTCAGCGGGTCGCCTTCCAGCTTGCCCACCGCGGTGCCCGCGTGCAGGTGGTCGCAGCCGGCCAGGCGCAGCCACTTGGCGATCACGCGGAAGCTCACGCCGTGGTTCTTCTGGCGCGTGTAGGTGCCGTGGCCGGCGCGGTGCATGTGCATCACCATGTCGTTGCGGCGGCACCATTCGGCCATCGACTGGATCGCGGTCCAGCCGACCACCAGGTCGACCATCACGACGATGGAGCCGAGTTCCTTGGCCAGCTCGGCGCGCTCGTACATCTGCTCCATCGTCCCGGCGGTGACGTTCAGGTAGGAGCCCTTGACCTCGCCGGTGGCGGCCTGCGCCTTGTTGACGCCGTCCATCACGTAGAGGAAGCGGTCGCGCCAGTGCATGAAGGGCTGCGAGTTGATGTTCTCGTCGTCCTTCATGAAGTCCAGGCCGCCCTTGAGGCCTTCGTAGATCACGCGGCCGTAGTTGCGCCCGGACAGGCCCAGCTTGGGCTTGGTGGTGGCACCCAGCAGCGGGCGGCCGAACTTGTCCAGGCGCTCGCGCTCGACCACCAGGCCGGTCGGCGGCCCCTTGAAGGTCTTGACGTACGCCACCGGGATGCGGATGTCTTCCAGGCGCGCGGCCTTCAGCGGCTTGAAGGAGAACACGTTGCCGATCAGGCTGGCCGTCATGTTCGAGATCGAGCCTTCCTCGAACAGCACCAGGTCGTAGGCGACCCAGGCGAAATACTGGCCGGGGGTGTTGGGCACCGGCTCCACCTTGTAGGCCTTGGCGCGGTAGCTGTCGCAGGCGGTCAGGCGGTCGGTCCACACCACCGTCCAGGTCGCGGTGGACGATTCGCCGGCGACGGCGGCGGCGGCCTCCTCCGGGTCCACGCCTTCCTGCGGCGTGATGCGGAACAGGCACAGCGTGTCCGTGTCCTTGGGCTGGTAGTCGGGCATCCAGTAGCCCATCTGCCGGTACTTGAGGACGCCCGCGCTGTAGCGCTTCTTCGCGTCGGTGATCTGGCCTTCGCCCATGTGTCGCTCCTGATGTGTCGGTCGGATGCGACGGACTATAAGTAGCCGCTTAAATAAGGTAAATTCAGACTTTCTTGACTTTCGATTCAGGAATTACTGAATGAAGAACGCCACCTTCCGGCAGCTGCGCGTGTTCAACGAGGTGGCGCGCCAGCTCAGCTTTGCCAAGGCCGCCCGGGCGCTCAACCTCACGCCGCCGGCCGTGACCATGCAGGTGAAGGACCTGGAGGCGCAGATCGGGCTGGCGCTGTTCGAGCGGCAGGGCCGGCAGGTCTCGCTGACCACGCCGGGCGAGTACATGCTGGTCTACGCGCGCAAGCTGCTCGCCACCCTCAAGGACGCGGAGGACGCGGCGGCGCGCCTGAAGCAGGCCGAGGCCGGCACACTGACCATCGGCATGGTCAGCACCGCCAAGTACTTCCTGCCGCGCATGCTGGCGGAGTTCCGGCGCGAGCACGAGCACGTGGAGATCCGGCTGGCCGAGGGCAACCGCGAGAAGCTGGTGGGCATGCTGCGGGCCAACGAGGTGGACATCGCCGTCATGGGCCGCCCGCCGCGTGAACTGGCGACGCGGGCCGAGCCCTTCGCCGCGCATCCGCACGTGTTCGTCGCCTCGCCTTCGCACCCGCTGGCGCGCGAGGGCGGCCGGGTGGAGGTGGAATCGCTGCGGCCGCACGACTTCATCGTGCGCGAGGAAGGCGCCGGCACGCGCGCGGCGATGGAGGCCTTCTTCGCCGATGCGCGCATGGAGCCGCGCGTGGTGATGGCCATGTCCAGCAACGAGACCATCAAGCAGGCGGTGATCGCCGACATGGGCCTGAGCTTCCTGTCGCTGCACACGGTGCAGCTCGAGCTGGAGAAGGGCCTGCTGGTGGTGCTGGACGTGGAAGGCGCGCCGGTGCTGCGCGCCTGGAACGTGGTGCACACGCTGTCGAAGGTGCTGTCACCGGCGGCGGAGGCCTTCCGCTACTACATGCTGGAGCACGGGGAAGCCTTCCTTGCGCGCAATTTCGCCGCGCACCTGGCGCTGGTCCGGGCCGCCTGACGCTCAGGCAGCCGCGCGGTTGGCGGCGTCCAGCCGCTCCTGCAGGTAGGCGCCGTAGAAGTCCGGCAGCGGCACGCCCGCCAGCCGCGGCGCGATCTCCCGTCCGTCCTGCCCGATGAAGAGCACGGTGGGCGCGATGCGCAGGCGCCGGGCCGCGGCGAACTCCGCCTGCGTCCCGGGCGCGCCGCCGAAGTCGATCATCGCCTGCCTGCCGCGGATGTCGATCTCCACGACCGGCTGTCCTTCCGCCAGCAGCGGCGCCAGGTAGGACTGGCGCACGAGCCTGCACCAGGGGCAGCCCTCGGTGCTGGCGAGCACGACCAGGGCGCGGCGCCGGCGCAGCGCCGCGTCGAGCTCCGACCGCAGCGAGACCGGCACCGGCAGCAGGGCCGGCGCGGCGGCCTGCGCGCGCGGCAGCGCCAGCCAGGCGAGTGCCGAGGCTCCCGCCAGCAGCAGGCCGCGTCGCTGCGCGCGCGCGAGCGTCACCGCGCCTGCCGCTCCATCAGCAGGTAGGTGTTGTAGGCGTTCATGCGGTTGGCCGCCTTGAACAGGGGCAGCTTCTCGAAACGCGACCAGTCCGTGCGCGCATAGGCCTCCTCGAAGGGTTCCATGTCGCGGGCGGCGGCGCCCATGGCCTGGCGCAGGAAGGCGAGGTAGTCGCGGGTGAGTTCCAGGTCCGCGACCGCCGACGTCGACAGCGCGCCGTGTCCCGGCACCACCACCTTCGCGTCCATCTTCAGCAGCGTGTCGAGGGCGGCGATCCACTGCCGGCTGTCCGCCTGCCCCACGAAGGGCACGCGGCCGCGGAACACCAGGTCGCCCGCGAACAGCACGCGCTCGGAGGGCAGGAACACCACCAGGTCCTCGGGCGTGTGCGCCGGGCCCACCGGCTGCAGCACCAGCCGCGTGCCGCCGACCACCAGTTCGCCGGCGCCGTCCACCCACTGGTCGGGCACCACGAGCTGGGTCTGCGCATCGATCCAGGGCGCGAGCTCGGCGCGCGAGGCCTGCAGCCGCGACGCCGCCGTGTCCGAATGGATGTACTCCAGCGCGCCGCGCTGCGCGACGATCTTCGCGCCGCGCCGGCGGAACTCCTGCAGGCCGTAGATGTGGTCGGCGTGGTAGTGCGTGATGACCACGTGCGTCACCGGCTGCGGCGTGATGCGCGCGATCGCCTCCAGCAGTTCCCGCGCGAGCTGCGGCGAGCCCAGCGCGTCGATCACGACCACGCCCGCGGGTGTCACCACGAAACCGGCGTTCGAGATGAAGTTGCGGTTGGCGGGCGTGCCGAGCGCCGTGTCGCCCTGCACCAGCCAGGCCGAAGGGGAGACCTGCTGCGGTTCCACCTTGCGGGCCGGGTCCGCCTGCCCGTGCGCCCCGCCGGCCAGGGCGAGCGCCGTGCCGGCCGCCGCGACGGCCTTCCAGAATGAGCGCAGCGCCAAGGCCGGCCTCCCTTAAATAAGTGATGACTGATTATAGGGAGCGCGCGCGGCGCCACCTCTGGGAAGAGAGCGCCAGCGGGCTCAGCCCTTGACGTCGGCCTCGATGGCGATCTGGGTGCAGACCGCGCGGCAGAGCGTGACCACGCGGTCGTTGATGATCCGGTAGAAGATCTGCACGCCCTCGCGCCGCTTGCCGATCACCCCCGCCTGGTACAGCGTGTTGAGGTGCTGCGACATGTTGGGCTGGGTGGTGTCGATCTCCTCCAGCAGCTGGGTGACGTTCTTCTCGCCGTTGCACAGGCAGCTGATGATCTTCAGCCGCATGGGCGCCGACATCACGCGGAACACCTCGGCCGCCAGCTCGAACACCTCGTCGGATTCGATGCTGCCCGCCGCTTCCGCCGCCACCGCTGACTGTCGCCTTGCCATGCTGGACCCCGCTGATTCGCTGCTTGCGTATGTTAGCAAGTCCGCATGTTTTTCGCCGCCGGCGCTCACGGCTTGATGTAGGCGTACTTTTCGCGCTGCTGCAGCTGCCCGATGCGGGCGACCCCGGAGGGGGTGAATTCGGCGTCCATGGTGAACTGGTCCTTGCGCAGGTTGCGGTTGCGCAACGTGATCTCGCACACCTCGAAGCGCACCCCGCGCGCCTTCAGGGCGCTCACCAGCGAAGCGTAGTCGATGTTGGGGTTCTTCCTGTCCTTGGCGCCTTCCAGCAGGAAGTCCACGCCATCGGCGTGCGTCACCACCACGATCTTCGTGTCGGGCGCGACGTCCAGGTGGTTGCGCACGTTGCGCAGCCCCTTGGTGGCCTGGGCCTCGGCGTTGTCGATGTGGTAGACCACCTTGTCCTGGGCGAAGGACGCGCAGGCCAGGAACCAGAGGGCGGCGAAAGCGGCCAGCAGCCGCGCGGACTTGAACATGGGTGCTCCGGGTGGGCGGCCGCAAGCCGGCCAGGCCAGACCATAGCCGCAGCGCCCCGGTTTCCCCATAAGGAATATCACTACTTGCTTCTTTTTTGATGGATGCCGATGCTGGAGGCACGTTGGGGGAGGGGCCATGAGAAAACTGCTGCTGGCGCTGTCGCTGGCCTGCTGCGCGCCGGCATGGGCGCAAGACCTGGTGATGGGCGTCAGCGAGGGCACCTCGGGCGGGCTGGACCACGCCCAGGTGATCGTCAAGTACCAGGGCCTGGCCGACGTGATCGGCCGCAGCATCCGGCGCAAGGTGAACGTCGTCTTCGCGCGCGAGTTCTCCCAGCTCGAGGAGGGCATGAAGACGCACCGCCTCGACTTCGTGCTGGCGCGGCCCAGCGACTACCCGGCCCGGGGCATCAAGCTGTACGGCTACCGCTTCCTGGCGAGCGCCCGGCCCGACGGCCAGTGCCTGATCATCGCCGGCAAGGACTCCGGCATCCGCACGGTCGCCGACCTCAAGGGCAAGCGCATCGTGCTGCCGGAGCAGGCGGCGTACATGACGAAGTTCTGCCGCGCCGAGCTGCGCGACCAGGGCATCGACCTGGCCAGGGAGAAGGTGCAGTACGTGAGAGAACAGGGGGCGGTCGCCTTCTACATCGAGAACAAGTTCGCGGACGCGGGCGGCGTGGCCTCGTATTCGGGCGTCGCGAAGAAGTGGGTGAAGGACGGCCAGCCGGTGGTGCACCGCAGCCGCACGCAGCCCTACTTCCCCCTGATCGCCGGGCCGGGCATCAACGACGCCCAGCGCGCCGAGATCCGCAAGGCGCTGGCTGCCATGGCGCAGACGCCGGCGGACCAGCCCGTGCTCAAGACGGTGGGCGTCGAGGGCTTCGACATCGATTCGGAAGCACGGCTGGCCACGCTCCTGGACTGGCTGGGCGGACCCTGAGCCCCGCTTGACGCAAGTCAAGCGCGGGGCGGGCCACCGCCCCGAACATAAGGCGTCACTTAATTAGGCGCCAATGGACTTCCTCCCGCTCCTCGAACGCATCGGCGAGCCCGCGCTGCTGGCGGCCGGCGGCGCTGGTGTGGGCCTGCTGTTCGGGTTCTTCGCCCAGCGCTCCAGCTTCTGCCTGCGCGCCGCCGTCATCGAGTTCGCGCGCGGCCAGCCGGGCGAGAAGCTCGCGGTCTGGCTGCTCGCCTTTGCGGCCGCGGTGGTGACGCTGCAGGTGGCGCTGCTGGCCGGCTGGGTCGACATCAGCGGCACGCGCCAGCTGGCCGCGCGCGGCAGCCTCTCCGGCGCGCTGGTGGGCGGCCTGCTGTTCGGCGCGGGGATGATCATGGCGCGCGGCTGCGCCAGCCGCCTGCTGGTGCTGTCGGCCACCGGCAACCTGCGCGCGCTGCTGTCCGGGCTGATCTTCGCGGTGACCGCGCAGGCGGCGCTGGGCGGCGTGCTGTCGCCGCTGCGCACGGAGATCAGCAGCTGGTGGACGGTCGAAGGCGGGAGCGCCCGCGACCTGCTGGCCGTCGCGCACCTGAACCGCTGGGCGGGCCTGGCCTTCGGCGCGCTCTGGCTGGCGGCGGCGCTCTGGTATGCCTGGCGCAGCCGGCGCGACCCCTGGAAGTGGATCGGCGGCCTGGGCGCCGGCACCGCCGTCGCGCTCGCCTGGATGTTCACGGCGGGCGTGGCCGCCGACTCCTTCCAGGTCGTGCCCGTGCAGGGCATCACCTTCAGCGGGCCGTCCGCGGAGTGGCTGATGCGCGTGGTGGCCAGCCCGGCGCCGGCCATCGGCTTCGACTTCGGCCTGCTGCCGGCGGTCTTCGCCGGTTCCTTCCTCGGCGCGCTGGCCGGGCGCAACCTGCACCTCGAAGGCTTCAAGGACGGCTACAGCATGCGGCGCTACATCGCGGGCGCGGTGGCCATGGGCTTCGGGGCGATGCTGGCCGGCGGCTGCGCCGTGGGCGCCGGCGTGAGCGGCGGGGCCATCTTCTCGCTCACCGCCTGGGTGGCGCTGGCCTCGATGTGGGCGGGGGCGGCGTTCACCGACCGCGTGCTGGATCGCGAGACGCAGCGCGCCGGGCCTTGAGCGGTGTCGCGGTTCGCCTGCGGGCTCACCACGACCTACGGGGCGGCGGGCACGAAGACGGGGACGGCGCCGTGTAGGTCGTGGTGAGCGCGCGCAGCGCCGAACCGCGACACCCCGGCGCTCCACGCCCCCCGCCTCCGCCGGGGTACTCCACGGACGCTAAACTTCGCGGCCTTGCCGCGCCTTCCCCGCGCGCGGCGCCT
>JALHLO010000115.1 GCA_022844525.1 Ramlibacter sp.
CGAAGGCAACGTCGGCGCCGGCGCCGGCGCGGTGATCGGCAAGACCTTCGGCTTCGACCGCGCGATGAAGGGCGGCATCGGGACCGCCTCGGTCACGGTGGACGGCGTGACCGTGGGCGCGATCGTGGCCTGCAATGCGCTGGGCGACGTGATCGATCCCGACACCGGCGCGCTGATCGCCGGCGCGCGCAGCGACGACGGCAGGTCCTTGCGCGACACACGCCGCGCGCTGCTGCGCGGGGAGCAGCCCCGGCCGCTGCTGGCGGGCAGCAACACCACCATCGGCGTGGTCGCCACCGACGCCGTGCTCACCAAGGTGCAGGCCGCGCGGCTCGCGACCCAGGGCCACGACGGCCTGGCACGCGCGATCAACCCCTGCCACACGCTGTCCGACGGCGACACGCTGTTCGCGCTGGCCACCGGCGCCAGCGGCCGCAGCCTGGGGATGATGACGCTGGGCGCGATGGCGGCCGAGGCCTGCGCGCAGGCGGTGGTGCGCGCCGTCCGCGCGGCGCGCGGCATCACCGTCGGCACGCTGCACCTGCCCGCGGCGGGCGAGCTCGCATGAAGCCGGTGAAACTCTTGCGCAACACCCTGCTCTCCCTGCGCGACCTGCTGATCTCCGCCGGTCCGGTGGCGCTGCTGGCCGTGGGGCTGCTGGTGGCGGCCTACTGGTGGCTGGACCCGAACCCGCCCAAGAAGGTGACGCTGGCCACGGGCCCCGCGCAGGGCGCCTACGAGGAATTCGGCAAGCGCTACCAGAAGGCGCTGAAGGCCTACGGCATCGAGGTGGTGCTGGTGCCCAGCGAAGGGTCGCCCGTCAACCTGCGGCTGCTGCGCGCGGGCAAGGCGGACGTCGGTTTCGTGCAGGGCGGCAGCGGCGAGCGCAATGCCAACGAGGAAAGCGGCATCGTGTCGCTCGGCAGCCTGTTCGTCGAGCCGCTGTGGCTGTTCTACCGCGCCGACGCCGCGAAGAAGGCCCCCGGCGGCGCCTTGACGTCGCTCACCCAGTTGCAGGACCTGCGCGTGAACATCGGCGCGCGCGGCAGCGGCTCGCCCTTCCTGATGCGCCGCCTGTTCGAGGCCAACAAGATGGACCGGGAGCAGCTGAAGCTGACGCGGCTGGAACAGACGCCGGCGACCGTCGGCTTCCTCGGCGGCGAGATCGACGCGCTGGTGTTCGCGTCGGCGCCGGAGTCGCTGATGGTGCAGATGCTGCTGCAGACGCCGGGCGTGCGCCTGATGGACTTCAGCCAGAGCGAGGCCTATTCGCGCCGCTTCCCCTTCCTCACGCCGGTGGTGCTGCCGCGCGGCGTCGCCGACCTCTCGGGCGACCTGCCGCCGCAGGACGTGCGCCTGGTGGCCACCACCACCGCGCTGCTCGCGCGCGAAGGCACGCACCCGGCCCTGCTGCAGCTGTTCTCGCAGGCCGCCAGGGACATCCACAGCCCGGCCGGCTGGTTCAACCGCGCCGGCAGCTTCCCCAACATCGAGCACAGCGAATACCCGATCTCGCGCGAGGCCGAGCGCGTGATGCGCAGCGGCCAGCCTTTCCTGCAGCGCTGGCTGCCCTTCTGGCTGGCCAACCTGGTGGAGCGCATGTGGCTGGCGCTGGGCATCATCCTGGCCGTGCTGCTGCCGCTGTCGCGCATCGTGCCGCCGCTGTACCAGTTCCGCATCCGCTCGCGCGTGTTCCGCTGGTACGGGCAGCTGCGCGAGATCGAGAACCGCCTGCACGCGCAACCCGCTCAAGCCGGCGACGTGACCCGAGAGCTCGACGCACTGGAGGAGAAGGTGGGGCGCATCAGCGTGCCGCTCGCCTATGCCGACGAGCTCTACGCGCTGCGCAACAACATCGATGCGGTGCGCAGGCGCGCGCTGCATGGCGCCGCGTGACCCGCCGATCGCAGGCTGGCGGGCGCGGGCGGGCTGGCGCCTAGCTGCGGCCGCCCTGGAACGACGCGGTCATCATGCCGGGCTGGCCGACGCGGGCCTTCACCTGGCGCAACTGCTCCTCGAGCTCGGCGGCTTCACGCGCGCCGACGCGGGCGTTCGCGATGTGGCGGCGCGTCTCCACGGGCAGCTTGGCCGTGTTCAGGCCGTTCCAGGTGTTGCGGCCCTTGGTGGACAGGTTGTAGTAGATGGAAACGCCTTCTCGCAGCTTCACGGCGTGCTGTTCCGGCGTGAGCTTCAGGTCGGCGATGCGCCGGGCGCTCCACTTGGCGGCGTCCTTCAGGTGCACGGCGGCGGCATGCACGGCCTGCACCGGATCGCCCGGATCGGTCAGCCCCACGGCCTTCGCGGTCGCCGGCTCGAACTGCGCGATGCCGAGGTTGGGCGTGCCGTCCTTGCTGGCACCCATGCGCGGGATCCACGAGGTTTCGGCGTTGATGATGCCGTACACGTCCCGGTAGCTCAGGCCCACTTCCTCCAGGCCGGCACGCCGCGCGGCGGACTGGGCCAGCAGCAGGCGGGACTCCGCATCGGGCGTCTTGAGCAGGCTGCCGGCGTAGCGCACGGGCAGCCAGTTCATCTTGTTGCGCAGCTGCTCGAAGTAGGCCGGGTCCATGCGGAACGGCGAGTTCGCGGCCGCCGCGGGATTGGTCGCGATCGCGATCTGCGCCTGCCTCGGCTGCCCGGATTCAGCCACCTTGCCTGCATGCACGCGCTTGGCCAGGGTGTCCGACGTCGGCGCGGGGACGTTGCCCATGGAGCCGGTCACGCCGACGGCCACCAGGCCGGCCAGCATCACGACGTTGTGAACGGAAGCGACGTGCGTGGCAATGCGTTCTTTCATCCCGTGGGTCCCTGCTTCAAATTTGCGACAAGACCCATTGACAGCCCCGTGTCGGTGGAAGTTCGGGCTGTTACAGCGTCTCGTCCTACAAGGCTTGTAGGCGTGAAAAACTCTTGCGCTTCGCAGCGCTGAGCCAGGAGAAGTCGTGAATATTCACCGGCTGCGGCGGGGCGGCGGACGCGGGCCGGGCGGTGTCGCCGCCGCGCCTCAGCGGGCTTGTGGCTCATCTTGTATACACGTATAAATGCGGCATGCCCGCCTCGTCGATCGCCCAGACCACGTCCTCCGCCGTCACGCAGCTGCTGAGGCAGTCGCTGGACCGCGGCCGCTGGGCTTCGGGCGCGCCGCTGAGGCAGGAGGAGATCGCGGCGGAGTTCGGCGTCAGCCGCGTGCCGGTGCGCGAGGCGCTGTTCCAGCTGCAGGCCGAGGGGCTGGTGCACATGGTCCCGAACAAGGGCATGTACGTGCGCACGGCGAGCGCGGCCGACCTGCGCGAATGGTTCCGCCTGCGCCTGCTGATCGAGGGCGACGTGCTGGCCGAGGCCGTGCCGCTGCACACGCCGGCCACGATCAACCGCGTGGAGACCGTGCAGGCCGCGCTGGACAAGGCGCACGCGGTGGCCGACTGGATCGCGGGCGACCGCGAGTTCCACGAGGCGCTGTACGCGCCGGCGCAGCGGCCCGAGTCCATGACCATCGTGCGGCGCCTGCGCTACCTGGTGGACCGCTTCTACTTCGCTCGCATGAAGCCCGGCGCGCGCGCGCAGGGCTGGCACGAGGAACACCACGCATTGCTGCGGGCCGTGCGGCGGCGCGATCCGAAGCTGGCGGTGAAGGTGCTGCAGGCGCACCTGGCCGAAACCGAGCGCGCCGCCCTGGCGGCGCTGCCGAAAACCTGAAGGAGCACCGATGGCAAGCTATGGCTGCACCGTCGAATGGTCGCGCGGCGACGAGCCGTTCAGCGACCGCAAGTACAGCCGCGCGCATCGCTGGCATTTCGACGGCGGCGCCGTGGTGGCGGGCTCGAGTTCGCCGCACTCGGTGCGCCCGCCCTACTCCGATCCTTCGGCGGTGGATCCCGAGGAAGCACTGGTGGCCGCGGTCTCCAGCTGCCACATGCTCTGGTTCCTCTCGCTGGCCGCCGAGCGCGGCCTGGTGGTCGACAGCTACAGCGACGCCGCCCAGGCGCGCATGGGCCGCTTCGCCGACGGCCGCGAAGGCATCGCGGAGATCGTGCTGCGCCCGCTGGTCGTGCTCTCCGGCGGGAACCTGCCCGACGACGCCGTGATGGACGAACTGCACCACGAGGCGCACCGGCGCTGCTTCATCGCCAACTCGCTGCGCAGCGAAGTGCACGTGCAGGGAAGCTGGCGCGCCGCGCAGGCGTAGCCCTCACCCGGGGGTCAGAGGCTCGAGCTGTTGCGCCACGCGGCGCGGGCCACCGCGTCCAGCGCGCCTTCGACCACGGGGTGCGCCGACACCAGCCGCAAGGTGCCTTGCGCCATCATGCCGTTGAGCTTGCGGCGCGTCATCGAGCGCGTGGAGCCGCTCGCATGCGTGAACATGAACAGCAGGCCGTGCGGGCTCGCCCAGGTGAGCTGCCAGCGTTCCCAGCCGTCGCCGCGCAGGTCCACGTAGGCGCCCACGCCCAGTTCCTGCGGCGGCAGGCTGTCCGGTTCGGACGTATGGGCGCCCGGCGGGATGGCCGAGTCGGGAACGAAGCCCGACTCGTGCATCTCCAGCGGCGCGAGCCAGGTGTTGACCTTCTCCGGCGGCGGCTCCGGTTCGCTCGCGCGCACCGCGGTGCCGGTGGCGGTGGACAGCGCCAGGTCGCGCAGCGCGGACAGCAGGTTCTGCCAGCGGTCGGTGTCGGCCGGCAGGTGGTCGATGCTCGCGAGGCCCTGGTCGATGCGCTCCACCAGCGCGCGCTGGTGGCCCGCCACGCGCGCGGCCAGCGAGGGCTGCACGCTCCACAGGACGTTCTGCACCACCCAGCCGTAGCCCCAGGGATCCTCGGCGCCGGTGGTGTCGGCCAGGCGCGCCTGCGCCATCACCTGGGCCCAGGGGCCGGTGAGGAAGGCGAGCGCCTCGGGCGGCGCGGCGGCCGCGTCGGGGCGCTCCAGGACCTGGCGCGCCAGGCGCTCGGCCAGCAGGTTGCGCTGCTCCGCGCGCATCAGCGCGCGCACGGCGCGTTCGCGGTTGCGGCGGCCGCGCGGCTGCGCCTCGTCCCAGGCTTCCTGCAGCGCCGACAGCGCGATGTCGAAGGTCTCGGGGCCGGTGCCGCCGGCATCCAGCAGCGCCTCGGTGGCCTGCTGCAGGGCGTCCATGAAAGTGGAGAAGCCCGGGTCGTCCGCGGAGCTCCAGGCCAGGCTGCGCTGCGTGAGCTGCTCCAGCAGCTGGCGGGCCGGATGTTCGCGGTCGCTGAAGAAGCGCGGGTCCACCAGGGCCAGCCGCAGCAGCGCCGGCTCGAGGTCGCGCACGATGTCGCGCACCGGCGGCAGCAGCCGCGGGTCCGCCGCCAGGTTGTCCACCATCAGGTGCACGACTTCCAGGCCCAGGGCCTGCGACGGGCGCCGGGCTTCCTGGCGCAGCGCCTCGCGGAAGGCGGCCAGGCTGTCGCGGCCCCGCCCGGGCATCGCCGCCTGGCGCTGGCGCAACTGCAGCAGCAGCTGGTCCACCTTGCGCATGTCCTGCACCATCTCGAGCGCCGAGGGCACCGTGTGCGAGAAGTCGCTCTCCGAGAAGATCACCACCGATTCGTCGGCGCCGTCGCCCGGCTCCGCCGCCAGCAGCTTGCGCAGCTCGCGGATGGTGAGCTGCGTCGCCTGGTCGCGCGCCTCCTGCGGCACCTCGTCGTCGGCGTACGTGCCGCCCTCGGCGGCCGGCGCCACCACGGCCTGCAGGCGCAGCGCGGTCGCCGCATAGGCCTGCGCGAGCTCCGGCGCCATCAGCGGCGGCAGGTAGCGCAGCCAGCGGCGGCGCACCGCGGGCGAGACCGGGCTCTGGCGCGCGAGGCGGTAGACGCTGCGCACGTAGACCTCGGGGCGCAGCGGATGGCGGTGGCTGGCCCCGGCGGGGGTGAGCTCCGCGGCGGCCAGCGTCGCTTCCAGCTTTTCCAGCTGGGGGCGCACGGCGGCTTCCAGTTCACGCGCGCCGTGCACGAGGTCGGCGTTCTCCTGCAGCTGCTCGTTCCCGAGCAGGGGCAGCGAATCGAAACTGAGGGAGGAGCCGCGGTCGCCGGCGATCGCCTGCGCGAACTCGGCGAGCAGCGCCTGCGGGAAGGCGGTGGTCAGCGCCTGCTGCTGCTCCTTGAGCACGCCGACGGCCTCCAGCAGGAGGTTGCGGTCGACGACGTCGGCGACGCGGTCCGCGGTGCCAGGCAGCTCGCGCAGCGCGCGCGAAAGCGTGGCCTGCATCAGCACAGCGCCGGCGGTGGCGGCGTCCTTGATGCAGGCACGATAGAGCGACTGGTACTGCGGTTGCTGCGTTGCGCCGCTCATTGCGGCCCCGCCTCCTCTGTTTTCCATGGATCCCCGCCTCCGCGAGGCCGACCCCCCTGGCGCGGGGTCATGGTGCACGACCGGGTCCCCGCGCGCACGGGGACGCTTCGTGTCACTTCAGCGCTTTATAACGCACCCGGTGCGGTCTTGCACCTTCCTCGCCGAGGCGCTTGCGCTTGTCCGCCTCGTATTCCTGGTAGTTGCCGTCGAAGAAGACCCACTTGCCCTCGTCCTCCGCGGCGAGGATGTGGGTGGCGATCCGGTCCAGGAACCAGCGGTCGTGGCTGATCACCATCACGCTGCCGGCGAACTCCAGCAGGGCGTCCTCCAGCGCGCGCAGCGTTTCCACGTCCAGGTCGTTGGAGGGTTCGTCCAGCAGCAGCACGTTGCCGCCCTGCAGCAGCGTCTTGGCCAGGTGCAGGCGCCCGCGTTCGCCGCCGGACAGCATGCCCACCTTCTTCTGCTGGTCGCCGCCGTTGAAGTTGAAGCGGCCGCAGTAGGCGCGGCTGGCCATCGTGAACTTGCCGATCTGGATCATGTCGAGGCCGCCGGAGACGTCCTCCCACACGGTCTTGTCGTTGGCCAGTTCGTCGCGGTGCTGGTCGACGAAGGCCATCTGCACGGTCTTGCCGATCTTCACCTCGCCCGAATCCGGCTTCTCCTTGCCCGCGATCATCTTGAACAGCGTGGACTTGCCGGCGCCGTTGGGGCCGATGATGCCGACGATGGCGCCCGCGGGCACCTTGAAGCTCAGGTTGTCGATCAGCACGCGGTCGCCGAACGACTTGGACACGTTGACGAACTCGATCACCTCGTGGCCCAGGCGCTCGCCCACCGGGATGAAGATCTCGTTGGTCTCGTTGCGCTTCTGGTATTCGTAGTCGGACAGCTCCTCGAAGCGGGCCAGGCGGGCCTTGCTCTTGGCCTGCCGGCCCTTGGGGTTGGAGCGCGCCCACTCCAGTTCCTTCTTCATCGCCTTGGTGCGGGCGTCCTCGGTGCGCTGCTCGGACTCCAGCCGCGCTTCCTTCTGTTCCAGCCAGGTGGAGTAGTTGCCCTTGTAGGGGATGCCGCGGCCGCGGTCCAGCTCCAGGATCCACTCGGCGGCGTTGTCCAGGAAGTAGCGGTCGTGGGTGATGCCCACCACGGTGCCCGGGAAGCGCGCGAGGAACTGCTCCAGCCACTCCACCGACTCGGCGTCCAGGTGGTTGGTGGGTTCGTCCAGCAGCAGCATGTCGGGCTTGGACAGCAGCAGGCGGCACAGCGCCACGCGGCGCTTCTCGCCGCCCGACAGGTTCCTGATCACCGCGTCCCAGGGCGGCAGGCGCAGCGCGTCGGCCGCGATCTCGAGCTGGTGCTCGGTGTCGCTGGCGCCGGCGGCCGCGATGACCGCCTCCAGGCGGCCCTGCTCCTCCGACAGCTTGTCGAAGTCGGCATCGGGTTCGGCGTAGGCGGCGTAGATCTCCTCCAGCCGCGCCTTGGCGGTCAGCACCTCGCCCATGCCGCCTTCGACGGCCTGGCGCACGGTCTCGTCCGGATTGAGCTGCGGCTCCTGCGGCAGGTAGCCGATCTTGATGCCCGGCATGGGGGTGGCTTCGCCCTCGATCTCCTTGTCGAGGCCGGCCATGATCTTCAGCAGGGTGGACTTGCCGGAACCGTTCAGGCCGAGGACGCCGATCTTGGCGCCCGGGAAGAAGCTGAGGGAGATGTCTTTCAGGATCTGCCGCTTCGGCGGCACGATCTTGCCGACGCGGTTCATGGTGTAGACGTACTGGGCCATAGCAATTCGAAGCGGGAAACCGCCGATTATCCCGCATGACGAAATTGCGCGGCCGGCGCGCCCCCGTCAGCCCTTCTTCTTGATGCTGTTCTTCAGGGCGGCCTGCGCCACCTGGTCGAGCGCCTCGTCCACCACCGGCCGGTCGGCGACGATGCGCACCTGGCTGCCGGCGCGCAGCTTGTCGAGCGTGCGGCGCGACATCGAGTGGGCGGCGCCGCCCACCGAGGTGAACATGAACAGCGTCGCGTGCGGGCTGCACCAGGTGAGTTGCGCGCGCACCCATTCGCCCTTGATGTGGATTTCCACCCAGGCGCCGACCCGCAGGTCCTCCGCCCGCGCCGCGCCCTCGGCGGAGCCATCGCCCTCCTGGGCCTCGCTGTCCTGCGGCGGCACCGGCTCGAAGGCCTGCTGCGCCGGCTCGGACACCGACACCGGCGAGAGCGTGCCATCCGGCTCCAGGCCGGGGAAGTCCACGTAGCCGGCCTCCTGCACCTCCACGCCGTCGAGCCACATCTCCACGGCGCTGTCGGTGAACTTGGACTCCTCTTCCCAGGCCTCGTCGGCGGCGCTCTGGATCGCCGCGTCGCGGCCTTCCTGCACCGCCGCCTTGTGCAGGGTGATCAGGTGGTCGAAGAAGCGCTGCGTCATCTCCGGCGGATAGCCGATGCCCTTGAGGCCCTCGCGCATGCGTTGCAGCAGCCCCGGGATCATCTGCACCAGCCGGCGTGCGCGGCCGCGCTGGGCCGAGGACTTCTGCACGCTCCAGATCAGGTCGTCCACCAGCGCGCGGTAGCCGTGCGGGTCGGACTCGCCGTCCTCGCAGCTGAGTTGCGCCTCGGCCACCACCTGCGCCCAGGCATTGCGCAGGAAGTCGCGCACGAAGTCCGCGACCTCCAGGCCCTGCAGCATGTCCACGAAGTCGGCGGCCAGCTTCTGCGCCAGCAGGTTGCGCTGCTCCGCGTGCAGCAGCGCCTTGGCCGCCTCGGTGCGCTTGACCTTGCTGCCCTGGTCCTCGTCCTTCCACTGGTCCTGCAGGTGCACCAGCAGTTCCTTGAAGGTGTCGGCGTCGACCACCTTGCTCTCCAGCCACTTCGAGGCGGACTCCACCGACTTCATGAAGCGCTCCCAGCCCGGGTCGCTTTCCGACTGGAAGGCCAGGCTGCGCTGGGTGATGCGATCGAGCACCTGCCGCGCCGGATGCGTGCGGTCGCTGAAGAAGCGCGAGTCCTCCTTGGCCAGGCCGTGCACCGCCGCCTGCATGGTCTTGAGCTGGCGCTTGAGCGACGGCAGCAGCCGCCGGTCTTCCGCCAGGTGGTCGAACATCATCTGCACGACCTCCTCGCCCAGCTGCTCGCCGATGCGCGAAGGCACGGTGGCGGGCGCCCCCACGCTGGCCAGCATGTCCACCGGCTGCGCCGCCGCCACCGGCGCCTTGGGCCTCTGCTCCAGCCGCCGCACCAGTTCGTCGGTCTTCTGCAGGTCCTGCAGCATGGCCATGGACGCCGGCACGGTGTGCAGGAACTCCGCCTTGCGCGGCTGGTCCAGGTCGCCCACCAGCAGCTTGCGCAGCCGGTCCAGCGTCAGCAGCGTCTTGGCCGCGGCATCGGTGACCGGCTTGCCGCCGGCGCCCGTGTTCCGGTCGATGCGGCCGCCCAGCGGCACCGCCGGCTCCACGCCCGTGGAACGCAGCCAGTCCGAGGTCTCGCGGTACAGCCGGCGCAGGCTCACGCCCAGCAGGCCGGCGGCGGGGGTGATGATGGCCTCGCGCGCTTCGGCCTGCGGCACGTGCTGCTGCAGCGCGAACTGCAGGGCCCGCACGAACACGTCCGGCCGCACCGGGTTCAGCCCCGGCTGGATCGTGCGCCACCCGAGCATGGTGCTGACCAGGGAGTCGAGCGCCGGCAGCGTGTCGTCCACCGCGAGCGCCACTTCCTGCTGGGCGCGGGCCAGCTCGATGCTCTGGTCCAGCTTGTCGTCGGCGAACAGCTGCAGGTCCTCGAAGCGCAGCACCTCGGTGGTGGCCTGGTCCTTGCCCCCGCCCTCGTAGACGAGCCGGGTCAGTTCGGCGACGAAGTTGGCCTTCACGGCGTCGGCGTCTTCCTGCAGCGCCAGGATGGCGTTGCGCACGCCGGGCAACTGGAAGGCGGGAACGCGCCTGGGACCGGTGGCGAGCACCCCGTCCTCGAGGCCCTGCAGCACCTGCCCCATCAGGGGCTCGGCCTGCTTCAGCATGGCCTCCAGGCAGTCGCTCAGCGAAGGCTGCAACTGGGTGGGGTCGTCCGCCACGCCCAGGCGGAGCTTCATCATCTTGGCCATGTGTACTTCGTGTTCGGACCATTATGGGTGAGGCTCCGGCGGGCGCCAATTTTTGACAGGACAGGTGACACTTTGCGCACGACAGCCGGTACGGCCGCGCAACACGGACGGCAACCGGAGCACGCCGAGCCGAACCGTGCGACAATGGCGGCTCTCGCGGCCTCCAGTTGCTTGCGAGCTCAGCGAATCCGCTGGGGACGATGCGGGCCGCAGCGCCCGCAGGCTCCCGACCCCTGAACCTTCATCAGCCTTTGACTGGATCCGGCCCGCGTGGCCCGGAACGGCCGATGCCCCAGCGCCCGGGAAGGCGCTCCATTGCCCAATGAACTTTGACGAACTGAATCTCGCTCCCGCCCTCCTGAAGGCCGTGCACGAGCAAGGCTACGACACCCCCACCCCCATCCAGGCCCAGGCCATCCCGGCCGTCCTCGAGGGCCATGACCTCCTTGCCGGGGCCCAGACCGGGACCGGCAAGACGGCGGCGTTCACGCTGCCGATGCTGCACAGGCTCACCAAGGGCCAGGGCAAGACCAACAAGTTCGGCAAGGACGGGATCGCCGCGCTGGTGCTCACGCCCACGCGCGAACTCGCCGCGCAGGTGGAGGAGTCCATCCGTACCTACGGCAAGTACCTGCCGCTCACCTCCACCGTGATCTTCGGCGGCGTGGGCATGAACCCGCAGATCGACCGCATCAAGAAGGGCGTCGACATCCTGGTGGCCACCCCCGGCCGCCTGCTGGACCTGCAGCAGCAGGGCCACCTGGACCTGTCCACCGTCGAGATCCTCGTGCTCGACGAGGCCGACCGCATGCTGGACATGGGCTTCCTGCCCGACGTGAAGAAGATCCTGGCGCTGGTGCCGAAGGAAAAGCAGAGCCTGCTGTTCTCGGCCACCTTCAGCGACGAGATCCGCGACCTGGCCCATACGCTGCTGAAGGACCCGAAGAGCATCCAGGTCACGCCGCGCAACAC
Source organism: Ramlibacter sp. (assembly GCA_022844525.1). Taxonomy (GTDB): domain Bacteria; phylum Pseudomonadota; class Gammaproteobacteria; order Burkholderiales; family Burkholderiaceae_C; genus Ramlibacter. Next base: position 11,363 of record JALHLO010000115.1, read on the forward strand.
CACCGTGCAGCGCATCACCCAGGTCATGCACCCGGTGGGCCGCGGCAAGAAGAAGGAACTGCTGGCGCACGTGATCCAGGAACACGACTGGTCGCAGGTGCTGGTGTTCACCCGCACCAAGTTCGGCGCCAACAGCGTGGCCGACTTCCTGAACAAGAAGGGCATCACCGCGATGGCCCTGCACGGCAACAAGAGCCAGACCGCGCGCACCCAGGCGCTGGCCGGCTTCAAGAGCGGCGACATCCGCGCGCTGGTGGCCACCGACATCGCCGCCCGCGGCATCGACATCGACGACCTGCCGCACGTGGTGAACTACGAGATCCCCAACGTGCCGGAAGACTACGTCCACCGCATCGGCCGCACCGGCCGCGCGGGCAAGGAAGGCGCGGCGGTGTCGCTGGTCTGCCTGGACGAGGAAGGCTTCATGCAGGAGATCGAGCGCTTCACCAAGCAGGACATCCCCGCCGTGGTGGTGGAGGGCTTCGGCCCCGAGCCCGGCGAGCAGGCCGAGCCGATCGCCATGGGCCGCCAGGTGCTGTGGGGCGGCAAGGGCCGCCCGCCCTCGCGCGAGGTGCTCAATGCCGCGGCCAAGGCCGCGCGCAGCGAGATGATGCAGCGCATGCGCGAGAACAAGGAAAAGTCCGGCCAGCCGGCGGGCGGGCGCGGCCGCAACGGCAATGCGCAGCGCGGCGAAGGCCAGCAGGCCCGCAGC
>JALHLO010000116.1 GCA_022844525.1 Ramlibacter sp.
CGCCCGGCTGCGCCTTCGCCGAACGCTGCGGCTTCGCGCACGCGGGCTGCCGCCAGGCGCAGCCCGAGGTGAGCTGGCCCGCGCCCGGACACGCGGTGCGCTGCCTGCGCGCCGACGCGAGCCTCCTGCCCTCCGCCCTGGGAGCCCTTTCATGAACCAGCACACCGACGTCCTGCACGACCCCGCCCACGCCTTCATGCCCTACCCGAAGGTGCCGGTGCCGCAGGCGGCCACGGGGCCGCTGGCGGGCCTGAGCTTCGGCGTGAAGGACCTGTTCCACGTCGCCGGCTATCCCACCAGCGGCGGGCAGCCGCTGCTGCTGGCGCTGCTGGGCGTGCAGGACCGCACGGCGCCCACGGTGCAGAAGCTGCTGGCTGCGGGCGCGCGTTTCGCCGGCAAGACGGTCACCGACGAACTGGCCTTCTCGATGAACGGGCAGAACGCGCACTTCGGCTCGCCGGTGAACGGCGCGGCGCCGGACCGCATCGCGGGCGGCTCGTCCTCCGGCTCCGCCGCCGCGGTGTCGAACCGCCTGTGCGACTTCGCGCTCGGCACCGACACGGGCGGCTCGGTGCGCGCGCCGGCCAGCCACTGCGGCCTGGTGGGATTGCGCCCCACGCACGGGCGGGTCAGCCTGCGCGACTGCCTGGACCTGTCGCCCAGCTTCGACACCTGCGGCTGGTTCGCGCGCGACGTCGCCACCTTCGCGCGCGTGGCCGACGTGCTGCTGGACGCCGATGCCTGCGTGCTGCCGCGCAAGCTGCGCGTGCTGGCGCCGACCGACCTGTGGGCGCTGGCGATCCCGGCGGCGCAGGACGCGCTGCTGGCGGTGCGCAACCGCATCGAGGACATCGTGGGCCGCGCGACGCCGGTGATCGCGGCACCGGGCGGGGTCGACCCGCCCTACATGCACTACCGCCACCTGCAGGGCTACGAGGCCTGGCAGACCGATGGCGGCTTCATCCGCCGCTTCGCGCCGCCGCTGGGGCCCGGCGTGGCGCAGCGCTTCGCCTGGTGCGCCGAGGTCACCGACACGCAGGTGGCGCAGGCGCGGGCCTTCCGCGAGGAGTTCCGGGCGCGCTTCACCGACCTGCTGGGCGACGACGGCGTGCTGCTGCTGCCGACGATGCCGGACATCGCGCCGCTGGCGAACGAGCCGGAGCCGTCCCTGGACGACTATCGCCAGCGTGCGCTGCGGCTGCTGTGCAATGCGGGGCTGACGGGGTTCCCGCAGCTTTCGCTGCCGCTGGCGCGGCGCGCGGGTGCGCCGCTGGGGGTGTCCCTCATCGGTCCCGCGGGAAGTGATCGCAGCCTGATCGGGGTGGCGGAGCGGGTCGCGGCGGCGTGGCAGGAATCGTAGGTCGTGGTGAGCGCGCGCAGCGCCGAACCGCGGCAAGGGGAGGGGCCGGGTGTCGCGGTTCGCCTGCGGGCTCACCACGACCTACGAAGCTTACGGCGCCAGCCGCACCGGAACCTCCAGCTGCACCACCTCGCAATCCACCGCCGGCCCCTTGCGTTCGACCACCAGGAACAGCCCCGGGTCGAGCGCGATCAGCGGATGGTGCCAGGTGCCCGCGTGCAGCGTGACGCCCTGCTGCGCCCCCACCGCGAAGGCCGCCAGCGAGCCGAGGTCCGGATGCGTGTGCCCGCGCGCCACCAGCACCACCCAGCGCCCCGCCTGCAGCGGGATGAAGGTCTGGCTGCCCCACAGGTGCCGCTCGAGCACCTTCCACGGTCCCTCCAGCGGTTGCGCCTGCGCGCGGAAGCTCGCCAGCGCGGGGCTGCCGCCGTGCCGCGTGAGTTCCAGGGTGGAAGGCAGCTCGTGCCTCTGCGTGGTGCCCTCGTTGATGGCGCGCGCCGGGCCTTCGGCCAGGTCCAGCACTTCGCCGTACGCCGCGAAGGCGTGGGCGTCCAGGGGGCGCAGGCGCAGGGCAGGGTGCATGATCGACCGCGTTGAACGAGCCAGGAGCACAGCATGAACCCTTCCAGCCTCCGCATCAATGGGCAGCGCCTGTGGGACTCGCTCATGGAGCTGGCGCGCATCGGCGCCACGGCCAGGGGCGGTGTCTGCCGGCTGGCGCTCAGCGACCTCGACCGGCAGGGCCGCGACCTGGTCACGCGCTGGGGACGCGAGGCCGGCCTGGCGATCACCGTCGACCGCATCGGCAACGTCTTCATGCGGCGGCCGGGGCGCAACGACGCGCTGCCGCCGGTCATGGCCGGCAGCCACATCGACACCCAGCCCACCGGCGGCAAGTTCGACGGCAACTACGGCGTGCTCGCCGGGCTGGAAGTGGTGCGCACGCTCAATGACCACGGCCTGGCGACCGAGGCCCCGGTCGAGGTGGCCTTCTGGACCAACGAGGAGGGCTCGCGCTTCGTGCCGGTGATGATGGGCTCCGGCGTGTTCGCCGGCGCCTTCACGCTGGAGTATGCCTATGCCGCGAAGGACGCCGACGGCAGGACCGTGCGCGACGAGCTCGCGCGCATCGGCTACGTCGGCGACGAGGAGCCCGGCGCGCACCCCATCGGCGCCTATTTCGAGGCGCACATCGAGCAGGGCCCGGTGCTCGAGGATGCCGGCGCCACGATCGGCGTGGTGGACGGCGTGCTGGGCATCCGCTGGTTCGACTGCACCGTCACGGGCATGGAGGCGCACGCCGGTCCGACGCCGATGGCACTGCGCAAGGACGCCCTGCAGGTGGCGACGCACCTGATGCAGGAGGTGGTGGCGTCCGCGCACCGGCACGCGCCGCACGGCCGCGGCACGGTGGGCATGGTGCAGGTGCACCCGAACAGCCGCAACGTGATCCCGGGGCAGGTACGCTTCTCGATCGACCTGCGCAACGCGAGCGACGAACTGGTGGACCGGCAGGCGGCCGAGGTCAAGGCCTGCGCCGACCGGCTCTCCCGCGAGACGGGGCTGCCGATCCGCATCGATCTGGTCTCCAGCTATCCGGCGCAGAAGTTCGATCGCGAGTGCGTGCAGGCGGTGGCGCGCGCGGCGCAGCGCCTGGGCTATTCGCACATGCCGGCGGTGTCCGGGGCGGGGCACGACGCGGTCTACGCCGCCCGCCTCGCGCCCACGGGGATGATTTTCATTCCGTGCAAGGACGGGATCAGCCACAACGAGATCGAGGACGCGAAGCCGGAGCACGTCGAGGCGGGCTGCAACGTGCTGCTGCAGGTCATGCTGGAAGGGGCCGGGGTCGTTCCTTAGGAGTAGGCCGCTTCACCAATGGCGGCTGGCGGCCGCGTGTGCGATGCTCGGCCCCCATGAAAGGCGGGACGCACCCGCCGCAGGAGAGAGAGTCGATGGGAGCACGTACCTCGCGCACGGGGCGTTTCAACATCCGCAACCGGCTGGCGCTGGCGTTCACGGTCTTCTTCCTGATGCTCGTGGGCATGGCGGGCATGGGCGCCTGGCGCCTGAACGAGCTGGATCGCACCACCCAGGATTTCGCCGGCGTCCACCTGCGCATGGAGCGCATGGTCGGCGAATGGCTGTCCCTCACGCGCTCGAACGCGGTGCGGGCCACCGTGCTCACGCGCACCGACGACGAGGGGCTCAAGCGCCTGCTCACGCCGGAGGTCGAGGCCACCACGCGCCGCATCTCCGAGGTGCAGCAGCGGATCGACAAGCTGATCGACGAGGCCGACGCGCGCAAGCTGTTCGACACGGTCGGCGAGCGACGCAAGGCCTACCTCGCCGTGCGGCAGTCGGTGCTGGACAAGAAGAAGGCGGGGCAGGGCGACGAGGCGCTCGCGCTGATGGACAACGGCATGCTCCCCGCCCTGCGCGCCTACGTGGACTCCATCCAGGCCATGGCGGACCACTACGGCAAGGCGACGGAGGACGAAGCACTGGCGGCGCACGAATCCGCGCTGTCCGGCCGCAACGTGCTGCTGGCCCTCTGCGCGGCGGGCGCGGTGCTGGGGCTCCTGTTCGGCTTTCGCATCATGCGCTCCATCACGCGGCCCCTGGACGAGGCCGTGCAGGTGGCGCAGCGGGTGGCGGCCGGCGACCTGTCGGTGGCGATCCGCGTGCAGCGGCGCGACGAGATGGGCCTGCTGCTGCAGGCCCTGGCGGACATGGCGGACCGGCTGCGCGCCCTGGTGGGCGAAGTGGCCAGCGGCGCGCGGACGGTGGCGGATACCAGCGAGCAGATCGCGCACGGCAACCTCGACCTGTCGCAGCGCACCGAGGAACAGGCGAGCACGCTGGAGGAAACGGCCAGCTCGATGGAGGAGCTCACGGCCACCGTGGCGCAGAACGCGGGCAACGCCCGCGAAGCGAGCGCGCTGGCGGCCGCTGCGGCGGAGGTCGCGCGCAAGGGCGGCCAGGTGGTCGGGGCGGTGGTGAGCACCATGACCGGCATCACGGAATCGTCGAAGAAGATCTCCGAGATCATCGGCGTGATCGACGGCATCGCCTTCCAGACCAACATCCTGGCCCTGAACGCGGCGGTGGAAGCCGCGCGGGCGGGCGACCAGGGCCGCGGCTTCGCGGTGGTGGCCGCCGAGGTGCGCAACCTCGCGCAGCGCAGCGCGCAGGCGGCCCGGGAGATCAAGTCGCTGATCGGCAGCTCGGTGGCGCAGGTGGAGTCCGGCGCGCGGCTGGTGGACGACGCCGGCCGCACGATGGAGGACATCGTGCAGTCCGTCGCCAAGGTGAGCGGCCTGGTGGCGGAGATCGCCGCCGCCAGCGCGGAGCAGAGCGCCGGCATCGGGATGGTGAACAGCGCGGTGACGCAGATGGACCAGGTGGTGCAGCAGAACGCCTCGCTGGTGGAAGAGGCGACCGCCGCGACCGAAGCCATGAAGTCGCAGGCGCACACGCTGCTGCGGCTGGTGTCCTCGTTCCGGCTGGGTGCGGGGGAAGGCGGGGAGCAGGGGCGCGGGGATGAGGGCCAGTTGCAGTTGCAGGGCCCGCGGGTGCCGGGGTTCGCCTCCGGGCTCACCCCGAGCTACGAGGCCGCCCGCCTTTCGTAGGTCACGCGCATCACTTCATCAGCGACGGCAGCCACAGGCTCAGCTGCGGGAAGGCGATCAGCACGCCGAGCACCAGCACCATCGCCAGCACGAAGGGCCAGCAGCCGCGGAAGATGCTGCCCAGGCCCACGCCCGGCAGCAGCGCGTTCAGCACGAACAGGTTCATCCCCACCGGCGGCGAGATCAGGCCGATCTGCACCACCATCACGATCAGCACGCCGAACCAGATGGGGTCGAAGCCGAGCGAGGTGACGATGGGGAAGAACAGCGGGATGGTGAGCAGCACCATCGTCAGCTCCTCCATCACCGTGCCCAGCACCACGTAGATCGCCATCATCGCCACCACGATCATGGTGGGCGAGAGGCCGGCCTGCGTGATCCAGTCCTTGAGGTCGCCGGGCAGGGTCGTGAAGTTCACGAAGTTGGCGAACAGGGTGGCGGCGATCAGCAGCGTGAACAGCATGGCCGTGGTGCGCGCCGACTCCACCAGCACCTCGAACAGGCTGCCCCAGCTGAGCCGCCGGCGCAGCAGCGCGAACAGGAAGGCGCCCGCGGCGCCGAAGCCGGCGCCCTCGGTGGCGGTGAAGAAGCCGCCGTAGATGCCGCCCAGCACCACGATCACCAGCACGACCACGCCCCAGATGCCGCGCAGCGCGCGCCAGCGTTCGGGCCAGGTGGCGCGCTCGCCGGGCGGGGCGTGTTCCGGGTCGCGCGAGGTGACCACCACGATCGCCAGCATCAGCATCGCCGCGCTCAGCAGGCCCGGGATCACGCCCGCGGCGAACAGCTTGCCGATGCTGGTCTCGGTGATGATCCCGTAGATCACCATGATGGTGGACGGGGGGATCATGATGCCCAGCGTGCCGCCCGCGGCCATGACGCCGGTGGACAGCGCGTCGCTGTAGCCCAGCTTGCGCATGGACGGATAGGCCACCTTGCTCATGGTGGCGGCGGTCGCGATCGAGGAACCGCAGATGGCGCCGAAGCCGGCGCAGGCGGCCACGGTGGCATGGGCCAGGCCGCCGCGCACGTGGCCGATGAAGGCGTAGGCGGCCTGGAACAGTTCGTGCGCGAGCCCGGCGCGCGCGACGAAGTTGCCCATGAGGATGAACAGCGGGATCACCGACAGCGTGTAGGCGAAGCCGGTCTCGTACACGACCTGCGCGGTGCTGGCCAGCGCCGGCTGCAGCCCGCGCGTGAGGCCGATGCCGGCGAAGCCGACCAGTCCCATCGCGAAGGCGAGCGGCACGCGCATCAGCGCCAGCGCGAAGATCGCCGCGAAGCCAAGGAGTGCCGCGGTCACAGGGCCACCCCTTCGCCTTCCAGCCGGCTTGCGGGCTTGCGCGCCACCAGCGCCAGGTGCACCAGCCCGGTGATGCCGCACAGCAGGCCCATGCCGTAGATGAAGGGGGCCTTCAGGATCTGCAGCTGCGCGGTGGTCTCACCCGTCTGCGCGAACTGCCCGCCCGTGACCGCCATCAGCCAGCCGAGCCCCAGCAGCACCGCGGCGCACAGCAGGTGCACCAGCACGGCCTGCAGGCGGCGGAACCACATCGGCAGCCAGGGGTCGAGCGAGTCGAACTCGACGTGCTCGCCGCGGCGCGACACCAGCGGCAGCGCGCCGAAGATCACCACCACCATCAGCAGCTCGGTGAGCTCCAGCGAGCCCGGTATGGAATTCGACAGGAACTTGCGCCCCAGCACGTCGAAGAAGGTGAGGGCCATGATCGCGAACAGCGCGGCCCCCGACAGCAGCCCGCACAGCAGGTCCAGCAGCTTGCCCAGCTTGTTCAATCTCGTGGTCCGTTCTGGTGAGGGGCAGCAAAAAGCGGCACCGGGAGCGCCTCCCGGGTGCCGCTTTGTACCAACAGATCAGCTTACTTGGAAGCCTTCGCGATCTCGGAGCGGAATTCGGCGAGCACCTTGGCCGCGTCCTTCAGGCCCTTGGCCTCCGCGTCCTTGGCCCACTTCTGCTCCAGGGCCGAGGTCCTGCCCTTGATGTCCGCCACGAACTTCGCGTCGGCCTTGACCACCTGCACGTTGTTCGCCTGCATGAGCCCATAGGCGCGGCGGTCGAACTTGTCCCAGCTGCGCCCGATGATGCGTGCCGCCACTTCGCCGGAAGCCGCGTCCACCGCCTTCTTCTCCTCGGGACCCAGCTTGTTGTAGGCCGCCGGATTCATCATGAACACGAAGCTGGTGTTGTACAGGCCACCCGGAAAGGTCGTGGCGTGCTTGATGAGCTTGTCGAGCTTGAAGGCCTCGATCGATTCGGCGGGGAACAGGGTGCCGTCCATCACGCCGCCCGACAGCAGCTCGTACGACTCCGGCGCGGGCTTGAGCGTGACGTTCATGTTGAGCGTCTTGGCGATCTCGTTGACCATGCCGCCGCCCACGCGCCACTTGAGGCCCTGCAGGTCCTCCAGCCTGGTCACCGGGCGCTTGGTGTTGAAGACGATGCCGGGACCGTGGGTGAAGTAGGCCAGGACCTTGACGCCCTCGTGTTCCTTCAGGAACTCCGGACGCTTCATGGCCACGCGGTTGAAGGCGACGGACACCGTCTCGGCGGAATCGCCGAGGAACGGGAATTCCGCCATCTGCGTGTGGACGAAGCGGCCCGGCGTGTAGCCGTGCACGGTGAACGAAACGTCCGCCAGCCCGTTCTTCACGGCGTCGAAGGTGCCGGGCGGCGCGGCCACCGCGCGCGGCAGGTGGTTGCACTTCACCTTGCCCTTGGTCTTCGCCTCGACCAGGTCGCACCACTCCTTTTGCGCCAGCGTGAGCGCGTGCGTGGGCGGTACCCAGCTCGACGTGGTGAGCACGGTCTGGGCGCCGGCGGTGCCGGCGGCGCCCAGTGCGGCCGCGGCGGCGAGGGGAAGCAGGCTGTGTTTCATCCAACGATCTCCATGTTCGTGTGTCTGGCCACTGTAAGGCGCGCCCCTAATGCGAACGGTCCAGACTTTCCCGCAGACGGCGCGCGCGCAATGTCGGCCGCGTGACAGTTGGAGGCATCGCTCCAGAGCTCTTGCGCATCGAGGCGGCCTATAATTCAAAAAACGAACGGTCGTTCTTTTTTGCCTCGCATGGGCGCGGCGGCCGGGCGGCGCACCGCCGCCGCATAGAATTTCGCGTTTACGTACACGTCAGTTCAAAACTCTAGGAGTACCCAGCATGAAGGTCCTGGTCCCGGTCAAGCGGGTGGTGGACTACAACGTGAAGGTCCGGGTGAAGTCGGACAACACGGGTGTGGACATCGCGAACGTCAAGATGAGCATGAACCCCTTCGACGAGATCGCGGTGGAAGAGGCGGTGCGCCTGAAGGAAAAGGGCGTGGCCACCGAGGTGATCGCGGTGTCCTGCGGGGTGCAGCAGTGCCAGGAGACGCTGCGCACGGCGATGGCGATCGGCGCCGACCGCGCGATCCTGGTGCAGACCGACGAGGAGCTGCAGCCGCTGGCCGTGGCCAAGATCCTCAAGGCGCTGGTGGACAAGGAGCAGCCGGGCCTGGTGATCCTGGGCAAGCAGGCGATCGACGACGACTGCAACCAGACCGGGCAGATGCTGGCGGCGCTGGCGGACCTGCCGCAGGCGACCTTCGCCTCGAAGGTGGAAGTGGCCGACGGAAAGGCCAAGGTCACGCGTGAAGTCGACGGCGGCCTGGAGACCATCTCGGTGTCGCTGCCGGCGGTGATCACCACCGACCTGCGCCTGAACGAGCCGCGCTACGTGACGCTGCCCAACATCATGAAGGCCAAGAAGAAGCAGCTGGACATCGTCAAGCCCGAGGACCTGGGCGTGGACGTCAAGCCGCGGCTGAAGACCCTGAAGGTCACCGAACCCGCCAAGCGCGGCGCCGGCGTGAAGGTGCCCGACGTGGCCACCCTGGTTCAGAAGCTCAAGACCGAAGCGAAGGTGATTTAAGTGAGCACGCTCGTCATCGCGGAACACGACAACCAGTCGATCAAGCCCTCCACCCTCAACACCGTGACGGCCGCGGCCGCGTGCGGCGGGGACGTCCACGTGCTGGTCGCCGGCGCCAACGCCGCCGGCGCGGCCAAGGCCGCTTCGCAGATCGCCGGCGTGGCCAAGGTGATCCACGCCGAAGGCCCGCAGTTCGAACACGGCCTGGCCGAGAACATGGCCGCGCAGGTGCTGGCCATCGCCGCCAACTACTCGCACATCCTGTTCCCGGCCACCGCCAGCGGCAAGAACATCGCCCCGCGCGTGGCCGCCAAGCTGGACGTGGCGCAGATCTCCGACATCACCAAGGTCGATGCCGCCGACACCTTCGAGCGGCCGATCTACGCGGGCAACGCCATCGCCATCGTGCAGAGCGCCGACAAGATCAAGGTGATCACGGTGCGCACGACCGCCTTCGACCCGGCGGCCGCCACCGGCGGCAGCGCTGGAGTGGAGAGCGCCAGTGCCGTGGCCGACAGCGGCAAGAGCAGCTTCGTCGGCCAGGAGATCGCGCAGAACGACCGGCCCGAGCTGACCGCCGCCAAGATCATCGTGTCGGGCGGCCGCGCCATGGGCTCTTCCGAGAAGTTCCACGAAGTGCTGGAGCCGCTGGCCGACAAGCTCGGTGCCGCCATCGGCGCCTCGCGCGCCGCCGTGGACGCGGGCTACGCGCCCAACGACCTGCAGGTCGGCCAGACCGGCAAGATCGTCGCGCCGCAGCTGTACATCGCCTGCGGCATCTCGGGCGCGATCCAGCACCTGGCTGGCATGAAGGACTCCAAGGTGATCGTGGCGATCAACAAGGACCCGGAAGCGCCGATCTTCAGCGTGGCCGACTACGGCCTCGAAGCGGACCTGTTCACGGCGGTGCCGGAGCTGATCAAGGCGCTTTAAGGCTGTTCACTCCCTCCCCTCCGGGGGAGGGCAGGGGTGGGGGCGCCCCGCGCGCCGAAGCGTCCCCCACCCCGACCCTCCCCCGGAGGGGAGGAAGGAAATGCATCTCGGAGAATTCCCATGAGCTACACCGCCCCCGTCAAGGACATGCTGTTCGACATCGAGCACCTCGCGGGCATCGAACGCATCGCGCAGCTGCCCGGCTTCGAGGAGGCCGGCCTGGAGACCGCGCAGGCGGTGCTGGAGGAGTGCGCGAAGTTCAACGAGGGCGTGATCGCGCCGCTGAACGTCGAGGGCGACCGCAATCCTTCCAGCTGGAAGGGCGGCCAGGTCAGCACCACGCCGGGCTTCAAGGAGGCGTACAAGCAGTACGCCGAGGGCGGCTGGCAGGGCCTGCAGCACCCGGTGGACTTCGGCGGCCAGGGCCTGCCCAAGACCATAGGCGCCGCCTGCGGCGAGATGCTCAATTCGGCCAACCTCAGTTTCGCTCTGTGCCCGCTGCTCACCGACGGCGCGATCGAGGCGCTGCTGACCGCCGGCTCGGACGACCTGAAGGCGGTGTACCTGGAAAAGCTGGTGACCGGCGAGTGGACCGGCACCATGAACCTCACCGAGCCGCAGGCCGGCAGCGACCTGGCGCTGGTGCGCAGCCGCGCCGAGCCGCAGCCCGACGGAAGCTACAAGGTCTTCGGCACCAAGATCTTCATCACCTACGGCGAACACGACATGGCGGACAACATCGTCCACCTGGTGCTGGCCAAGATCCCCGGCTCGCCAGAGGGCGTCAAGGGCATCAGCCTGTTCGTCGTGCCCAAGTTCCTGGTGAACAAGGACGGCTCGCTGGGCGCGCGCAACGACGTGCACTGCGTGAGCATCGAGCACAAGTTGGGGATCAAGGCCTCGCCGACCGCGGTGCTGCAGTACGGCGACCATGGCGGTGCCGTGGGCTACATCGTCGGCGAGGAGAACCGCGGCCTCGAGTACATGTTCATCATGATGAACGCCGCCCGCTATGCGGTGGGCGTGCAGGGCATCGCGGTGGCCGAGCGCGCCTACCAGAAGGCGGTGGCGTACGCGCGCGACCGCGTGCAGTCGCGTCCGGTCGACGGCTCCGTGGGGGGCCCCGCGCCCATCATCCACCACCCCGACGTGCGCCGCATGCTGATGACGATGCGCGCGTACACCGAGGGCTGCCGTGCGATGGCCAGCGTGGCCGCCGCGGCCTACGACGCCGCGCACCACCACCCGGACGCGGCCGCCCGCAAGCAGAACCAGGCCTTCTACGAATTCCTGGTGCCGCTGGTCAAGGGCTACAGCACCGAGATGAGCCTGGAGGTCACCTCGCTGGGCGTGCAGGTGCACGGCGGCATGGGCTTCATCGAGGAGACCGGCGCCGCCCAGTACTACCGCGACGCCAAGATCCTGACCATCTACGAAGGCACGACCGCCATCCAGGCCAACGACCTGGTGGGCCGCAAGACGGCGCGCGACGGCGGCCAGACCGCCCGCGCGATCGCCGCGCAGATCGAGCAGACCGAAGGCGAACTGGGCCGGCGCGACAGCGTGGCCGCGCGGGCCGTCGCCAGGCGCCTGGCCGCCGCCCGCAAGGCCTTCCTGGACGTGGTGGACTTCGTGGTGCAGCAGGGCAAGGCTTCGCCGAACGCGGTGTTCGCCGGCTCGGTGCCTTACCTGATGCTCGCCGGCAACCTGGTCGCCGGCTGGCAGATGGCGCGCGCCCTGCTGGTCGCCGAGGACCTGTTGCCAAAGGGACAGGACGCGGACTTCCTGCGCGCGAAGATCGCCACGGCGCGCTTCTACGCGGACCACATCCTGGCCAAGGCGCCGGGCTTGCGGGACAGCATC
>JALHLO010000117.1 GCA_022844525.1 Ramlibacter sp.
TGTGAACCGTCAAGAGGTTATGTCGCGGGTCCGGCAGACGGGAGGCCGGAGCGACACGGCCGATGCCGTGGTGGGGTCGATGCCAGTTGTAGTGGTGCTGCCAGCTGTGCAGGGCGTCGCGGCGCTGCGCTGAGTTCTGGTAGGTCCATCCGTAAGCCCACTCTCGAAGGGCCGACTGGATGAAGCGCTCAGCCTTTCCGTTGGTCTGCGGACGGTAGGCCCTGGTGAACTTGTGCTGGATGCCCAGTTGCTCGCAGGCGGCCTTGAACGGCTTGGATCGGAAGGGCGAGCCGTTGTCCGTCAGCAGCCGCTTGATGGTCACGCCCAGCCGGTTGTAATAGGCCACTGCGTCGCCCAGGAATTGCACGGCGCTCTCCTTGCGCTCGTCAGGGTGCATCGCCGTGAAGGCGACCCGCGCGTGGTCGTCCACGGCGACGAACAGGTACTCCCAGCCGGCTCCCTCCACCGAGTCCTTGCGGTTGCCAGTGACGCGATGGCTGGGCCGCTCGATGCGCCCGAGTTTCTTGGTGTCGATGTGCAGCAGGTCTCCGGGCTCTTTGTGCTCGTAGCGCTGGATCGGCTCACGCGGCTGCAGATCCGACAGCTTGGACAGCCCGGCGCGCCGCAGCACGCGGCTGACCGTTGCCTCTGACACGCCCACGCTTTGAGCGATGCGGGCTTGCAGCATGGAGCGGCGGCGCAGCTCCACGATCAGCAGCGCCTTCCCCGGCTCGATGGCCCGAGGAGATCGAGCCGGACGCGACGAGGCATCTGCCAAACCATCAGCACCTGCAGCCAGGTAACGCCCCAGCCACTTCCTGGCGGTGGCTGGCGTGACGCCCTGCCTGGCAGCAGCCTCAGTGGCACTCAGGCCCTGCTCGGTCATCTCTTTGACCATTTCAAGACGGCGGGCGAAGGTAAGTCGGGCATGCTTATGCGTGTTCATCCGGTGCGATCCGTTGAGTGGATTGGGTGTTTGGCGACTTCCAGTCTCTCAAACCCAATCCGGATGAACACCGAATACAACCTATTGAAGCTTCACAGCTAGGACGGCGGCCGCTCAGGCGGCGCCGATGTTGGGCACCAGGGCGCCGGCGGACTGCCCCGCCCTGAGCGCCGCGGTGAAGGCCAGCATGCGGTCGATCGGCACGCGCGCGCGTTCGCCCAGCGCCGGGTCCACCAGCACCTCGTTGGCGCCGGTCTCCAGCACGTGGGCCAGTCCGGCCAGGCCGTTCATGGCCATCCACGGGCAGTGCGCGCAGCTCTTGCAGGTGGCGCTGTTGCCGGCGGTGGGCGCCTCGATGAAGACCTTGCCCGGGTTCAGCGTGCGCAGCTTGTGCATCATCCCGTTGTCGGTGGCCACGATGAACTCCCTGGCGTCCAGCTCGCGCGCCGCCTTCAGGATCGCCGAGGTGGAGCCGACGGCATCGGCCAGCGCCACCACGTCGGCGGGCGACTCGGGGTGCACCAGCACCTTCGCGTTCGGGTACTGCTTCTTCAGGTCCTGCAGCTCGAAGGCCTTGAACTCGTCGTGCACGATGCAGGCGCCGTTCCAGAACACCATGTCGGCGCCGGTCTCGCGCTGGATGTAGCTGCCCAGGTGCTTGTCCGGTGCCCACAGGATCCTGTGGCCCTTGTCTTTGAGCGCCTTGACGATGTCCAGCGCGCAGCTGGAGGTGACCAGCCAGTCCGAGCGCGCCTTCACCGCGGCGCTGGTGTTGGCGTACACCACCACCGTGCGGTCCGGGTGCTGGTTGCAGAAGGCGTCGAATTCGTCGGCCGGACAGCCCAGGTCCAGCGAGCAGGTCGCGTCGAGGTCGGGCATCAGCACGCGCTTTTCCGGCGACAGGATCTTGGCCGTCTCGCCCATGAACTTCACGCCCGAGACCACCAGCGTCTGCGCGGCGTGGTCGCGGCCGAAGCGCGCCATCTCCAGCGAGTCGCTGACGATGCCGCCGGTCTCCTCCGCCAGGTCCTGCAGGTCCGGGTGCACGTAGTAGTGCGAGACCATCACCGCGTTGCGTTCCTTGAGCAGCCGGCGGATCCTGTCCTTGAGCGCCGCGCGCTCGGCCGGCCCGGGCTCGGGAGGCACGCGCGCCCAGGCGTACTTGGTGTCGCAGGTGTTGCCGGGCAGCGGGTGCTCGTACTCGACTTCCTTGATGGGGATGACCACAGCGCTCATTCGGTTTCTTTCAGCCGCAGCGAGAAGTCCGTGGCCGTCACGTCCTTCGTCAGGGTGCCGATGGAGATGCGGTCGACCCCGGTTTCCGCAAGGGAGCGCAGGCGCTCCAGCGTCACGCCGCCGGAGATCTCCAGGATCGCGCGGCCGGCGTTGAGGCGCACCGCCTCGCGCAGCGTGGCGATGTCCATGTTGTCCAGCAGGACCATCCTCGCGCCGGCGGCCAGCGCCTCTTCCAGCTGGGCCAGCGTCTCCACCTCGATCTCGATGAAGCTCGCCTGTGCCGCGACCCGCCGGGCCTCGCGCAGCACGGCGGTCACGCCGCCGGCCGCCGCGATGTGGTTTTCCTTGATCAGCACGGCGTCGTACAGGCCGATGCGGTGGTTGGTGCCGCCGCCGGTGCGCACCGCGTACTTCTGCGCCAGGCGCAGCCCGGGCAGCGTCTTGCGCGTGTCGACGATCTGCGCGCGCGTGCCGCGCACGGCCTCCACGTAGGTGGCGGTCTTGGTCGCGACGGCGCTCAGCAGCTGCAGGAAGTTCAGCGCGGTGCGCTCGGCGGTGAGCAGCCCGCGGGCCGAGCCCTCGACCTGCAGCACCACCTGGTCGGCCGCGCAGCGTTGGCCTTCGGGCACCAGCCATTCGATGCGCGCGCCCGGATCCACCTGGCGCATCGCCGCCTCGGCCCACGGCGCCCCGCAGATGACGGCGCTCTCGCGGGCCAGCACGCGGGCGCGGGCACGGCGCTTCGGGTCCACCAGGGCGGCGGTGAGGTCGCCCGCGCCCACGTCCTCGGCAAGGGCACGGGAGGCATCGGCGCGCGCCAGTTCCGCGATGGCGGCGGGCGAGAAGTCGAACACGGCAGTCATGGGGCAAGCATACGGCAAGGCAGGACCCCTGCTGGCCCCCGGGCCTTGCGCGCATTACAGTCGCCGCCGGAGGACCGCGCATGAACCTGGACCAGCTGCAGCAGCTGCTGCAACCGCTCTTTCCCGGCCTGATGGGGGTGCGGCTCACCGAAGCGACACCGGAGCGCGTGGTCGCCACCCTGCTCGTGCGCCCCGAGCTGTGCACCGCCGGCGGCATCCTGCACGGCGGCGCGCACATGGCATTCGCCGACACGCTGGGCGCGGTCGGCACGGTGCTCAACCTGCCGCAGGGCAAGCGCACCACCACCACCGACTCCAGCACCAAGTTCATCGGCGGCGCGCGCGTCGGCACCACCGTGACCGGCGAGAGCATCGCCCTGCACCGCGGCCGCACCACCATGGTCTGGCAGACGAGCATCCGCAACGCCGAGGGCAAGCTCTGCTCGGTGGTGACGCAGACCCAGCTGGTGCTGGACTAGCGCTCCGGCGCCGACACGCCCTGGCGGGCGTCTCCGACCCCGGCCGCGCCGCGGCCGCCCGACAATAGGGCCCATGGAAACGAACTACGCGACGACCGAACCCGCGCGCGCCGAGGTGGACGCGCTGGCCGGCCCCACCGTGCTGGAGTTCGGCACCGGCTGGTGCGGCTGGTGCCGCGCGGCCCAGCCGCTGATCGCCGGCGCCTTCGCCTCCAACCCGGACGTGCGCCACCTCAAGGTGGAAGACGGGCCGGGACGGCCCCTGGGCCGCAGCTTCCGGGTGAAGCTCTGGCCGACCCTGGTCTTCCTGAAGGACGGCCAGGAAGTCGCCCGCGTCACGCGCCCGTCCAGCCTGGACGAGGTGCGCAACGCGATGGCGAAGATCGCCTAATCGGCAGCAGTACGCTAGGAATATTCTGCGGCCGGGCCGCGGCCCATGAGCGCGGCCACCGCTTCGGCCGGTGCAAGCTTTCCGTCGAGCAGGTCCACCACGGCCTCCGCGATAGGCATCCGCACGCCCAGCCTGCGCGCGCGCTCGACGACGGTGCGCGCGCTGTAGACGCCCTCCGCGACGTGTCCGAGCGAATCCACCGCCTGCTGCAGCGTGCGGCCCTGCGCGAGCAGCAACCCGACGCGCCGGTTGCGGCTGAGGTCGCCGGTGGCGGTGAGCACCAGGTCGCCCAGGCCGGACAGTCCCATGAAGGTTTCGGAGCGCGCGCCCAGCGCGAGCCCGAGCCGCGTCATTTCCGCCAGGCCGCGCGTGACCAGCGCCGCGCGCGCGTTCAGCCCCAGCGCCAGGCCGTCGCACAGCCCGGTGGCAATGGCCAGCACGTTCTTCACCGCCCCGCCCACTTCCACGCCGGGCAGGTCCTCGTTGGCATACACGCGCACCGCCGGCCCGTGGAAGGCGGCCACCAGCGCATCGCGCACGACGGCCGAATCGCTGGCCGCCACCAGCGCCGTCGGCTGCGCATTGGCCACTTCCTGCGCAAAGCTCGGGCCGCTCAGCGCGCCCCCCGCCAGGAGCGGGGCGACCTCGGCGCGGATCTCGTGCCCGAGCAGGCCGTAGGGCTGCGTCGCGGGCGCCTCGAAGCCCTTGCACAGCCAGGCGACCGGGCGCGGGCAGTCGCGCAGCGCGGTGAGCATCTCGCGCAGCCCCGCCATCGGGGTGGCGACGATCACCAGCTCGTGCCGCGCGGCCAGGACGGCGATGTCGCCGGCCTCGCGCGAAGCGACCGCCACGCCCGCGGGCAGGCGGAAGCCGGGAAGGTAGTGGACGTTCTCGCCGCTGGCCGCGATGGCCGCCGCCTGCGCGGGGTCGCGCGCCCACAGCGTCACCCGGTGGCGGGCGCCCGCGCTGATGGCAAGCGCCGTGCCCCAGGCGCCGGCCCCGAGCACGAGGATGTCCATGGTGCGGCCAGCGCGGGGGAAATTACGCCGAGGTGATGATGCCCGAGCCCTGCGGCTGCGCCTGTTGCGCCTGCTGCTGCTCGTACATGGCCTGGAAGTTGATTTCCGCCAGGTGCACCGGCGGGAAGCCGGCGCGGGTGATCATGTCGGCCACGTTGCCGCGCAGGTAGGGGTAGACGATCTGCGGGCAGGCGATGCCCATGACGGCCTGCATCTGGTCGGCCGGGACGTTGCGGATCTCGAAGATGCCGGCCTGCTTCACCTCGGCCAGGAACACCGTGCGGTCCTTGATCTTGGTGGTGATGGTGGCCGTGACCGCCACCTCGAACATGCCTTCGGCGGCCTGCTGCGCTTCCACGCCGAGCTGGATGTCGACGCTGGGCTGCTCCTGCTCCAGCAGGATGGCGGGGGAATTGGGCTGCTCCAGCGAAGCCTCCTTCAGGTAGACGCGCTGGATCTGGAATACGGGTTCGTTGTTGTCGGCCATGGCCCTTGCCTTTCGGTGCGAATGAAAAAGCCCGCCGGAACGCTCCGGGCGGGCGCAATGCGGGTGTCAGGCGGCGATTATCTCAGGCCGCCGGGGCGGCCTCAGCTCCCGGCGCCGTTGAGCAAGGGCACCAGGCCGCCGCGCCCGTCGAGGGCGATCAGGTCGTCGCAGCCGCCGACGTGCGTGTCGCCGATGAAGATCTGCGGCACCGTGCGGCGGCCGGTGATCTCCATCATCTTGGCGCGCTCCTCGGGCTGCATGTCGACGCGGATCTCCTCGATCGCGGCGACGCCCTTGGACTTGAGGATCTGCTTGGCACGGATGCAGTAGGGGCAAACGGCCGTGGTGTACATCTTGACGGGCTTCATGGTTCCATCTTCCCAACGGTTCAGGTCTTTTCCACCGGGAGGTTAGCCTCATTCCATGCGCGAAGTCCGCCAGCCAGGACGACAGCCTTTTCGTACCCCAGGGTTTTCGCCTGGCCGAGGCAGCGGTTGGCCCGCGGCCCGGCGGCGCAGACCAGGATCAGCGGCAGCTGCTTGTTCTTCACGACCTCCGGGAGGCGCTTTTCGAACTCCGCCACCGGGATGTGCCGCGAGCCGGTGATGTGCCCGGAGGCGAACTCGTCGGCCTCGCGCACGTCCACCACCACCGCCTTCTCGCGGTTGATCAACTGCACCGCGTCCGTCGGGGTCAGGCCCGAGCGGGTGCCGGCGACAATGCCCGGCCACAGCAGCAATCCGCCCGACGCCAGGGCCACCAGCACCAGCATCCAGTTCTGCTGCAAAAACGCCAAGAGATTCATTCCAGTCTTCTTTCTTCTCTGCGCCCGGGGTTCCGGACAGCCCTCAATTCTAGAATGCCGGGTTTCCCCTCACCTTCCGCCTGACCATGCACAAGCTCGTCCTGATCCGCCACGGCGAATCGACCTGGAACCTGGAAAACCGCTTCACCGGCTGGACCGACGTCGACCTGACGCCCCTGGGCCTGGAGCAGGCGGTGCAGGCCGGCCGCCTGCTCAAGGCCGAGGGCTACGACTTCGACCTCTGCTACACCAGCGTCCTCAAGCGCGCCACCCGCACCCTGTGGCACGTGCTGGACGAGATGGACCGCACCTGGCTGCCCGTCGTGCATTCCTGGCGCCTGAACGAGCGCCATTACGGTGCGCTGCAGGGCCTGAACAAGGCGGACATGGCGAAGAAGTTCGGCGAGCAGCAGGTGCTGGTCTGGCGCCGCAGCTACGACGTGCCGCCGCCGGCCCTGGAGCCGACCGACCCCCGCTCGGAGCGGGGCGACATCCGCTACGCCAGGCTCAGGCCCGAGGAGATCCCGCTGACCGAGTGCCTGAAGGACACCGTGGCCCGCGTGATGCCCTTCTGGACCGAGGCCATGGCGCCCGCCATCCGCTCGGGCAAGCGCGTCGTGGTCGCGGCCCACGGCAACTCGATCCGGGCGATGGTGAAGTACCTGGACGGCGTTTCCGACCAGGACATCGTGGGCCTGAACATCCCCAACGGGATTCCCCTGGTTTACGAACTGGACGCAAGCCTGAAGCCGCTGCGCCACTACTATCTGGGCGATGCCGAGGCGATCGCCAGGGCGGCCGCGGCGGTGGCGAGCCAGGGCAAGGCCTGACCACGGCGCCGGGAAAAGCCGGGACCCACTCACAAGGCCTTGTAGGACGATTCCTGCCGCAAAGCGCGTTTATTTCACATGCCGTCCGGGGCCGGCGGGGAACCCCTGATCCGGCCCCGCGTCAGAGAACTTTCTCAGGTGTATATTGAAGACGAGAGGACCCTGGACCCACCCATGAGCCACAAACTGAAGATTGCCGGCTGGATTTCCGTTGGCGCCCTTGCCGGAGCGCTGACCACGGTTTCCCTGCAAACGGTCGCGCGTGGCTCGCTCGCGCCGCTGCCGCTGGAAGAACTGCAACAGCTCGCCGCCGTGTTCAGCATGGTCAAGACCGACTACGTGGAACCGGTGGACGAGAAGAAGCTGATCACCGACGCCATTTCCGGCATGGTGGCCAGCCTCGACCCGCACTCCCAGTACTTCGACAAGAAGTCCTTCAAGGAATTCCGCGAAGGCACGTCCGGGCGCTTCGTCGGCGTCGGCATCGAGATCTCGCAGGAAGACGGCCTGGTGAAGGTGGTCTCCCCGATCGAAGGCTCCCCCGCCTTCCGCGCCGGCCTGAAGACCGGCGACCTGATCACCAAGATCGACGAGACCGCGGTCAAGGGCCTGTCCCTGTCGGAAGCCGTCAAGCGCATGCGCGGCGAGCCGAACACCAAGGTGATGCTCACCATCTACCGCAAGGACGAGAACCGCACCTTCCCGGTGACGATCACCCGCGAGGAGATCAAGACCCAGTCCGTCAAGGGCAAGGTCATCGAGCCGGGCTACGGCTGGATCCGCCTGTCGCAGTTCCAGGAACGCACCGTCGACGACTTCGTCAACAAGGTCAACGAGCTGTACAAGCAGGAACCCAACATGCGCGGCCTGGTCCTGGACCTGCGCAACGACCCGGGCGGCCTGCTGGATTCCGCGGTGGCGATCTCGGCGGCCTTCCTGCCGGAAAACGTGACGGTCACGTCCACCAACGGCCAGTTGCCCGAAAGCAAGTTCGTCTACAAGGCCTCGCCGGAGTTCTACCAGCGCCGCGCCGGCTCCGACCCGCTGCGCCGCCTGCCCGCGCAGATCAAGAACGTGCCGCTGGTGGTGCTGGTGAACGAAGGCTCCGCCTCCGCCTCCGAGATCGTCGCGGGCGCCCTGCAGGACCACAAGCGCGCGACGGTGCTGGGCAGCCAGACCTTCGGCAAGGGCTCCGTGCAGACGGTCCGCCCGCTGGGCCCGGACACGGGCCTGAAGCTGACCACGGCGCGCTACTACACGCCCAGCGGCAAGTCGATCCAGGCGAAGGGCATCGTGCCGGACGTCATGGTGGACGAGAGCGAGGAAGGCAACGTCTTCTCCGTGCTGCGCACCCGTGAAGCGGACCTGGACAAGCACCTCGGCAGCGGCCAGGGCCCGGAGGTCAAGGACCCCGCCCGCGAGAAGGCCCGCGAGGAAGCCCGCAAGCGCGCCGAGGAAGAAGCCAAGAAGGGCCCGTCCGACCGCAAGATGCCGGAGTTCGGCTCCGACAAGGACTTCCAGCTCGCGCAGGCCCTCAACCAGCTGAAGGGCCGCCCGGTGGCCGTCTCCAAGACCCAGGTCGTGGAGAACAAGGAAGAGAAGAAGGAGAACTGATTTCCTTCGGTCGATGAAAACGCGGCCCTCGGGGCCGCGTTTTCGTTTCGAGGACCGCGCGGAATATCATGCAGCGCGGTCCCACCTGTGAGGAAGATCCGGCTCCGCCGGGCTTCCTCACACTGATCAGGCCACTTGAAAAAGTCGGTACGACTTTTTCAAGTGAGAATCCCTGCATGACGGACGACCAGCTGCTTCGGTATTCACGGCACATCCTGCTCGATGAGGTGGGTGTCGAAGGACAGCAGCGCCTGCTCGAATCGCACGCGCTGGTGATCGGCGCGGGCGGCCTCGGCTCCCCGGTGGCGCTCTACCTGGGCACGGCCGGCGTCGGCCGCATCACCCTGGTGGACCACGACGCCGTGGACCTCACCAACCTGCAGCGCCAGATCGCGCACAACCTCGCGCGCGTCGGCAGCCCGAAAGCGGAGTCCGCGCGCGAGGCGATCGCCGCGATCAACCCCGATGTGTTCGTGCGGCCCCTGGTGCTGAAGGCCGATGCGCAGGCGCTCGACGAACTGGTGCCGGCGGCCGACGTCGTCCTGGACTGTTGCGACAACTTCGCCACGCGCCACGCGATCAACCGCGCCTGCGTCGCGCACGGCAAGCCGCTGGTCTCCGGTGCCGCCATCCGCTTCGACGGCCAGGTCAGCGTGTTCGACCCGCGGCGGGCCGACAGTCCCTGCTATGCCTGCGTGTTCCCGCCGGACCAGGACCTGGAGGAGACGCGCTGCGCCACCATGGGCGTGTTCGCGCCGCTGGTGGGCATCATCGGCGCGATGCAGGCGTCCGAGGCCCTGCGCCTGCTCACGGGGGTGGGGACTTCGCTGGCGGGCCGCCTGCAGATGCTGGACGGCCGGACCATGGAATGGAACGAAATGCGCGTGCGGCGCGACCCGGCCTGCAGCGTGTGCGGCCCGCGCGCGGCCTGAGCCTCAGTGGGACAGCCCGAGCAGGCTGACGACCATTTCGGCGGGCGGCGTCTGCACCACCATCTGCACTTCCGCGGCGGCGGGCTCGCCGAGCGCGACCAGCGCCGCGGCGATCAGCGTGCCGAGGAAGACCATCGTGGACTGGAGCATGAGTTTCATGGCTGGAGTGGGCGGGAACTGCCTTGCCCTGGGAAGCAGTGTCCCGGCGCCGCGAGAGCCTGTCAGTCGGCCTACTGCCGCGCTGGTTGTCATCCCGTGCCTACACCCGGAGCGTAGGAATCATCCTACCTTTGGCCCGAGGGCCCACTGGCACAATCGGCGCGCGGTCAGAGGGGACCGGCGGCCCGCGGGACGCGCCAGAACACACCACACCCAGTGGAACTGCGAACCTACATCGTCGAAGACAACGCGACCATCCGCGAGAACCTGGTCGACACCCTGGAGGAGCTGGCTTCGGTGCGTTCGCTCGGCTGGGCCGAGACGGAGAACGAGGCCCGCAGCTGGATCACCGGCCATCGCGGCCAGTGGGACCTCGTGATCGTGGACCTGTTCCTCAGGCAAGGCAGCGGCCTCGGCGTGCTCGAGGCCTGCCAGGACCGCGGACGCGAACAGCGGGTGGTGGTCCTGAGCAACTACGCGACGCCCGACATGCGCAAGCGCTGCGCGAACCTCGGGGCCGACGCGGTGTTCGACAAGTCCAACGAGATCGATGCGCTCGTCGACTATTGCCTGGCGCTGGGCGGTCGTCCCTAGCGGGACGTGCCGGCGCCGCGCACGGGCGCGGTGCGCGGCACTGCGGCGCCCTGCCTGCCGGTCAGTCGATCAGCTTGTTCTTCAGCGCGTAGTACGTGAGGTCGCTGTTGGAGGAGAGGTTCATCTTCTCCATCAGGCGCGTGCGGTACGTGCTGACGGTCTTGACCGAGAGCGACAGCGCCTTGGCGATGTCGCCGGCGGTCTCGCCCTTGGCCAGCTTCAGGAACACCTGGAACTCCCGTTCGGACAGCTGCTCGTGCGGCGCGCCGCCTTCCTTGCGATTGAGCTGCTGCGCGAGCAGTTCGGCCACGGCCGGAGAGATGTAGCGGCGGCCGAGCGCGATCGTGCGGATCGCGTTGACGATCTCCATCGGTTCGCATTCCTTGTTCAGGTAGCCGCTGGCGCCCTGGCGGATCAGGTTCATCGCGTAATGCTCTTCGGGGTAACCCGAGAGGATCAGGATGCCGACATCCGGCGCTTTCGCGCGGATCATGCCCAGCGCATCGATACCGCTCTGCCCCGGCATGGACAGATCCATGACGAGGACATCCATTTCCGTGGTGCGAACGAGATCGATCGCCTCGCGGCCGCTGGAGGCTTCACCCACGACGCGCAGGTCGACCTGCTCCGAAAAGAACTGTTTGAGCCCCGACCGCACGATGGCGTGGTCGTCCACAATGCCCACTTTGATCATGCTTCACCTTTAACGCCAAGCTGTTTCATTGTGCCCCACTTCCGGATGGAAATGGCCTACCCTTGAGTCATGACGTGCGCGGATTTTATTCACATCGATGAGCCTTTAGGGTGAAACTGCTGTCATCTTTCGCCTCGTCACGAGGTGCGATAAGCCTCATCCTTGCGTTGCTGGCCGCACTCGTGCTCATCGGTATCAACGAAACCGGCTACAGCCAGTCCAGCCGCGCGCTCGACCGCATCGAGGAATACACGAACACGCGCAACCAGGTGAACCGCCTGCTGCAGCACGTGCTCGATGCCGAGACGGGCTCGCGCGGCTACCTGCTGACCGGCGACCCGCGCTACCTCGAGCCGTACAACGCCGCGGCGGTGGAGATCAGCCAGGACCTCGACGGCCTGCGCCGGAGCTATCCGCCCGAGGCGGCGGACTCGGCGACCGTCAGCCAGCTCGCCCGCAACGTGCAGCGCAAGCTGGCGGAGATGGACCTGTCCGTGCGCATGCGCAAGCAGGGCAACGAGGATGCCTGGAAGTTCGTGCTGCTGACCGACGTCGGCAAGGAACACATGGATGCGATCCGCGAACAGGCGGCCAAGCTGATCCAGGGCGCCACCAGCGGCATGGTCGCCGCGCAGGAACAGG
>JALHLO010000118.1 GCA_022844525.1 Ramlibacter sp.
GACCTCTTCGGGTGCCATGCCGCCGGCCTCGGTCATGATGGTCACCGTAGGCTTGTTCAGGTCCGGGAACACGTCCACGGGCGTCTGAGCCAGCGTCCACGCGCCGTAGGCCATCACCACGGCGCTTGCAATGAGTACCAGCAGCCGGTTGGCAAGGCTGCTGGCCAGGAGCCACTTGAACATCCGTTTGCTCCCTCAGCGAACCTGGTTGACCAGGGTGGCGCCCTGGGTCACCACGCGGTCCGCCACTTTCAGCCCTTGAGTCACGGCCACGTTCACCCCGTCCAGTGGCTCCACGGTGACGATGCGCGGTTCGAATTTCTCGGGCGCCGTCTTGACCCAGACGATGTTCTGGTTGGACGGGTTCTTCATGACGGCCGCGGATGGCAGCGGGAATCCCCGCACGAACGAGCGGGTGTGGACGAATACCTTGACGGGCTGCCCCACGGCAAGGCGCGCGAGCGCCGCCCCTTGGGCCCTGAACGTGAGAGGGAGCGCCTGGTCTCGCATGCTCCGGGCAGCGCCCGTGAACCGCAGCGGCACGCTCTCGCTCCCCACCGGCATCGACGCATTTCCGATGTTGGCGGCCAGTTCCGGATCGAAGGTGGTCGCCTCGATGGCAAGCCGCGTCGGGTCCACGACTTCGAACGCGAGTTCCCGGGCATCGATCACCTGCCCGAGGACCACGTTGGACGCAGCGATGACGCCGCTCAAGGGCGCGACGAGTGCCTCTCGCGCACCAAGCCCGCCGGATACAGCGCTCGCCCGTGCGCCGAGACTGGCAAGCTCGGACTCCGCGGCCTCGATGTCCTTGCGCGGCACGGTGTCACTCAGTTCGCGCAGCCTCGCCAGCCGCTTGGCTGCCAATGCACGCGCTGCCTGAAGTTCCGCGAGCTGTGCGGCCTGGTTCGAGCGCTCCATGGGAGCCGCCGAAGCAACGACGTAGGCGAGGACCTGACCCTTGCGAACGCTCTGGCCCAGTGCCGGCAGTCCGCCCGCGTGTGCCTCGATGCGGCCGGCGATGGTGGACTGCACCTTTCCGCCCGCATTCGGGTCCATGGCGACCCGGCCGGCGAGCTCGATCGTGCGACCCAGCTCGCCCGCCCTGGCAACCGTGGTCCGGATGGAAAGCTGGTGTTGCGCTGGTTTCGGGAGGAAGACACTCCCGTCGGCCAGGCGCTGCGGACCGTTGCCATTCGCCGGAGCGGAAGCCTCTCCGTGGTTGTGGCCCTCACCCGCCCAGGAGTGCCCGAGCGCGGCGAAGGCCACAGCGATCAGGAGAACTCGGACTTTCATGCTGCGCCTCCAACGGTGCGGCGGGACTTGAGCTTCTTGAAGGCAGCCGCGGCGACAAGGGCGGCGACGACGGCACCGGCGCCCCACGCCAGGTACCGTAGCCAACCGGCACCGCCGGCTCCAGCGCGTTCATCCTGGTGGAGATCGATTTCGCTTGCGAGGAGGTCGGTCTCGCCCTTGACCTCCAGCAGCACGGTCACCGGCGTCACTCCCGGCTTGAGTTCTTCTGCCAGCGTCGCCTCGTACTCCCCAGGTGCGTGGACAGACACAGGCACCTTCTTGCCTCCGACCTCGAGCTCCAGCTTCGCGCCGGGAACCGGGCTGTTGTCGTCGAACCGGTCCAGATAGAGGGCGAGCTGCTTGCCGTTCACCACGCCAACCAGCTCAAAGGATTCGGACACGGCAGAGAACCGCGGCAACGCGGGCCCTCCAGCTGCTGCAGGCGCATCGTGGTCATGGCCTTCTTCGGCCTTTGCCGGCGATAGCAGCACCGCCACGATCGCCACGATCGACACGGTCAATAGGATGGGTTTCATTGCTTGTCCTGTTCATTCGGGCAGCAGGCCGAGGGCCTGGCGCAGCTGCGACACCGCAGCGGCCGCTTCGATTCGGCTCTTCACAAGCGTGCGCTGGGCTTCTGCAGCCTCCAGCTCCACGCGCAAGCGCGTCGGCAGGTCGGACTCGCCGAGGCGGAATGACTTGTCGTAGAAGCCGCGCGTCTCGGCGGCCAGGCGGGCGCGCCGTTCCGCGGCCTGCAACTGCACCTGAGATGCCTGCAGCCGCAGACGTGCCGACTCAGCCTCGGTTGCCACGCGGTTCTGTTCGATCTCGGCGGCCGCCTCTGCCTCCAGCGCGTCGGCTTGTGCCGTAGCCACACGTGCATCCTGGCGCGGCCCGCCCCCGAAGGGCACCCGGATGCCCACGATGAGCGACCGGACCGAAGGCTCCCCGGACCCACCGGTCTCGCGAGACGCACCGATCGTGAGCTCCGGGTTCGCGCCGCGCTGCACAGAAGACAGCTCCATGGTGCGCCTGGCTACCAACGCCCTGCCGCGCGCTTCGGCCACCGCGGGGTGGTCCGGCACATTGCTCGGAAGCGGCACCGGCTCGGAAACCGCCGGTGCATCGCGCGCCGGCTCCGCCAGCACGAGCGCCCGCAGCGCTCCTTCCGCCGCAGCCCGGGCGGAGCCCACTTCGGCGACTGTTGCTTCCGCATGCGCCACCGCAGACTCCGCCTGATGCTGGTCGGCCCGGGCCAGGTCGCCGGCCCGCGCGCGGCGACTCACATCAGCCGCGAGCTGCTGCGCGCTCGCGAGCCTTTCCCGTGCGGCGGCAAGCTCCACCTCGGTGCGCTTCAGCGCCCACCAGGCGTCCCGCACGGTTCCGGCGAGCTTCAGCTGCGCGGCACGGACCCGCAGGTCCACCTCTTCGAGCTGTGCATCTGCCAGCCTTGCCGATCGCGTGCGCTCGCCCGGTAGCCACAGGGAGAAAGCGATGGCCGCCTCGTATTCGCGCCCGCCCGAACCTGACCTTCCAGTCTTCGCCTGCGCTTCCAGCGCAGCAGGCTCGGCCGTGAGTCGCCGCGCAGCGGACCGGCCCGCCTCGGCGGCTTGGCGCCGGGCCGCCCCCGCGCGGGCCTCAGGCTGCCGCTCCCACGCTGCCTCGAAAGCTTCGCGCAGCGTTGCCGCAGGGCCCCCGGCCCCGGTCTGCGCAAACGCGAGCTGCGGCATGCACGCCGCCCCGGCTGCCAGCAGCCACGCCGCGGTCGTGCTCTTGAATGCGAACATCCGATTCTCCAAAAGCGTTCATGGGGAATCGGCGAGGCACGCTTGCGGCGCGAATGCGCCGGGCGTCAATGAAGGGGTGCCAGATCCGCCTCGCCGTCAGGCGCGGCGTGCCCAATTGGGGCGGTCAGGCTGGGGGATGGGTGGAGTGGGCAGCGCCCGTGGCCAGGATGCCGCGAGATCGGAGGGACCAACAGCAGCGGAAGCGATCACTTGCGCGGGAACCACGCCCCCCGCCCCGTGACACACGTTGCAATCGGAATGCAGGGTCCCGAGCCCACCAGCGCTGTCGTCGTCGAGCTGGTCGCCCTGATGCTGATGCGTGTGGTGCCCGATGTGCATGCTGACCGGGTTCTCCTCATGGGCGCAGTACGGCGCAGCGGCAACCCAGAGGGATTGCAGGGAAAGCAGTACAAGAAGGAGGATGGCGAACCAGCGATGCATTGGAGCCGGAGTGTAAACGCGCGCTCAGCGCGATGGAAGGGAAATGTTCAGCAGCCTTGAGTGCAGGGAGGCTTGAACCAGCACGGGGGCAATCCCCTGCTCCGGATCGGTCTTCAGCAGGTGCACCATGGCCGATTCTGGCCAGCCCTCCCTATCCGACTGCAGCGCCAGCCACCCCGACGGCTTGCGCCTTTCCACATCCAGCAAGATCCTTTCCGCGTGTGAGAGCTGGATCAAGGGCTGGCGAGGCGCGGGCGCTTCCAGCGTCGTACCGACGACACGTCGCCTCAGCGTCGCTGGCAGGCGGGCGAGCGCCCCATTGACTCCCAGCTTCTCGACCCACAAGGAGTGCAAGACCAGGCGGATGGCTGGGTACTCGCCGAGGATGGTTTCAAGAAGACGCGAGTGTTCGAACAGCTTGTGTCCTCCTGCTGGCTCGAGGTAGGGACCCGTGGCGCCCCAGAGGCAACACTTCGGATGCAGCGTGCCGTCGAAGTCGAGGTACATCAACGGCTGTGACTGGCCATGCGGTCTCATTTGCGAACGTCTCCTGCCACTGCGGCGCCGGCTGATACTGACCAGCATGCAACGACTTAGGCCATGAGCAAGGTTACGCCATGCCCACCCGCAGCTGTGCTGGTGAGCAAACTCACGCATATTGGAAACCCTGTAGCCGCTCAAGAGTCAACCCTAGAATGGCTCCTCGGAGGCAACATGAAGATCGGCGAGCTTGCTGCAGCCTCTGGCACAGGCATTGAGACGGTTCGATACTACGAGCGCGAGGGGCTCCTGCCCGCCCCTGCCCGAACCGAGTCGAACTACCGCTCCTATCGCGCGGAACACCTGGCGCGCTTGCAATTCATCCGCTACTGCCGGGGGCTGGACATGTCTCTGGAAGAAGTGCGCGTGCTCCTTGGGTTCAAGGACTCTCCACACGAGAGCTGCGGTGACGTGAATGCCGTGCTCGACGAGCACATTGGTCACGTCAGCCGCCGAATCCAGGAGCTGCGAGCGCTCGAGGCAGAACTCAAGGCGCTGCGCGCACAGTGTGGTGAAGCGCGCGAGGCCCGGCAATGCGGCATCCTGGAAGGTCTATCCAAGGCTTCTCATGCCCCTCAGAAGGAGCATGGGCAGCACCTGAAGGGGGTGCACGGGAAGGCTTGACCCTGTAGGAGCCCCAGGGTTTCCAATCTCTGGACGATCTGGAAACCCACACTATGTCTGCCCACTGCTGCCCTCCCAGTCCTGCCGTTTCTTCCCGCGTCGACCCGCGCTATCGCAAGGCGCTCTGGGCGGCACTCGTTCTGAATGCATTCATGTTTGCCGTCGAACTCGGCGCGTCATGGACGTCGGGATCGGTGTCGCTGATGGCGGATTCCATCGACTTCTTCGGCGACGCCGCGAACTACGGCATTTCCCTGGCCGTACTTGCGATGGCCGCTTCGACCCGGTCCAAAGCCGCGGTGTTCAAGGCTGCGACGATGGGCTCGTTCGGCCTGTTCGTGCTTGGCAAGGCGATCTACAACCTGCAGGCTGGCGTTACGCCGGAACCGGTCACGATGGGAGCCGTTGGCTTTGCTGCCTTGATCGTGAACGCCGGCGTGGCCGCGATGCTGTTTCGCTTCCGCCGGGGCGACTCCAACATGCGCTCGGTGTGGATCTGCTCGCGCAACGACGCCATCGGAAATGTCGCTGTCATGCTCGCTGCGCTGGGCGTGTTCGGTATTGGCAGCGCGTGGCCCGACCTGGCGGTCGCCGGCGTCATGGGGGTCCTGGCGATCTCCGGCGCAGTTACGGTGCTGAAGCAGGCCCGCATGGAGCTTCGGACAACCGCCATGCACGCGCGTTGAACAGACCCATGCACCTTGATCCATCTCACCTTGGGAATGCAGCACGGAAGGATGGACCTGCTCACTGCGCAAGCCGCGCTCGGCGCCGGAGTGTCCCATGTCTGCAAGCCCAACCTGCTGGTCGGCGCCCTGACGGCAAGAGGATGCTGCGCACGTGGGGTGAAAGGTCGAGAATGTAATGCAAGGGTCAAGCTGCGGTCAGCACCTGGAAACTACAGTGACAACGTGAGACGGGGTTCTCACTGCCGGCCCGAAGGTCGGCACCCCACGACAAGTCATTGGAGGTCATCATGTCCACGCGCAAGAGCACCATCGTGTTGCTCACTGCCACCCTGTTCGCTTCGGTCTCATTCGCTTCCGAGATGGCCGAACCTGAGACGCCCGGAAGCTCCGGGCCGAAGGCGGTTGCCGAAGCCATTCACCTGGCGAGGACCCACGGAGTCTCGAGCCTTGCCCCGCAGGTGAACGCGCAGGCGCCCGGCAGCGAAACCGCCCAGGCGGTGTCCGAAGGCATCCACCTGAAGAAGCAGCACGGGGCCCCTGCCGGCGAGACGGCCGACCAGCGGATGCTGCGAGACGCTTCCAGGCTGTGAGGCAGTTCCGGGCGGTGAAGCCCCCCCCGCCTGGTCCTCTGCTCGGTGAAATGCCCGCCAGCCGCCCGGCATGCGGGCATTCTTTCTGCTTCTTCCGCGGCCAATCCGGCGTCGACGCCTACGGCGTAATCGCGACCTTGAGGACGCCGTCGCGCTGGTGGCCGAACAGATCGTAGGCAGACATGATCTGATCCAGCTTGAAGCGATGCGTCACCAGGCCGCCGAAATCCACGCGACCGCTTTCCACCACCGACATCAGGCGACGCATGCGCTCCTTGCCGCCCGGACACAGTGTGGTGACGATCTTGTGGTCTCCCAGCCCGGCGGCGAAGGCGTCCATCGGGATCTTCAGGTCGGTCGAATACACGCCCAGGCTCGAGAGCGTACCCCCGGGCCTCAGCACTCGCAACGCCGCCTCGAAGGTCTGTTGGGTGCCCAGCGCCTCGATCGCGACATCGACGCCACGTCCCCGCGTCAGGCGGAGGATCTCCTCCACCGGATCCAGGCGGCTCGCGTCCACCACCAGGTCCACTCCCATGCGCCGAGCCACTTCGAGGCGCCCCGCCATCCGGTCCACTCCGATGACGACGCTTGCTCCTGCCAGGCGCGCGCCAGCGGCGGCGCACAGGCCGATCGGTCCTTGCGCGAACACGGCGACCACGTCGCCGATGCGGATGCGTGCGTTTTCAGCGCCACCGAATCCCGTGGACATGATGTCCGGGCACATCAGGACCTGCTCATCGGAAAGGCCGTCCGGCACCGGCGCGAGGTTGACCATCGCATCAGGCACCAGCACGTACTCAGCCTGGCAGCCGTCGATGGTGTTGCCGAAGCGCCAGCCGCCCAGGGGCTTCCAGCCGTGGCGGGTGCCCGGTCCATCCTGCGAGCAGACGCCGCACTGGCACGCGTTGCTCCAGCCGCTGGGCGTGATGGCTCCCGCTATCACGCGTTGGCCCTCTTGGTAGCCCTGCACCGCGGAACCCAGCTTCTCAATGATGCCGACCGGCTCGTGCCCGATCGTCAAGCCGGGCGCCACCGGGTACTCGCCCTTGAGGATGTGGATGTCGGTGCCGCAAATCGTGGTGGTGGTGATCCGCACCAGCGCGTCGAGGGGCCCGACCGGCGGGATCGGCTTCTCGCCAAGCTCTATGCGTCCGGGCTCGACAAAGACGGTTGCCCTCATCGTTGCCGCCATATGTCGCTCCTTGAAGGTAGAGATCAGTCTGGCACTGGGGTCCGCCACCCGCTTTGCGCAGCATCAAGAAGCCAACGCCAAAGCGCATCCGCGGCCGCAGCCGAATCTCAGCGCCGTGTAGCCACGAGGATCTGGAAGTTGCCGAAGAATAAAGTCTCGCGATGCAGCGTCCAGCCGCCCAGCTGCTCCAAGAGGGCAACCGGATCGTGGGTGTCCCACAGCGCGAGTCCCAGGGGCTCGAAGACCTTGAAGTAGGCCCAGCTCATGCCCCTGAGCACCAGCGGGCGCGGCTTGTGGAATTCGGCAAGATAGAGTTTGCCCCCCTTGGCCAACATGCGACCGGCCTCATCCAGTGCGCAGAGCTTGAGCTCGTGCGGCAGCTCGTGCAGCAGGAAGAACATGATGTTCGCGTGGGCGAAGCCTTCGCGCAGCTTCATCTCGGTCGCGTCCTGCCTCACGTACTCGATGCTGCAGCCGGAGTGCCGCTCCAGCTTGCTGCGGGCATGCTCGAGCTCGTTGGCGTTGATGTACGCGATGACGATCGTGCCGGCACCTGCGTGAATCGCGGCCGCGACGCAGGACGGAATGACATTCCCGAATGCGCAGGACGTGATCAGCACGCTCTTTTCGCTCAGGTCGGCAACCTCCAGGTCCGCAACGATCCGGGAAACCAGGCGCTCGTACTGAAACAGCAGAATCGCGGAGATGATCGGCTGGTGGTCCACGAGCTTGATCAGGCGCATGTTCGAGTAGATCGGATACACGTGCGCCGCGCGGTCGACTGCCGCACCCGACAGATGGCGCACCACGAGGGCACCGCGCGTGGCCGCGAAGAAGAACAGGCCTATCGCGACCAACGCGCCCAGCAGGACAAGCAAGGCGTTCGTTTTCAGTCTCCAAAGAAAATGCCCGCGACAGCGGGCATTTCAAATTGCCGGCAGAGACCGGCAACCCCTCGCGGTCTCAGTGGTTCGGGTGGTCTTTCTCGAGACGCTTGTCGGCCGAATCATTCACCTTTCCGTGCTTCTTCTTCAGGTGCTTGGCCTCGGCCTTGGCCTGCGCCTTCGCACTGCCCGCGGTCTGCACTTCGGGCTGCTTGGCGGATGCGTCAGTGCCGTGGGGCTTCGCCAGGTGCTTCGCTTCGGCCGCGGCCTTCGGCGCAGCGCTGCCGGGAGTCTCCGGCTTGGCGACGTCGGCTGCGAACGAGGCAGTGGCGAACATAACGGCCAGCATGGATGCGATCAGTCTTTTCATTTGGAGCCTTTCAGAGTTGTTCCGCAACGCACCCTCAGGCGCGTAAATCCAATGTAGGCCGCCTCACTGGCGCTTCTGATGACGTGGGTCAAAGTCAATCCCAAGCTAACAAAATCGTAATCTGCGCACCGCATTGACATTGCGTCGCGCGCCCTACACTCGCGTCGTGCGTCCGGAGCGCTGGATGGAGCGTCGGCGATTGATGTGCATCAAGCGCGCCGGCGCGCACATTCCTACCATCGCTCGAGAGCATCCAGAAATCCACATGTTCCAGATTCGCAGGCACATCAGCAACGTCGCGGCACTCGTGCTGCTGGCGTGGCTGTTCGCCTGCGGCTCCACCATTGCACAGAACTGCCTGACGCATGCAGACACGCACCACGAGTCGGTCGAGTGCTGCGCGACGGTACAGGCCGCGACAGTAAGGGCGGACGCCAGCAGCGAGATCACTGCACCTGCGCCGATGCAGCCCCTCCTGGTCGCGCCGCTCGCAGACTGGACGCTTCCGAACGTAGCAAGCAACCCTCTCAAGGTCACGTGGCCGCCGTCCTGGCAGGGCAGCGGACCCGGCATACCCATCGTCTTCCTGCGGCTGGCGCTTTAGCGGGATTCGGTCCGCACTCGTGTTGCCGCGCCCGAATGGCGTGGCGTTCACCGCGGCGATCGCAGCCGCCAAGCCTTGCCCGTTGGAGAATAGTCATGTCGCCCCTCTCGCGCCGTCCGTTGCCGGCCACGCGCGCCCTCATCCTCGTATTGGCCGCCGCAGCCGCGTTCGGTACCGCGGCACAGCAGCAGCCGCTCGGTGCCGACCTTCCCTCGCTGCTCGAGTACGCGCGCAGCCACAACCCGGAACTCGCCTCCATGCGCCTGGAAGCCGATGCCGCGGCCCTGCGCGTGCAACCGGCGGGTGCGCTGCCGGACCCGGTGCTGCGGGTCGAACTGGAGAACATCAACAACTACGGCAATGAGGCCAGTCCCAGCCTGCTGCCGTCGAAGGTCGGGGAAACGAAGTACACGCTGATGCAGCAGTTGCCGTTCTGGGGCAAGCGCGACCTCAAGCGCGGAGCGGCTGCCGCCGATGCCGACCAGGCACAGGCACGCGTCGCCGGTGTCCGGGCGGAGCAGGCCATGCGGCTGCGGACGGCGTTCGCGCAGTACTTCCTGGCGGCGCGCAACGAGCGAATCACCGCCGAGCTGCTCGACCTGGTCGTCCGGCTGGAGCAGGTCGCGCAGGCCCGCTACGCCGGCGGACTCGCGCCGCAACAGGACGCCATCCGTGCGCAGCTGGAGCAGACCGCGATGCGCGCGGAACTGATCTCCATCGCCAACGAAAAGAGGCAGGTGCAGGCGCGGATCAACGGCCTGCTGGCACGTACCCCCGGCGCACCCCTGGCCGATCCTGCAGCGCTGCCGCCCGTCCCCGCTGCGCCTCTGGCGGCGCAGGATCTGATCGCACGTGCCCGCGCCGGCAATGCAAGTGTGCGCGCGGAAGCGGCGAGAGTGCAGGCGGCCCAGGCGAACCGGGATCTGGCATACCGCAACCGCTATCCCGACCTCAACATCGGCGTGTCACCGACCCAGATGGGCTCGCGCATCACCACCTGGGGCCTGATGCTGGAAGTGAACATCCCGCTGCAGCAGTCCACCCGCCGCTCGCAGGAAGGCGAAGCGGCCACCATGCTGGAAGCAGCACGCGCGCGTGCCGAGGCAGCGGCGAACCAGGCTGCCGCCGACGTGGAAGAGCAGCTCTCGGGTTTCGAGGCGGCGCGCCGCAACGAGGTGCTGATTGCCACGCGCCAGTTGCCGCAGTCAGAGCTGGTCCTGCAATCCGCGCTCGCAGCGTATGAAAGCGGGAAAGTGGACTTCTCCACCCTTCTCGAGGCACAACGACAAATCCGCAAGGCGAGGCTCGACCTGCTGAAGGCACAGGTCGATGCGCAGATGCGCCTTGCCGAAATCGAACGGACCCTAGGAGATCCCCTGTGAAAAATCTCAACGTCACCCTCCTTGCTCTCACGGTTGCCGTCGCCGGCGTCGTCGCCGGCAAGTGGTGGGGAACGCGTCCGCACGACGAGGCCGCGGCCGATGCCGGCAGTACCTCCGCCTCCGCTCCCGCCGCCCGCAAGATCCTGTACTACCGCAACCCCATGGGGCTCCCGGACACGTCACCCACGCCCAAGAAGGATCAGATGGGGATGGATTACATCCCCGTCTACGCGGGCGAGGACCAGGACAGCGGCTCCGGCAGCGCGACGCAACTGCGCATCAGCCCCGACAAGGTTCAGAAGCTGGGCGTCCGCACGGAAGCTGCCGCAATGCGCCCGCTGGCACGCATGGTGCGAGCCAGCGGCCGTGTCGAGCCTGACGAACGCCGGATCTACACGGTGACCGCCAAATTCGAGGGCTATGTCGAGCGACTGCACGTGAACGCCACCGGGCAGCCGGTCGGCCGCGGCCAGGCGCTGTTCGAGGTGTACAGCCCCGAACTCGTTTCCGCGCAGCGGGAGTACGCCATCGCGGCCCAAGGCATGCAGGCGCTCGCAGGGGCCGGGGACGCCGCCGCGGGTATGAAGCAGCTTGCCGAGTCGAGCCTGCTGCGCCTGCGCAACTGGGACATCCCGGCCGAACAGGTACAGGCGCTGGCCCGCTCGGGCCAGGTCCACCGCACCGTGACCTTCCGCTCACCCGTGTCCGGCATCGTCACAGAGAAGAAGGCGGTGCAAGGCATGCGCTTCATGCCCGGGGAAATGCTGTACCAGGTCACCGATCTGGGCTCCGTGTGGGTGATCGCCGACGTGTTCGAGCAGGACATCGGCAGCATGAAGCCGGGAGCCAGGGCCACGGTCCGCATCACCGCCTATCCGGAACGGGCGTTCAGCGGCACGGTGACCTATGTGTACCCGACGCTAAAGGCGGAAACGCGTACCGTGCCGGTCCGCATCGAATTGCCGAACCCGGGGCAACTACTGAAGCCGTCCATGTTCGCCCAAGTTGAATTGCCGGCCGGCGACCCGCGCCCGGTGCTCGCGGTGCCGGACTCCGCGGTGATCGATACCGGCACCCGCCGGATCGTGCTCGTGCAGCCGAGCGAGGGTCGCTTCGAACCTCGCGAAGTCAAGCTCGGTGCACGCGGCGAGAACTACATTCAGGTGCTCGAAGGCGTGCGACAAGGCGAGCAGGTGGTCGTTTCGGCCAACTTCCTGATCGATGCGGAAAGCAACCTCAAGGCCGCCATCGGCGGACTGGGCGGCCACAGCGGCCACG
>JALHLO010000119.1 GCA_022844525.1 Ramlibacter sp.
CCAGCAGCGCGCCCGGCCAGGTGCGGCCGGTCAGCGCCAGCGCCAGCCCCACGCCGATGATCGGCATCACGAACACGACCAGCATCAGCCGCTGCGCGACGTAGCGGCGCGCCAGCTTCGGGTCGACGACCACGCGGAAGCGCCCGGCCGGCAGCCCGGCGCGGAATTCCTCGTGCGCGATGTATTCGGCGAATTCGCCGGTGTCCTCGTTGGCGGCCATCACATCCCGATCACGTCGGCGAAGCGCTCGCCCTCGGCGCTCTGCTGCAGGGCCCACATGTCGGCATAGCGGCCGCCCCTGGCCAGCAGCTGCTGGTGCGTGCCGCGCTCGATGATGCGCCCGAGCTCCATCACCAGGATCTCGTGCGCGTCCACCACCGTGGACAGCCGGTGGGCGATCACCAGCGTGGTCTTGTTCTGCGCCGCGCTTCTGAGCTCCGCCTGGATGGCGCGCTCGTTGGCGCTGTCCAGGGCCGACGTGGCCTCGTCGAAGATCAGGATGGGCGGGTCCTTCAGCAGCGTGCGCGCGATCGCCACCCGCTGTTTCTCGCCGCCGGACAGCTTCAGGCCGCGCTCGCCCACCATGGTCTGGTAGCCCCGGGGCGTCGATTCGATGAAGCCGTGGATGCGGGCGGCGCGCGCCGCCTCCTCCACCTCGGCGCGGGTGGCGCCGGGGCGGCCGTAGGCGATGTTGTATTCCACGGTGTCGTTGAACAGCACCGTGTCCTGCGGCACGATGCCGATGGCCTGGCGCACGCTGGACTGCGTGACCTCGCGCACGTCCTGGCCGGCAATGGTGATGCGGCCCTGCTGCACGTCGTAGAAGCGGTACAGCAGGCGGGCGAGCGTGGACTTGCCCGAGCCGGACGGGCCCACCACGGCGACCGTCTTGCCCGCCGGGATCTCGAAGCTGACGTCGTGCAGGATCTGCCGCGCGGGCTCATAGGCGAAGTGCACGTGCTCGAAGCGCACCGTCCAGTCGGACACGCCCTCGCCCCGGCCCGCTCCCGCATGCGGCAGCGGCAGAGGAAGGGCACCGGGCCGGTCGGCGACCTCGCGCTCGCGCTCCATCAGAGTGAACATCTTGTCCAGGTCGGTCAGGCTCTGCTTGATCTCGCGGTACAGCACGCCCAGGAAGTTCAGCGGGATGTACAGCTGGATCATGAAGGCGTTGATCATCACCAGGTCGCCCAGCGTCATGCGGCCGTCCACCACGCCCTGGGTGGCGCGCCAGAGCATGAGCACCAGGCCGGCGGCGATGATCAGCTGCTGGCCGGTGTTGAGCATCGACAGCGTGGTCTGGCTCTTCAGGCGGGCGCGGCGCAGGCGTTCCAGGCTCTGGTCGTAGCGGCCCGCCTCGAACTCCTCGTTGTTGAAGTACTTGACCGTCTCGTAGTTCAGCAGCGAGTCCACGGCCTTGGTGTGGGCGGCCGAATCGAACTCGTTGGCCTCGCGCCGGAACTGGGTGCGCCATTCGGTCACCACCACCGTGAACACGATGTAGAGCACCAGCGCCGCGATCGTGATCCACGCGAACCAGGCGTCGAACTTCACCGCCAGGATGGTCAGCACCATGGCCACCTCGATCAGCGTCGGCACGATGCTGTAGAGGGAATACGAGATCAGCGACTCGATGCCGCGCACGCCGCGCTCGATGTCGCGCGTCATGCCGCCGGTCTGGCGCTCCAGGTGGAAGCGCAGCGACAGCGCGTGCAGGTGGCGGAAGGTCTCCAGCGCGATGCTGCGCGCCGCGCCGTGCGTGGCCTTGGCGAACACCAGCTCGCGCAGCTCCGTGAACAACGTGGTGGACAGGCGCAGCAGGCCGTAGCCCACCAGCAGCCCCAGCGGCACCACCAGCACGGCGCTGGCGTCGCCGGGCTTGAGGTCCATGGCGTCGACCAGCTCCTTGAGCAGCAGCGGCACGCTGACGTTGGCGACCTTGGCGGCCACCATGAAGGCCAGCGCCGCCAGCACCCGCCCCTTGTACTGCCAGAGGTAGGGGAACAGGCGCCTGAGGGTGCTCCAGTCGGAGCGGCCCGCGGCCTTGCGCTCGGCCGCCGAGGCCGGCACGGGGAGGGGGGAGGAGGACAGTTCGCCGCCGCGGCGCATGGAGGACAATCGGTTGGGTAGCTTCCACAGATTGTGCCCATGTCCGAAAACCAAAGTGCCGCCGCCCCCCATGGCCCCGCCGCGCCCCCGACCGACAAGGAGCTGGTGCTCAAGGTGATCCCCATGCCGGCGGACACCAACGGCAACGGCGACATCTTCGGCGGCTGGGTCATGGCCCAGGTCGACCTGGCCGGCTCGGTGATCCCCGCGCGCATCATCCGCGGCCGCATGGCCACGGTGGCGGTGAAGGAGTTCATCTTCAAGCAACCGGTGCGGGTGGGCGACATCCTGAGCTTCTACGCGTCGGTCAACCGCATCGGCAACACCTCGATCACGGTGGACGTGGAGGTGTATTCGGAAAGCTTCCGCGCGCAGGGCGAGTACTGCAAGGTGACGCAGGCGACGCTGACCTACGTGGCGATCGACGAGAACGGGAAGCCGCGGCCGGTGAAGCGCTGAGGTGTCGCGGTTCGGGCGCTGCGCGCGCTCACCACGACCTACGGGGCGCCGGGACGCCTGGGGCTTGTCGTTGCGGTGTCGCGGTTCGGGCGCTGCGCGCGCTCACCACGACCTACGGGGCGGCGCGACGCTTGTAGGTCGTGGTGAGCGCGAAGCCGAACCGCGACAGGCGCGCCTAGAACTTTCCGTGCCGCCCTTCGCCAGCGGCGAACCGGGCGGCGCCTTCGAGCCCGTCCGCGATCCGCGCCTTGCTGCGCTCCCACTCCGCGTGCAGCGCCTCGGGCAAGCCCTTGCCCCACTGCTCGTACGCATTCAGGCGGTCCGCGCGCATCGTCTCCTGCGGAAACTTCGCCAACTGCTCCGCCAGCACGATCGCCGCCTCGCGCGCGGTCCCGCGCGGCACCACCCGGTTGGCCAGGCCGATGCGCAGGGCCTCGTCCGCCTCCACCTTCCGCCCGGTGAGGATGAGGTCCATCGCATGCCCCATGCCCACCAGCCGCGGCAGCCGCACGGTGCCGCCGTCGATCAACGGCACCCCGAAGCGGCGGCAGTAGACGCCGAAATACGCGTCCTCCTCCATCACCCGCAGGTCGCACCACAGCGCCAGCTCCATCCCGCCGGCCACGGCGGCGCCGCTCACCGCGGCGATCACGGGCTTGGACAGCAGCAGGCGCGTGGGGCCCATCGGGCCCGGCGCCCGCCCCTGCGCGGGATCGAAGTCCAGGCCGCCCAGCACCGAGGCCGCGCCGCCCTGCCGCGCCATCCGGGCGCCGGCCTGCAGGTCCCAGCCGTGGAAGACGGCGACGCGCGCGTCCCTGTCTTCATCGAAGCTGACGAAGGCTTCGTACAGGCGGCGCGCCGTTTCGCCGTCCACCGCGTTGCGCGCCTGCGCGCGGTCCAGCGTGACGACGGTGACGGCGCCGAGTTGCTCGACGTGCACGGTGCTGTCCATCCGGCCATTACACACCACGGCCCCGCGCGTCCGCTGCGCGACAGCTCTACGGGGCAACCCTGTTTCGCCCGGGGCCCGGCACCGCTATAACGGTCGCCACCATAAGAAGAGGGATTCGCGTGCAATTCCTGCAACTGGTGATCAGCGGCATCGCACAGGGATGCATCTACGGGCTGATCGCGTTGGGTTTCGTCCTGATCTACAAGGCGACCGAGACCGTGAGCTTCGCCCAGGGCGAACTCATGATGCTGGGCGCCTTCTTCGGCCTGGCCGCCATGACCATGATGGGCTTTCCCTTCTGGCTGGCGGTGGTCAGCGCGATCGCGGCGATGGCGCTGTTCGGCCTGCTGCTCGAGACCATCGTGATCCGCCCCATCCTGGGGCAGCCCGCGTTCTCCATCGTGATGCTCACCATCGGCATCGGCTACGTCGCGCGCGGCCTGATCACCATGATCCCCGCCATCGGCACCGAGACGCACACCCTTCCCGTCCCCTACAAGGACCAGGTGTGGAACGTGGGCGGCCTGGTGCTCAACGTGGAGCAGATGGTGGTCATCGCCGCCACCGCCGCCCTTTGCGGCGTGCTCTACACGGTCTTCCGCTACAGCAAGGTGGGCATCGCGATGCAGGCCGCGTCGCAGAACCAGCTGGCGGCCTACTACATGGGCATCCCGGTCAAGCGCCTCAACAGCCTGGTGTGGGGCCTGGCGGCCGCGGTCGCGGCCATCGCCGGCCTGCTGCTGGCGCCCATCACCTTCGTCCACGCCAACATGGGCTTCATCGGCCTGAAGGCCTTCCCGGCGGCGGTGGTCGGCGGCTTCGGCAGCCTGCCGGGCGCCATCGTCGGCGGGCTGATCATCGGCGTGGTGGAGTCGCTCTCGGGCTTCTACCTGCCCGAAGGCTTCAAGGACATCGCCGCCTACATCGTGGTGCTGGTCATGCTGGTCGTCATGCCCAACGGATTGTTCGGCGAGAAGCTGCGCAAGAAGGTCTGAACATGCGCTTCATCTTCAAGACCGACTACGACCAGGACATCAAGCTCGCCAAGCATGCCGGCCACCTGTTCTGGTACGGGCTGCTCGTGGCCCTGCTCCTGGCGGCGCCGCTGCTGCTGCCCGAATACCTGCTGGCGCAGCTGACCTTCATCCTGATCTACGGCATCGTCGGCCTCGGGCTGATGCTGCTGGCGGGCTTCACCGGCCTGTTCTCCATCGGCCACGCGGCCTTCTTCGGCGTGGGCGCCTATGCGCAGGCGGTGCTCACCGGCATGGGCTGGCCCTTCCCGCTGGCACTGCTGGTGGGCGCCGGCCTGTCGGCGGCGGTGGGCATCGTGGTGGGGCTGCCCGCGCTGCGCGTGAAGGGCATCTACCTGGGCATCGCCACCCTGTCCTTCGGCTTCATCGTCGAGGAAGTGTTCGCGCGCTGGGAGAGCGTCACCGGCGGCAACGCGGGCAAGACGGTGGGCGCGG
The DNA here is from genome assembly GCA_022844525.1 of Ramlibacter sp. Lineage (GTDB taxonomy): Bacteria > Pseudomonadota > Gammaproteobacteria > Burkholderiales > Burkholderiaceae_C > Ramlibacter. The sequence continues at coordinate 4,990 of JALHLO010000119.1, forward strand.
TGAAGATGTTCGGCTGGACGGCCGACACCGGCACCTCCTTCTACTTCGTGTGCCTGGTGATCGCGATCCTGGCGACGCTCGCCTGCCTGAACCTGCTGCGCTCGCCGACCGGCCGCGCCTTCGTCGCCATCCGCGACTCCGAGATCTCGGCGCAGAGCATGGGCATCCACCTGGCGCGCTACAAGACCCTGAGCTTCGCGATCTCGGCCGCGCTGGCCGGCATCGGCGGCGCGCTGTACGCGCACCAGATCCGCTTCCTGTCGCCCGACCAGTTCAACATCATCCAGTCGATCGACCTGCTGCTGATGGTGGTGATCGGCGGGCTGGGCTCCATCCACGGCGCCTTCCTGGGCGCGATCTTCCTGATCGGCCTGCCGCAGGCGATCAGCGCGGTGAAGGACTACCTGCCGCAGGCGATCGGCCAGGCGCCGGGCCTCAAGGCCGTGATCTACGGCGCGGTGCTGGTGGGCTTCGTGCTGTTCGAGCCGCTGGGCCTGTACGGGCGGTGGCTGAAGGTCCGCACCTACCTGCAGCTGTTCCCGTTCTACCGCAAGGGCCTGTTCAAGCGGCAGAAGTCCTTCCAGAAATCGGACCGGCTGCGATGAACGACGACGTCCTCCTTTCCGCACAGAACCTCAGCGTGCGCTTCGGCGGCGTGCTGGCGGTCAACAACGTGAGCTTCGACGTCCGGCGCGGCGAGGTCTTCACCCTCATCGGCCCGAACGGCGCCGGCAAGACGACGGTGTTCAACCTGATCAGCCGGATCTACAACCCGACCACCGGCAGCATTGCCTTCGAGGGACTGCCGCTCACCGCGCAGCCGCCGCACCGCATCGCCTCGCTGGGCATCGCCCGCACCTTCCAGAACATCGAGCTGTTCGAGCACGCCTCGGTGCTGCACAACCTGCTGATCGGCCGCCACACGCACCGCAGGACGGGGTGGTTCGCCGACATGTTCTTCACGCCCAAGGTGCGCGCCGCCGAGATCGCGGCGCGGGAGAAGGTGGAACGGGTGATCGAGCTGCTGGACCTGCAGCACCACCGCGACTCCATGGTGGCCGGCCTGCCCTACGGCGTGCGCAAGGTGGTGGAGCTGGCGCGGGCGCTGTGCACCGAGCCCAAGCTGCTGCTGCTGGACGAGCCCTCCTCCGGCCTGAACGTGGAGGAGACGGAGGACATGGCCTTCTGGATCCAGGACATCCAGCACGAACTCGGCATCACCGTGCTGATGGTGGAGCACGACATGACGCTGGTGTCCAAGGTGTCCGACCGGGTGCTGGCCATGAACCAGGGCGAGGTGCTGGCCACGGGCACGCCGCGCGAGGTGCAGGAGCATCCGGGGGTGATCGAGGCGTACCTGGGGAGCATCGAGGATGTGTCGGGGCTGAGGCGTGGGAGCGAGGAAGTCCGGCCATGAGTACCAATCCCCCTGCCGTGAGCGACCTGCCCGTGCTCAAGCTGTCCAACGTGGAGAGCGCCTACGGCCCGATCAAGGCGATCCGCGGCGTCAGCCTGCAGGTGCGGCGCGGCGAGATCGCCACCGTGCTCGGCTCCAACGGCGCCGGCAAGTCCACCATCCTGAAGACCATCTCCGGGATCATCGACCCGCGCAAGGGCAGCATCGAGTTCAAGGGCCAGGACATCACCGCGCGCGATCCCGCCTACATCGTGCAGCAGGGCCTGTCGCACGTGCCGGAGGGCCGCGAGGTGTTCCCGCTGCTGTCGGTGCACGACAACCTGCTGATGGGCGCCTACACCCGCAAGGACCGCGAAGGCGTGGCCCGCGACATGGAGGCGGTCTACCGGTACTTCCCGATCCTGAAGGAACGCGCGGCGCAGGACGCCGGCCTGCTGTCCGGCGGCCAGCAGCAGATGCTGGCGATCTCGCGCGCCCTGATGGCCGCGCCCGACCTGATCCTGCTGGACGAGCCGAGCCTGGGCCTGTCGCCCAAGCTGACCCGGGAAATCTTCGAGATCGTGGTGCGCATCAACCGCGAGCGCGGCACCACCATCCTGCTGGTGGAGCAAAACGCGAACATGGCCCTGAACGCCGCCGACTACGGCTACGTGCTGGAGAACGGCCGCATCGTGATGGAAGACACCTGCGCGCGGCTGCGCGAGAAGGAAGACATCAAGGAGTTCTACCTGGGCATGAAGGAGGCCGGGGTGCGGGGCGAGCGCAGGTGGAAGAAGAAGAAGACGTGGAGGTAGCATGAGAAAGCTCTGGGACCTCAGCCACATCCGGCCCGAGACCCGCGTGGTGCTCGAGGGCGACACCGTTCCCGCCATGTTCTGGAACGGCGTGGCCCAACGCGGCCCGCAGGTGTGGATGCGCCAGAAGGAGCTCGGCATCTGGCGCAGCTGGAGCTGGACGCAGACCGGGGAGGCGGTGCGCGAGATCGCCGGCGGCCTGCTGTCGCTGGACTTCGCGCCGCGCGACACCGCCTCGATCCTGTCGAACACCGTGATCGAATGGGTGCTGGCCGACCTCGCCGTGCTGTCCTGCGCGGGCGTGTCCAACGGCATCTACCCCACCGACGCCGCCACGCAGGTGCAGTACCTGTGCGAGGACTCCGGCACCAGCATCCTGTTCGTCGAGGACGACGAACAGCTGGACAAGGCCCTGGAAGTGCGCGGGCAGCTGCCGCGCCTGCGCCAGATCGTCGTGTTCGACATGGAAGGCCTGCGCGACCTGGACGACCCCATGGTCATGAGCCTGGACGAACTGCGCCGGCGCGGCCGCGAGTACAACGCGCAGCACCCCGACGCGGTGATGCAGCGCGTGCAGCAGGTGAGGCCCGAGGACCTCGCGATCCTGGTCTACACCTCCGGCACCACCGGCAAGCCCAAGGGCGCCATGCATTCGCACCACGGCCTGGTGTACACCGTGCGCGGCTACAACACGCTGATCGCGCGCGACGACAGCGACGAGTGCATGTGCTTCCTGCCCCTGTGCCACATCGCCGAGCGGCTGGGCGGCGAGTACTTCGCGCTCTACACGGGCTCGAAGCTCAATTTCGTGGAGAACCCGGAGACGGTGCCGGAGAACGTGCGCGAGATCGCACCCACCGTGTTCACCGCGGTGCCGCGCGTCTGGGAGAAGTTCTATTCCGGCGTGATGATCGGCCTGAAGGAGGCCAGCCGCCTGCAGCAGGCGGTGTACGCCTGGGGCATCGGCGTGGGCACGCGGATCGCGCAGCAGGTGCTCGCCGGCCAGCCGGTGGGCGCCGGCCTGAAGCTGCGCTACCTGGTGGCCAACTGGCTGGCGCTGTCCAACGTGCGCAAGCTGATCGGCATCGACCGCGCCCGCTTCCTGGTGACCGGCGCGGCGCCGATCTCGCCCGAGCTGGTGAAGTGGTACCTGGCGCTGGGCGTGCCGATGCTGGAGGTGTGGGGCATGACCGAGACCTGCGGCGCCGCCACCGGCATTCCCGCGAGCCGGATCAAGCCCGGCTCGATCGGCCCGGCGGCCAGCTACAACCAGGTGCGCATCGACCCCGCCACCGGCGAGATCCAGGTCAAGGGGCCGAACGTCTTCATGGGCTACCTGAACCAGCCGGAGAAGACCGCCGAGACCTTCACGCCGGACGGCTGGCTGCGCACCGGCGACGTCGGCGGCGTGGACGACGAGGGTTTCTTCCGCATCACCGACCGCATGAAGGACATCATCATCACGGCCGGCGGCAAGAACATCACGCCCAGCGAATTCGAGAACGAGCTGAAGTTCTCCCCCTACATCACCGACGCGGTGGTGATCGGCGACCAGCGCGCCTACCTCACCGTGATCATCATGATCGACCAGGAGAACGTGGAGAAGTTCGCGCAGGACAACGACGTGCCCTTCTCCAACTACGCGAGCCTCACGCGCGCGCCTCAGGTGCAGGCGCTGATCCAGGGCGAGATCGACCGCGTCAACAAGAAGTTCGCCCGCGTCGAGCAGGTCAAGAAGTTCTTCCTGCTGGACACGCAGCTGTCGGCCGAGGACGAGGAGCTGACGCCGACGATGAAGCTCAAGCGCAAGCTGGTGCAGAACAAGTACGCGCGGCAGATCGAGGCGATGTATTCATGAGGAAGTCATTGTTGGTTCTTTCAAAGGAGACGAGATGAAGTTGAAGTGCACCCTGGCCGTGGCCGCCGCCCTGGCGGGTTCCATGGCCTTCGCGCAGCAGCAGGGCGTGAGCAAGGACACGATCCTGATCGGCACCATCCAGGACCTGTCCGGTCCCCTGGCCGGCTACGGCAAGCAGGCGCGCAACGGCATGCAGCTGCGCATCGACGAGCTCAACGAGCAGCAGGGCAGCATCCACGGCCGCAAGCTCAAGCTGATCGCCGAGGACGACGGCTACGACCCGAAGAAGGCGGTGCTGGCGGCGCAGAAGCTGGTGAACCAGGACAAGGTGTTCATCATCGCCGGCCACCTGGGCACCGCGCAGAACATGGCGGCCATGCCGGTGCAGTTCGAGAAGAACATCGTCAACTTCATGCCGATCACCGCCGCGCGCGAGATGTACGAGCCGCTGCACAAGCTGAAGTACTCCTTCGCGGCGACCTACTACGACCAGATCCGGCAGGCCCTGCCGAAGATGGTGAAGGAGAAGAACGTCAAGAAGGTCTGCACGATCTACCAGGACGACGACTTCGGGCTGGAAGTGCAGCGCGGCGCCGAGGCGGGCCTCAAGACCATCGGCATGGAAGTGGCGGAGAAGACCACGTACAAGCGCGGCGCCACCGACTTCTCCTCGCAGGTCGCGAAGATGAAGGCCTCCGGCTGCGAGCTGGTGGTGCTGGGCACCATCATCCGCGAGACCATAGGCACCATCGGCGAGGCGCGCAAGACCGGCTTCAACCCGGTCTTCCTGGGCTCCAGCGCCGCCTACACCGACCTGATCCACAAGCTGGGCGGCAAGGCCATGGACGGACTGTTCGCGACGCACACGGTGCAGCACCCCTACCTGGACGAGGCCTCGCAGCCGATCCGCTTCTGGGCCAACAAGTACAAGACCCGGTTCAACGAGGACCCGACGGTGTTCTCGGTCTACGGCTACATCATCATCGACCAGTTCATCAAGGCGGCGCAGAAGGCGGGGCCCAACCTGACCACCGACAGCTTCGTCAGGACGATGGACAGCATGACCTTCGAGCCGGACATGTTCGGCAGCCCGAGGTCCACCTACACCGCGACCAAGCGCCTGGGCAACGACATCTCGCGCATGTCGCAGATCAAGGACGGCAAGTGGGTGGTGGTGAGCGACTACGGCAAGTAAGGTTTCTCCTCATCCGTGAAGGCCGCCCGCGGGGCGGCCTTTTTCATGGCCGACCCTTACTGGAAACCCCCAGCACGGCACCCCGCCCGCGGGAGAAGAATCTGAACACCAAGGTTCTCGCGAAGGAGCCCGCCATGCATCGCAAAGCCTTCCTGGTGTTCGCCGTCCTGGCCCTGGCCGCCACCGCCGCCGCCGCGCAGAACGCGGCCCAGGGCGTCACGAGGAACGAGATCGTCCTGGGCTCCATCCAGGACCTGTCCGGCCCCATCGCGGCCTTCGGCAAACAGGCGCGCATGGGCATGCAGCTGCGCATCGACGAGATCAACGAGCAGGGCGGCGTGCACGGCCGCAAGATCCGGCTGGTGGTCGAGGACTCCGCCTACGACCCCAAGAAGGCGGTGCTGGGCGCGCAGAAGCTGGTGAACCAGGACAAGATCTTCGCGATGGTGGCGCACATCGGCACCGCGCAGAACATGGCGGCGATGCCGGTGCAGTTCGAGAAGAACGTCATCAACTTCATGCCGCTGACCGCGGCGCGCGAGATGTACGAGCCCTTCCACCGGCTCAAGTTCGCCTACCTGTCCTCCTACTACGACCAGATCCGCGCGGCGCTGCCCAAGCTGGCCAAGGAGAAGAACGCGAAGAAGGTCTGCGCCCTGTACCAGGACGACGAGTTCGGCCTGGAGGTGCTGCGCGGCGCCGAGGCCGGCCTGAAGGCCGTCGGCATGGAGCTCGCGGAAAAGACCACCTACAAGCGCGGCGCCACCGACTTCTCCTCGCAGGTCGCCAAGCTCAAGTCCTCCGGCTGCGAAGTCGTCGTGCTGGGGACCATCATCCGCGAGACCATAGGCACCATCGGCGAGGCGCGCAAGACCGGCTACAACCCCACCTTCCTGGGTTCCGCGGCCGCCTACACCGACCTCATCCACAAGCTGGGCGGCAAGGCGGTGGAGGGTTTCTACGCCACCCACACGGTGCAGCACCCTTACCTGGACGAGGCTTCGCAGCCGCTGCGCTTCTGGGCCAACAAGTACAAGACCAAGTTCAACGAGGACCCGACGGTGTTCTCGGCCTATGGCTACAACATCATGGAAGCCTTCGTCGCGGCCGCGCAGAAGGCCGGCCCCAACCTCACCACCGACAGCTTCATCAAGGCCATGGACACGCTGGTGATGCAGCCGGACTTCTTCGGCGGGCCGGGGGCGACCTTCGGGCCGCGCAAGCGCCTGGGCAGCAACGTCTCGCGCCTCTCGCAGATCCAGGACGGCCGCTGGAAGGTGGTCTCCGACTACGTCAGCCCCTGAGCGGCGCGCCCGGCCCGATGCAAGCCGCCCCCGGGCGGCTTGTTTGTTGGTACGCTCGC
>JALHLO010000120.1 GCA_022844525.1 Ramlibacter sp.
CGCTGCTGGCCGAGTCGCGCTACCGCGCCGGGCTGGCCAGCCAGCTGGAAGTGCTGGATGCGCGCCGTTCGGAACTGCGCCTGCGGCGCGATGCGCTGCAGGTGCGCTCGGGCCGGTACCAAGCCACCGTGGGCCTGGTGCGGGCGCTGGGCGGGGGCTGGGACGCCGCCGGCAGCGAGACTTCCGCCGCGGCGGCGGACACCGGGGCGACGGCGCTGCGCTAGCATCGCCCCCTTGAAAAGCCCGCCGCGCGCCCCTAGCTCGGGGGCGCCTCGTACCGCACAACAAGCCATGAGCCAGAAACAGACCCTCTCCTTCCAGGCCGAGGTCGCGCAGCTGCTGCACCTCGTCACGCACTCCCTGTATTCCAACAAGGAGATCTTCCTGCGGGAGCTGATCTCCAACGCCTCGGACGCCTGCGACAAGCTGCGCTTCGAGGCGCTGAACGACGCCTCGCTGTACGAGGACGCGCCCAACCTGGAAGTGCGCGTGAGCTTCGACAAGGACGCGCGCACGCTCACCATCGCCGACAACGGCATCGGCCTGTCGCAGCAGGAGGCGATCGACAACCTGGGCACCATCGCCAAGAGCGGCACCCGCGAGTTCGTCAACCGCCTCTCCGGCGACCAGAAGGCGGACTCCCAGCTGATCGGCCAGTTCGGCGTCGGCTTCTATTCCGGCTTCATCGTCGCCGACCGGATCACGGTGGAGTCGCGCCGCGCCGGGCTCCAGCCGGAACAGGGCGTGCGCTGGGTGAGCGCCGGCTCGGGCGACTTCGAGGTCGAGACCATCACGCGCGCGCAGCGCGGCACCAGCGTCACGCTGCACCTGCGCGAGGACGCGCTGGACTACCTGTCCACCTGGAAGCTCAAGTCCATCATCGGCCGCTACTCCGACCACATCTCCCTGCCCATCCTGATGCGCAAGGAGGAGTGGAAGGAAGGCGAGGACGGCAAGCCCGGCGAGCACGTGCTCGGCGACGAGTGGGAGACCGTCAACCAGGCGACCGCCCTGTGGGCGCGGGCGAAGAAGGACATCACGCCGGAGCAATATAAGGAGTTCTACAAGTCCGTCAGCCACGACTACGAGGATCCGCTCGCCTGGAGCCACAACCGGGTGGAAGGCGGCACCGAGTACACGCAGCTGCTGTTCCTGCCGGCGCGCGCGCCCTTCGACCTGTGGAACCGCGAGAAGGCCGCGGGCGTGAAGCTCTACGTCAAGCGCGTGTTCATCATGGACGACGCCGAGGCGCTGCTGCCGGCCTACCTGCGCTTCGTCAAGGGCGTGGTCGACTCGGCGGACCTGCCGCTGAACGTCAGCCGCGAGCTGCTGCAGGAAAGCCGCGACGTCAAGGCGATCCGCGAAGGCAACACGCGCCGCGTGCTGGCCATGATCGAGGACCTGGCCAAGGCGGAGAAGGACGAGGCCGCGAGCGCGGAGGACAAGGCGCGCTTCGCGACCTTCTACTCCGAGTTCGGCGCCGTGCTCAAGGAGGGCCTGGGCGAGGACATGGCCAACCGAGAGCGCATCGCCAGGCTGCTGCGCTTCGCCTCCACCGCCAGCGACGGCGTGAGCGTCTCGCTGGCCGACTACAAGGCGCGCATGAAGGAAGGCCAGGAGGCCATCTACTACGTCACCGCCGACACGCAGGCCGCGGCGGCCAACAGCCCGCAGCTGGAGATCTTCCGCAAGAAGGGCATCGAGGTCCTGTACATGACGGACCGGGTCGACGAGTGGGCGCTGTCGTACCTGCAGGAGTTCGAAGGCACGCCGCTGCAGTCGGTGGCCAAGGGCCAGGTGGACCTGGGCAAGCTGCAGGACGAGGCCGAGAAGAAGGCGGCCGAGGAAGCGGCCGAATCCTTCCAGCCGGTGCTGGCGAAGCTGAAGGAGGCGCTCAAGGACAAGGCGCAGGACGTGCGCGTGACCTCGCGGCTGGTGGATTCACCGGCCTGCCTGGTGGTGACCGAGGGCGGCATCAGCCTGCAGCTCGCGCGCATGCTCAAGCAGGCGGGGCAGAAGGCGCCGGACGTCAAGCCGGTGCTGGAAGTGAACGCCTCGCACCCGCTGGTGCGCAAGCTCGATGGCTCGCCCAACTTCCACGACCTGGCGCACATCCTGTTCGACCAGGCGCTGCTGGCCGAAGGCGGGATGCCGGAGGACCCGGCGGCGTACGTGAAGCGGGTGAACGCGCTGCTGGCCTGAGGCGCTGGGTGACGGGGTTCGCCTCCGGGTTCACACGAAACCGGAAATGCGCCGCGTCTGAGCGTGCTCCGCGGCGGTGAGCCGCGCGATCAGCGCCTGCGCCAGCCGCGGGTGCTTCGCCGACTTCGCCACCGCGGCGGTGTAGACCGTCGACAGCTCGAAGGGCGGCGGCAGCAGGCCGGTCAGCTTCACGCCGGGCGTGATGATGATCTCGGTCACCTGCGTGCAGCCGATCGCGTTCGGATCGCCCGCTTTCGCCATGGCATTCATCGCGGTGTTGCCGTTCGGGTAGGGCCGCAGCTTCGCGCTGTCCTGGTCCAGGCCCAGCGCCTTGAGCACCTTCATGAAGTGGATGCCGGCGGTGGCCTTGGCGGGGTCCGGGAAGTAGAGCGCGGAGGCCGAAGACAGCAGCGCCTTGAGCTCCTCCTGGTTGCGCACGGTCACCGGCGCGCGCCCTTCCATCAGGGCGATCCCCGTCTTCACCTGGCCGACGGCCTGCGCGCTGGCCGCATCGGCGCGGCCGCTGCCGGCCAGGTCGGTGATCAGCGCCTGCGACAGGATCAGCAGGTCGCAGGGCTCGCCCGCGACCAGCTTCTCGCGCATCAGGCCCACCGCGCCGTAGGTGCCGGAGATGCGGCAGCCGTGCTCCGCCTCGAAGGCGGGTTGCAAGCGGTTGACCAGGCCCATGGCGGCGCCGCCGCTCAGGATGTGGAGGGTCGGTTGCTCCTGCGCCAGGGGCACGCGGGTGGCGCAGCCCGGGAGCACCAATGACCCGAAGGCAGCGAGTCCGGCGGCGGAAACCAGTCGGCGTTGGCGATTCATTTGTATCTCTCCGTTACAGAATGTGAACGGAATTTACGGATGAGCGCGCCAGCTTTGGCCGGGGTAAACCCTGGTCTGCAAAGGCGGCGATGCCAACTATTGCGCGCTCCGGAGCCTGGCGCCCCGGACGGCTTACTCGAAACCGCAGCTGCGGCGGGTTTCGCCGGCGGCCGGGCCGGTGAGTTCCCCGATCAGGGCGCGCGCCAGCTCCGCTTCCTGCGCCCCGGCCGCGACGGCCGCCGTGTAAGTGGTGGCCAGTGCGTGCGGTGCGGGCAGCAGGCCCATGAGTCGCACGCCGGGAGTGATCAGGATCTCGGTGACCTGCGTGCAGCCGACGGCATCGGCTTCCGCGGCCTGGGCCAGCGCCGCCATCGCGGTGGCGCCGTTCGGGTAGGTCTTGAACTTCCCGACGTCGTCGCCCAGCCCGAGCGCCTGCAGCACCTTCATGAAGTGGATGCCCGCGGTGGCCTTGGCCGGATCGGGAAAGTAGATCGCCGGCGCGGCCTGCAGCAGCGCCTTCAGGTCCTGCGGCGTGCGGATCGCGACCGGCGCGTGCCCTTCCTTGAGGGCGACGCCGGTCTGGACGAGGCCCACCGGCGTGGCGGTGGCCGCATCGGCGCGGCCCTGCGCGCCGAGGTCGGCGATCAATGCCTGGGTGAGGATCAGCAGGTCGCAGGGCGCGCCGCCCAGCAGCTTGTCCTTCATCGCACCGACCGCGCCGAAGGTCCCCTCGATGCGGCAGCCGTGCTTGTGCTCGAACGCCGCCTGCAGCCGGCTCACCAGCCCCTGCGCGGCCCCGCCGCTGAGGATGCGAAGCGTCCGGCCCATCAGTCCGCCTTGATGTTGGCGCTCTTGATCACCTTGGACCACTTCTGGACGTCGTCGCGCACGTACTTCTCGAAAGCCTGCGGATTCATCATCAGCGGCACGGCCCCCTGTTTGGCCCAGGCCTGCTGCACGTCCGGCTGCGCGACGATCCTGCTGACGGCCTCGTTCAGCCGGCCGACCACCGCCGCGGGCGTGCCCTTGGGCGCGAGCAGCCCCAGCCAGATGGTCGCTTCATAGCCCGGCACGCCGGACTCGTTGACGGTGGGCACGTCCGGCAGGACCGCCGAGCGGACCTTCCCGGTGGTGGCGATCGCCTTCACCTTGCCGGCCTTGACCTGCTCGGTCATGGTGGTGACGGCGTCGAACATCATGTCGACCTGGCCGCCGAGCACGTCGGTGCGGGCGCCGGAACTGCCCTTGTACGGGATGTGCACGATCTTGGTGTCCGACATGCTCTTGAACAGCTCGCCGGCCATGTGGTACGGCGTTCCCGTGCCCGAGGACGCGTAGTTCAGCTTGCCGGGCCGCTCCTTCGCCATCTTCAGCACGTCGCGCACGTTGTTGACGGGGACCGCCGGGTGCGCGACCAGCACCAGGTCGGAGTAGTTGATCGGCGCCACCGCCACGAAGTCCCGGTCGAGGTCGTAGGGCTTGTTCTGCACCAGCGTTTCGTTGACCGTGTGCGTGTTGGACATCAGCAGCAGCGTGTAGCCGTCGGCGGGAGACTTCGCCACCAGGTCGGTGCCGATCACGGCGCCGGCGCCCGGGCGGTTCTCCACCACGAAGGGCTGCCCCAGCAGGTCCGGCAGGCGTTGCGCGAGAAAACGGGCATACACGTCGGCCGGGCCGCCGGTGGCGAAGGGAACCACGATGCGCACGGGCCGCGCCGGCCAGTTCTGGGCGGCGGCGGGCAGGGCCTGCAGCATCGCGGCGGTGCAGGCGCCGGCGGCAAGCCAGCGCAGGAACTGGTGGCGCTTCATGGGAGGCTCCTTATTCGACCTTGCCGATGCGCTTGACCACACCGGCCATGCGCTTGACGTCGCCCTGGACGTACTTCTCGAAGTCCGGCGCGTCCTGGTACAGGATCGGGCTGCCGGCGTTCATGATCACGTCCTTGACCTTCTGGTCGTTGGCGGCGGCGCGCGCGGCCTGGCGCAGGCGCTGCACCACGGGCTCGGGCGTGCCGGCGGGCACGAACAGGCCCGACCACTGCGCGTACTCGGCGTCGTAGCCGGCCTGCTTGAGCGAAGGCACGTCGGGCATGCTCTCCAGCCTGGCGTTGCCCCAGTGGCCGAGCACGCGGATCTTGCCCGCCTTGACGTGCTGCAGCACGGTGGCCGGCCCGGTGGACAGCGCATCCACCTGGCCGCCCAGCAGGGCCACGATGGCCGGGCCGGCGCCGGTGTAGGGAATGTGGGTCATGCTCACCCCGGCGACCTGCTTGAGGATCTCCATGGGCACGTGCATGGTCCCGTAGTTGCCGGAGGAGCCGAAGTTGATGGCGCCGGGGCGCTTGCGCGCGTCCTCCACGAAGTCCTTCACCGTCTTCCAGGGCGCGTCGGCGCGCACGGCGAGCACGGTGGGGTCGGCGGTGAAGCGCGCGATGGGGCGCAGCGCGTTGTACGAGTACATCTGCTGGCGGCCCAGCAGCAGGTCGGCTTCCGGCAGCACGCTGTACGAAGACAGCGCCATCAGGATGGTGTAGCCGTCGGGGGCGGCCTTGGCGGCCTGCGCCATGCCGATGCCGCCGCCCGCGCCGCCCTTGTTCTCGATCACGACCGGCTGGCCGAGGTCGCGGGCCATCGCCTCGGCGACCGGGCGGCCGACCGTGTCGGCCAACCCGCCGGGCGGGAAAGGCACGATCATGGTGACCGGCTTGGAGGGAAAGGCTGCCTGCGCGACAGCGAGGCCGGCCGCGGCAGCAAGACCCGCGGCCAGGAAGAATCGGCGGAACATGGGGGGAGCTCCTGAGGGACGTTTTGTTAGCATGCTACAGAGCGGCAATTAGGCCGAGAAAGAGAGTTTTCCCGATGAAGATCGCAGCATATCGTTACCAGGGCCAGCAGGGCGTGGGCCGCGTTTCCGCCGACGGCCGCAGTGTCGAGCCCTTCCAATTGTCGGCCGCCGAAGCGGCGCTCGGCGCCCTGCCTTTGGTGGAGGCCCAGGCCGCCGGCCGCGCCCTGCCGGCCACCGGCCCGGCGATCGCGCTGGACCAGGTGCAGCTGACCGCTCCGATCCCGCGCCCGCGCCGCAACGTGTTCTGCGTGGGCAAGAACTACCACGCGCACGCGAGGGAATTCGCCGGCAGCGGCTTCGACTCCAGCGCGAAGTCCGGCGGCGACATCCCCTCCGCGCCCATCATCTTCTCCAAGGTGCCGGAGTCGGTGATCGGCCCGAAGGACACGATCGTGATCCCCGCCGAAGTGTCCACGGCGATCGACTACGAAGCGGAGCTGACGGTGGTGATCGGCAAGGGCGGCAAGGGCATCCGCAAGGCCGACGCCATGCAGCACGTGTGGGGCTACACGATCATCAACGACATGACGGCGCGCGACTGGCAGGGCCGCCACTCGCAGTGGCTGCTGGGCAAGTCCTTCGACACCTTCTGCCCCATGGGTCCCTGGCTGGTGACGGCCGACGAGATGGACGGCCAGAACACGGACGTGAAGTGCTGGGTGAACGGCGAGCTGCGCCAGGACGCCAACACGAAGGACTTCATCTTCGACATCCCCACGCTGATCGAATGCATCTCCGCCGGCATCACGCTGTACCCGGGCGACCTGATCGCCACCGGCACGCCGGCCGGCGTGGGCATCGGCTACAAGCCGCCGAAGTATTTGAAGTCGGGGGACGTGGTGAAGATCGAGATCGCGGGGATCGGGACGATCGAGAATCCGTTGAAGTGAGCGGGGGTGTCGCGGTTCGGGGCTGCGCCCGCTCACCGCGACCTACAGGGCCGGCGTCGCGTTTGCGACCCGATGCAGGTCATCACCGGATACCGGCATCGCCATTCACGTAGGTCGTGGTGAGCGGGCGCAGCCCGAGCCGCGACACCTCAAGCCACCACCGGCGGCTCCTCCATCGCCTCCACCTGCTCCTCCAGCATCTGCACCTGGCCGCGCCAGTAGTCGGAGCTGCCGAACCAGGGGAAGGCCTGGGGAAACGCCGGGTCGTCCCAGCGGCGCGCCAGCCAGGCGCTGTAGTGGATCAGGCGCAGCGTGCGCAGCGGCTCGATCAGCGCCAGCTCGTTGCGGTCGAAGTCGCGCATCTGCTCGTAGCCATCGAGCAGGGCGCCCAGCTGCTTCTGGCGCTGGGCGCGCTCGCCCGACAACAGCATCCACAGGTCCTGCACCGCCGGGCCCGTGCGCGCGTCGTCGAGGTCCACGAAGTGCGGGCCGGCATCGGGCGTCCAGAGGATGTTGCCGGGATGGCAGTCGCCGTGCAGCCGCAGGTTGCGCACGCCGGCCTCGCGCGCGGCGGCGAAGGCGGTGCGGATCTGCGCGAGCGCCTGCTCGCACCAGCGTTGCCAGTCGCCCTGCACGTCCAGCGGGATGCCGTCGTGCGCCAGCAGCCAGTCGCGCGGCTCTTCGCCGAAGGTGTGCACGTCGAGCGCGGGCCGCACGAGGAAGGGGGATCGCGCGCCCACCGTGTGCAGCCGCGCGAGGTAGCGGCCGATCCACTCCAGCACGTCGGCGTCGTCGAGTTCGGGGGCGCGGCCGCCGCGGCGCGGCGACACGCTGAAGTCGAAGCCCGCATGCCGGTGCAGCGTGCGACCCTCCAGGGCGAAGGGGCCCACGGCCGGCACCTCCGCCGCTTCCAGCTGCGCGGCGAAGGCGTGCTCTTCCAGGATCTGCGCCTCGCTCCAGCGGCCCGGCCGGTAGAACTTGGCCACCACGACGCCGAAGCCCCGGAAGGCTTCCTCCAGGTGGATCTGGTAGACGCGGTTCTCGTAGGAGCTCAGGCCGAGCAGGCGCCCGTCACCGTAGAGCCCGACCGACGCCAGCGCGTCCAGGACGACGTCGGGCGTGAGGGTCTCGTACGGGTGGCGGGCGTCGGCTGTCATGCGGCATTGTCGCCGCCCGGCTTCACGCGACCTTCAGTTGCACGTCGATGTTGTTACGGGTCGCGTTCGAGTAGGGGCAGACCTTGTGCGCTTCCGCGACGAGCTCTTCCGCCTTGGCGCGCTCCAGGCCCGGCAGCGTGATCGTCATGCGCACGGCGATGCCGTAGCCGTTGGCAGTCGGGCCGAGGTCGACTTCAGTGTCGATCGCGGTTTCGGCGGGCACGGCCACGCCGACCTTGGGCGCCACGGCCTTCATAGCGCCCATGAAGCAGGCGGAATAGCCGACACCGAACAGCTGCTCGGGATTGGTGCCGTTGCCGGGGCCGCCGGGCGAGGACAGCTTGACGTCGATGCGGCCGTCGTCGGAGCGGCCGGTGCCTTCGCGGCCGCCGACGGCGTGGGTCCTGGCGGTGTACAGGACCTTGTTCAGGGGAGTGCTCATGTTCGTTCCTTGCTTGGGTGGGGGAGGGGGATCAGGCCGCCAGCCGCTCGCGCAGCTTGCGGACCTGCTCGGTGAGTTGCAGCAGTTCGGGCAGGGAGCACTGGCTGGCCGCCAGCACGCAGCCCGGCACCCGGGCCGCCCGCGCCTTCAGCTTGCGGCCGGCGGCGGTGAGGTGGATGTGCACGCGGCGTTCGTCTTCCACGGCGCGCATGCGGCTGACCAGACCGGCGGCTTCCAGGCGCTTGAGCAGCGGCGTCAGCGTGCCGGAGTCGAGCGACAGGCGCTGGCCGAGCTCCGAGACCATCGGGCCGTCGCGCTCCCACAGCACCAGCATCACCAGGTATTGCGGATAGGTGAGGCCGAGCTCGTCGAGCAGGGGCTTGTACAGCTTGGTCATCGCGAGCGAGGCGGAATACAGCGCGAAGCAGAGCTGGTTGTCCAGCAGCAGGGCTTCGTCGGGGGAGAACTGGCGCGCGGGCATGGGCTGAAATATAGCTGCAAATTGAATTGTGTGCAATTCAATGCGGACGGCAGGGGCATGTCCGTGTCATGGCCCGGGCGAGGGCCGGGCCGCGCCCTACCTGCCCGTGAACCGCGCCGCGCGCTTCTCCACGAAGGACTTCACGCCTTCGGCCGCATCGTCCGTGCGCGCCAGCCGCTGCTGCACGGGCACGAACTCGGCCATCGCCTCGAGCGGTCCGCGTTCCACCGCCTTGAGCGCGTTCAGCCGGGTGGCGACCACGGCCTGCGGCGCCTGCGCCGCGATCGTTTCGGCGATCCGGATCGCCTCGTCCAGCTGCTGCCCCCTGGGCACGACCTTCTGCACGAAGTTCAGCCGCAGCGCCTCGGCCGGGCCGAACTCGTCGCCGGTCAGCAGGTGCAGCATGGCATTGCCCAGGCCCGCGCGTTCGGCCATGCGCAGCGTGGCGCCGCCGGTGGCCATGATGCCCCGCTTGACCTCCAGCTGCGAGAACCGGCAGTCGTCCGCCGCCACCACGATGTCGGCGGCGAGCATCAGCTCGATGCCCAGCGTGAAGGTGATCCCCTGCACGGCGACGACCATCGGCTTGGTGCGCCGGCGATAGCCCGGCGTGCCCAGGTTCAGCGGTTCGACCGCGTCCTGCGGCCAGAGCTTCTCGCCCTTCTGCATCGCCGGCGCGATGGTCGGCAGGTCCAGGCCCGCGGTGAAGTGCGCGCCATGCGCGAACAGCACGCCCACCCGCAGCGCCGGGTCGTCGTCCAGCAAGGTGTACGCTTGCGCCAGCTCGCGGAACATGCGCGGCGTGAAGCCGTTGCGCTTGGCGGGGCGGTCGATGCCCACCAGCAGCAGCGCGCCGCGGCGCTCGGTGGTGATGGTGCCCTCGGCGGGCGGCATGGCGTTTTCCATGACGCACATTAGAGCAGCCACCCGGCCGGGCGGGCGAGGGTTTCCCTAGACTGCGGAGAGCTACAGAGGAGAGGATCGATGGCCGCAACGCTTCCCGGCACCGTGGACTTCGTGATCGTGGGCGGCGGCTCCGCCGGCTGCGTGCTGGCCGCCCGCCTGAGCGAGGACCCGCAGGTGCAGGTCGCCCTGCTGGAGGCCGGGCCGCCGGACACCAGCGTGCTGATCCACTGCCCGGCGGGGCTCGCCCTGCTGGCGAAGAACGGGCAGGACAACTGGGGCTTCCACACCGTGCCGCAGGCAGGCCTGAACGGCCGCCGCGGCTACCAGCCGCGCGGCAAGGTGCTGGGCGGCTCCAGCTCGGTCAACGCGATGATCTACGCGCGCGGCCACCGCAGCGACTACGACCGCTGGGCGGCCGAGGGCAACGCGGGCTGGTCGTGGGACGAGGTGCTGCCCTACTTCCGCAAGTCCGAACACAACGAGCGCGGCGCCGATGCCTTCCACGGCGCGGACGGCCCGCTGAACGTGATGGACCTGCGCAGCCCGAACCGCTTCGGCCCGGTGTTCGTCGAAGCCGCGAAGCAGGCCGGCTACCCGGAAAACCGCGACTTCAACGGGCCCGAGCAGGAAGGCGTCGGCCTGTACCAGGTGACGCACAGGAACGGCGAGCGCTTCAGCGCCGCCAAGGCCTACCTCGCCCCCAACCGCCATCGGCCCAACCTGCATGTGGTCACCGGCGCCCACGCCACGCGCGTGCTGCTGGAAGGCCGGCGCGCGGTCGGCGTGGCCTACCGGCACGGTGGGCAGGACAAGGAACTGCGGGCGCGGCGCGAGGTGCTGCTGAGCGCCGGGGCCCTGCTGTCGCCGCAGCTGCTGATGCTGTCGGGGATCGGGCCCGCCGAGCACCTGCGCGAACACGGCATCGCGGTGGCCCACCACCTGCCGGGCGTCGGCCGGAACCTGCACGACCACGTCGACGTGGTGCAGGTCGTCGACGCGCCGCACCTCACCGACCTGTTCGGCCTGTCGTTCACCGGCATCGTGAACGCGATCCGGGGCATCTTCGAATGGCGCCGGCAGCGCACCGGGCTGCTCACCACCAACTTCGCCGAGGCGGGCGGCTTCATCCGCAGCGCGCCGGAGGAGCCGCTGCCGGACCTGCAGCTGCACTTCGTGATCGGCAAGCTGGTGGACCACGGGCGCAAGACCGTGTTCGGCCACGGCTACTCCTGCCACGTGTGCCTGCTGCGGCCGAAGAGCCGCGGCACGCTGACGCTGGACAGCGCCGATCCGATGGCCGCGCCGCGCATCGACCCGAACTTCCTGGCCGATCCCGACGACGTCACGCGGCTGGTGCGCGGCTTCAAGGTGATGCGCCGGATCCTGGAGCAGCCGGCGCTGTCCGGCCTGCGCGGCCGCGAACTCGCCGCCTCGGCCGGCGCGCGCGACGACGCGGCCATCGAGGCCTTCATCCGCGGCCATGCGGACACCATCTACCACCCCGTGGGCACCTGCCGCATGGGCAGCGGGCCCATGGACGTGGTCGATGCGCAGCTGCGCGTGCGCGGCATCGAGGCGCTGCGGGTGGTGGACGCGTCCATCATGCCCGGCATCGTCGGCGGCAACACCAATGCGCCGGTGATCATGATCGGGGAGAAGGCGGCGGACCTGGTCAAGGCCGCGAACGCGGACCCGGCCGTGCGACCCGCGCCCGCGGTCGAGGCAGTGGCCGCCTAGCTGTGAAGGTCCAATAGGTTGTATCTGTTCATCTGAGTTGAGTTTGAGAGACTGGGAATCGCCAAACCCCCAGCAACCCTCAAGAGACCCAACCAGATGAACATTCATAAGAA
>JALHLO010000121.1 GCA_022844525.1 Ramlibacter sp.
GGCTCGCGCGCATGCACGACGCCTCGCTCAAGCGCAGCTACATCGGCACCTTCGTGGTTTCCTCCAGCAGCGGCTCGATGTCGAGCGCCCGCATCTGGCACGCCTGCGACGGCCAGCGGCAGGTGGAACGCATCGAGGCGCTGTCGGGCGAGCGCCGATCGACCTTCCGCCGCGACGACGAGGTGCTGACCTTCTTCCCCGAGACGAAGACCGTGCGCAGCGAGCGGCGCGACGCGCTCGGCCTGTTTCCGGAGCTGCTCAAGCCCGACGACAGCGCGATCCCGGAGTTCTACAAGGCGCGCCGCGTCGGCAGCGACCGCGTGGCGGGCTTCGACACGGACATCGTGCAGCTGCTGCCCAAGGATGCCCTGCGCTTCGGCTACCGGATCTGGAGCGAGAAGCAGAGCGGCCTGGTGGTCAAGCTGCAGACGGTCGACGAGGGCGGCAAGGTGCTGGAGCAGGCGGCCTTCTCCGAACTGCAGCTGGACGCCCCGGTGCGCATGGACAAGCTGGCGCAGATGATGGCCGTGCCCGAGGGCTGGCGCGTGGAGAAGTCCGAGGCCGTGAAGACCACCGCCGCGGCCGAGGGCTGGGGCCTGAAGGCGGCGATCGCCGGCTTCAAGCCGATGAGCTGCTACAAGCGTCCTGGCGAGGGCGTCCTGCAGTGGATCTTCTCGGACGGGCTGGCCTCGGTCTCGATCTTCGTCGAGGACTACGACCGCCAGCGGCATGTCCAGGAAGGCGTGTTCGCCAGCGGCGCCACCCACACGGTCATGCGGCGCGTGCAGGACTGGTGGGTCACGGCGGTGGGCGAAGTGCCGCCGCAGACGCTGCGCGCGTTCTCGCTCAGCCTTGAGCGCCGCCGGTAAGCCCCCATCTTCGTTGCGCCGCCGGTCGTGTCCGGGGCGTAAAGCAGCGTGTGCGTGTTTGGCTGACGCGCAACTTTCGCGCGCGGTCGTATTCTCAGCTATACGTGTCTCTGTCTGACCCTTCTGGAGAGGTCTGTATGTTCCGCATGGATTCCAAGCACCTGCGCAGCTGCGCCCTGGCGGTGGGAGTTGCCCTCGCCGGTGCCGTGGCTTTCACCCCCGTGACGCCGGCGTTCGCGCAGTCGGCGCCGCAGCCGCGCTCCCTTCCCGATTTCACCGACCTCGTCGACCAGGTCGGGCCGGCGGTGGTCAACATCCGCACCGTCGAACGCGCGCGCAGCATGTCCCGCGGCGGCAACGGCAACGGCGAGGGGCAGATGGACGAGGAGATGCAGGAGTTCTTCCGGCGCTTCTTCGGCGTGCCCATGCCGAACGTGCCCCGTGGGCCCGGCCAGCAGCGGCCGAACCCGCGCGGCGGCGACGGCGAGGAGTCGCAGCCGCGCGGCGTCGGCTCCGGCTTCATCCTGACGCAGGACGGCTTCGTGATGACCAACGCGCACGTCGTCGAGGGCGCCGACGAAGTGCTCGTGACGCTGCCGGACAAGCGCGAGTTCAAGGCGAAGATCATCGGTGCCGACAAGCGCACCGACGTCGCCGTGGTGAAGATCGATGCCACCGGGCTGCCGGCCGTGCGCGTGGGCGACGTGAGCAAGCTCAAGGTCGGCGAATGGGTGATGGCGATCGGCTCGCCCTTCGGCCTGGAGAACACCGTCACCGCCGGCATCGTCAGCGCCAAGGGGCGTGACACGGGCGACTACCTGCCCTTCATCCAGACCGACGTGGCGATCAACCCCGGCAACTCCGGCGGCCCGCTGATCAACATGCGCGGCGAGGTCGTGGGCATCAACAGCCAGATCTATTCGCGCTCCGGCGGCTTCATGGGCATCTCCTTCGCGATCCCGATCGACGAGGCGAGCCGCGTGGCCGAGCAGCTGCGCGTGAGCGGCAAGGTGCAGCGCGGGCGCATCGGCGTGCAGATCGACCAGGTCACGCGCGACGTCGCCGAATCGATCGGCCTCGGCCGTCCCCAGGGCGCGCTGGTGCGCAGCGTCGAGACCGGCTCGCCGGCGGACAAGGCCGGCCTGGAAGCGGGCGACATCATCACCAGGTTCAACGGCCAGACCATCGACCGCGCTTCCGACCTGCCGCGCCTGGTGGGCAACACCAAGCCCGGCGCGCGCGTGAACCTCACGGTGTTCCGCCGCGGCGGCTCGCGCGACCTGGCGATCACCGTCGCCGAGTTCGAGCAGGAGCAGGCGCGCGCGCGGCCCGCGCAGGCGCCCGAGGCCAAGCCGCAGGCTGCGTCGCCGGCGCAGCAGTCCATCGGCATCGCGGTTGCCGAGCTCACCGCCGCGCAGAAGCGCGAGGCGAAGGTCAAGGGCGGCGTGCGCGTCGAGTCCGTGACCGAGGGCGCCGCGCAGCGCGCGGGTGTGCGCGAGGGCGACATCATCGTGGCCATCGGCAACACCGAGATCAACAGTGTCAAGGAGTTCGAGGCCGTGGTGGCCAAGATGGACAAGAGCAAGGCCATCCCGGTGCTGCTGCGGCGCGGCGAGCTGGCCAGCTACCTGCTGATCCGGCCGGCACGCGGCTGATCCCCGCCAGCCAGGCCAGGCCCCATACCCTTGCAAGGGCGTGGGGCTTTTTTTCGACGATGGTCAAAAAAAGACAGGCGGTTCGAAGTTTTTGAAACGGCCCTTTCCGCCCGCTTGGGGTTGGCGGTCGCTAACTTCCGGACGCTTTAAGAACCGGATTCGGTAGAATCAGCCCACCTCAGCGGCCTATCGGGGCATATCGGGGACGCGAGCCACCACCATGCGGGATGCCGCCAAGCGGTCCACGGCCGATCCACAACTGGCCCACATGTTGTCCCAAACAACCCTTTGCAGAATTGTTGAAAACCTGTGAACAACATGCGCGTCGCGGACCCGCAACGGCCGGGTTGGGATGACCTCGAGTCTGTACGCCCGGCGCGTTTTGCCTACAATGAAGCTCCAACTATCGCAGTTGCCATAGATTGTTGGTTCAGGGCGCGTCACCTTCTTGACGCGCCCTTTTTTCTTTGTGCGCGGCTTTTGAATCAATCACTTATCTGTTCCCGTTGATGAATCACATCAGAAACTTTTCGATCATCGCGCACATCGATCACGGCAAATCCACGCTCGCCGACCGCCTGATCCAGCGTTGCGGCGGACTCTCCGATCGCGAGATGGAAGAGCAAGTCCTGGACTCGATGGATCTCGAAAAGGAGCGTGGGATAACCATCAAGGCGCAGACCGCGGCGCTGAAGTACAAGGCGCGCGACGGGCAGGTCTACAACCTCAATCTGATCGACACGCCGGGCCACGTCGACTTCTCGTACGAAGTGAGCCGCTCGCTGTCCGCGTGCGAAGGCGCGCTGCTGGTGGTGGACGCGAGCCAGGGCGTCGAAGCGCAGACGGTCGCCAACTGCTACACGGCGCTGGACCTCGGCGTGGAAGTGGTGCCGGTCCTGAACAAGATGGACCTGCCGCAGGCCGATCCCGAGAACGCGAAGTCGGAAATCGAGGACGTCATCGGCATCGACGCGACCAACGCGATCCCTTGCTCCGCCAAGACCGGCATGGGGATCGACGAGATCCTGGAGGCGATCGTCGCGCGCATCCCCGCGCCCCGGGGCAACCCCGATGCGCCGACCCGCGCCATGATCATCGACAGCTGGTTCGACAGTTACGTCGGCGTGGTCATGCTCGTGCGCGTGGTCGACGGCCGCCTGGCCAAGGGCGACCGCATCAAGCTGATGGCCAGCGAGGCGACCTACGACGCCGACCAGCTGGGCGTGTTCACCCCCGCCAACGTGTCGCGCGACTCGCTCGAGGCCGGCGAGGTGGGCTTCGTGATCGCCGGCATCAAGGAACTGCAGGCCGCCCGCGTGGGCGACACCATCACCCGCATCCGCGCGGGCGGCAGCAACGTGGCGCCGGCCGCCGAGCCGCTGCCGGGCTTCAAGGAGATCCAGCCGCAGGTGTTCGCCGGCCTGTACCCGGTGGAGGCCAACCAGTACGACTCTCTGCGCGACAGCCTGGAAAAGCTCAAGCTCAACGACTCCTCGCTGCACTACGAACCCGAGGTGAGCCAGGCTCTGGGCTTCGGCTTCCGCTGCGGCTTCCTCGGCCTGCTGCACATGGACATCGTGCAGGAGCGGCTGGAGCGCGAGTTCGACCAGGACCTGATCACGACCGCGCCCAGCGTGGTCTACCAGGTGCTCAAGGGCGACGGCGAACTGCTCATGGTGGAGAACCCCGCCAAGATGCCGGAACAGGGCAGGATCCAGGAGATCCGCGAGCCGATCGTCACCGTGCACCTGTACATGCCGCAGGAGTACGTGGGCGCGGTCATGACGCTGGCCAACCAGAAGCGCGGCGTGCAGATGAACATGGCCTACCACGGCCGCCAGGTGATGCTCACCTACGAGCTGCCCCTGGGCGAGATCGTGCTGGACTTCTTCGACAAGCTGAAGTCGGTGAGCCGCGGCTACGCCTCCATGGACTACGAGTTCAAGGAGTACCGGCCCTCCGACGTGGTGAAGGTGGACATCCTGCTCAACGGCGAGAAGGTGGACGCCCTCTCGATCATCGTGCACCGCACCCAGGCCCAGTACCGCGGGCGGGCGGTGGTGGCCAAGATGCGCGAGATCATCAGCCGCCAGATGTTCGACGTGGCCATCCAGGCGGCGATCGGCGCGAACGTGATCGCCCGCGAGACCGTCAAGGCGCTGCGCAAGAACGTGCTGGCAAAATGCTACGGTGGGGATATCACCCGCAAGAAGAAGCTGCTCGAAAAACAGAAGGCTGGCAAGAAGCGCATGAAGCAGATCGGCTCCGTCGAGGTGCCTCAAGAAGCCTTCCTGGCCATCCTCCAAGTAGAAGAATAGAAACGATGATGCCTTTCCTGACGGCCGCGGTCCTCGCGGCCTTCGTCGGTTATGCCGGCGCGTGGTACTTCGAGCTCGTCGAAGGCAACTTCGCACTGCTGCTGTTCCTGGCGACCATCGTCACGGGCCTGTACTGGGTGGCCGAGCGCCTGTGGTTCCTGCCCCGCCGGCGCTCCGCCGCGGCGGCGCTGGAGCGCAACGCCGCCGCCCGCCATGCCGACCTCGCGGCGCGCGGCATCCCCGCCGACGACGCGAAGCTGGAGGACGCGCGGCACCGGGTGCTGGCGCAGCCCTGGTGGCTGGACTGGACGGCGGGCCTGTTTCCCGTGATCCTGGCGGTGTTCGTGCTGCGGTCCTTCCTGTTCGAGCCGTTCAAGATCCCGTCCGGCTCCATGATCCCGACGCTGTTGGTCGGAGACCTCATCCTCGTCAACAAGTTCACCTACGGCCTGCGCCTGCCGGTGCTGAACACGCGCCTGACCGAAGGCAACGCGCCCAAGCGGGGAGACGTCATGGTGTTCCGCTACCCGCCCAAGCCGACGCTGGACTACATCAAGCGCGTGGTCGGCGTTCCCGGCGACGAGGTCGCCTACCTGAACAAGAAGCTGACCATCAACGGCCAGCCGGTGGAGGCGAACCGGCTGAAGGACTACTTCGACCGCGACGCGATGCGTTACTTCAAGCACTTCGAGGAAAAGCTCGGGGACGGCACGCATCGCATCCTGAACGACGACGAGCGCCCCGCGTTCGTGCCGGGGGCCGAGGACTTTCCCTTCAAGCAGAATTGCCGCTACAGTGTCGAGGGGGTCGTCTGCAAGGTGCCTGAGGGGCACTATTTCATGATGGGCGACAACCGCGATAATTCGCTCGACTCGCGCTACTGGGGCTTCGTGCCGGACAAGAACATCGTCGGCAAGGCGTTCCTGATCTGGATGAATTTCGGGGACTTCGGGCGGGTCGGCAAATTCGAATGACGATCGGACGGAGGATTTCTATGGCGGTCAAGTCGCGGCAGCGGGGGATGTCGATCATCACCCTGATCTTCATCCTGGCGGTGCTGGGGGCGGTGGGGGCGGTGGCGCTGCAGGCCTTCCCCTCGGTGATCGAGTACCAGGCGGCGCTCAAGGCCATCAACAAGGCGAAGAACGAGGCGAGCATCCCGTCGGTGCGCGCGGCTTTCGATCGGGCTGCCGACATCGACAACATCACGTCGATCAAGGGCACGGACCTCCAGGTCACCAAGGCCGGCGACCAGTTCATCGTGGCCTTTTCCTACGAGAAGGAGTTCCACATGTTCGGGCCCGCCTGGCTGACCCTCAAGTACGCCGGCCAGTCGCACCAGGGAAGGTAGTCCCCCACCCGTGGCTGATGCGCTCGCGGCGCTGCAGGAGCGCCTGCAGCACCGTTTCCAGGACCCCCGGCTGCTGGCGCGCGCGCTGACGCACCGCAGCTTCTCGTCCGAACACAACGAGCGCCTGGAATTCCTGGGCGACTCGGTCCTGAACCTGGCGGTCGCGGCGCTGCTCTACCAGCGCCTGAAGGACCTGCCCGAGGGCGACCTCTCCCGCGTGCGCGCCAACCTGGTCAAGCAGGACACGCTGCACAAGCTGGCGGTGGAGCTCGCGCTGCCCGGGCTGGTCCGGCTGGGCGAGGGCGAGGCGCGCTCCGGCGGCCACAAGAGGCCCTCCATCCTGGCGGACGCGCTGGAAGCCGTGATCGGCGCGGTCTACCTCGACGCGGGCTACCCGGCCGCCGAGGCGCTGGTGCACCGCCTGTTCGGCTCGCTGCAGATCAATCCGGAGATGCCGGCGGCGGCCAAGGATCCCAAGACGGAGCTGCAGGAAGTGCTGCAGGGCCGCAAGATGCAGCTGCCGGTGTACCGGGTGGTCGCCACGCTCGGCGCGGCGCACAAGCAGACCTTCGACGTGGAGTGCGAGGTCGCCGAGCTCGGCCTTGCCGAACGCGGCATCGGCGCCTCGCGGCGGGCCGGCGAACAGGCCGCCGCAGCGGCTATGCTCATGGTGCTCAAATCCAGGCTGAAATGAATATCGAAGGCGAAGCGGGCGCCCCCGCGACGGGCGACGAGGCGCAGGCTGGCGGCCAACGCTGCGGCCTGGTCGCGATCGTGGGCAAGCCCAACGTGGGCAAGTCCACGCTGCTCAATGCCCTCGTCGGGCAGAAGATCAGCATCACCTCGCGCAAGGCGCAGACCACGCGCCACCGCATTACGGGCGTGCGCACCGAGGGCGACGCGCAGTTCGTGTTCGTGGATACGCCGGGCTTCCAGACCAGGCACAGCTCCGCCCTGAACCGCTCGCTGAACAGGACGGTCACCGGCGTGATCGGCGACGTGGACGTGGTCCTGTTCGTGGTCGAGGCCGGCAGCTTCACCCTGGCCGACGCCAAGGTGCTCGCGCTGCTGAAGCCCGGCATCCCGGCCATCCTGGTGGCCAACAAGCTGGACATGGTCCACCGCCGCGAGGAGCTCGCGCCCTGGCTGCGCGACATGCAGCAGCGGCACGCCTTCGCGGAGTTCATGCCGATCTCCGCCAAGCAGCCCAAGGACATCGAGCGGCTGCTGCAAGTGTGCGGGAAGTACCTGCCCGCGCAACCCTGGTTCTACGCCGAGGACGAACTCACCGACCGCAGCGAGCGCTTCATGGCCGGCGAGATGGTCCGCGAGAAGCTGTTCCGCCTGACCGGGGACGAGCTGCCGTACACGTCGACGGTGGTGATCGACAAGTTCGAGGAAGAGCCCAGCCCGAAATTCAAGCGCATGGTGCGCATCGCCGCGACCATCGTCGTGGAACGCGACAGCCACAAGGCGATGATCATCGGCGAGGGCGGCGAGAAGTTGAAGCGCATAGGCACCGAGGCGCGCACGGAGCTGGAGCAGCTGTTCGACGCCAAGGTGTTCCTGCAGATCTTCGTGAAGGTGCGCTCCGGCTGGGCCGACGACGAATCGCGCGTGCGCAGCTTCGGCTACGAGTGAAGGCAGGGGGCGACCCCCAATGAACCCGCGGATCGAGCTTCTCCAGGCCATGCCGGTCTTTGGCGCCCTTCGGGAGGAAACCCTGGAGTTCCTGCTCGGGCTGGCGCTGCCGGTGGCGCGCGCGCCGGGTGAATTCTTCTTCCGCGAGGACGACGAGGCCCAGTCGATGTTCGTGCTCGAGGAGGGGAAGGTCGTGGTCGTCAAGCACTGGAACGGACGCCAGTACGTGCTGGCGCACCTGGCCAGGGGCGACTGCTTCGGGGAAATGTCGATCATGGACCTGCGGCACCGGAGCGCTTCGGTGGTGGCGCTCGAGCCGTGCCGCGCGATCGAGCTGTCCGGCGCGCACCTCCTGGAGGTGTACCGGCAGGACATCGAGCAGTTCGCCCTGATCCAGATGAACATGGGGCGGGAAGTGAGCCGCCGGCTGCGGGACGCCGACGAGCGCCTGTTCCGGGTCAAGGTCGGCGCCGAGTTCCTGACCGAGTACGTGATCCGGTCCACCTGACGGCCCCCATGAAACGCATCGCCGACGAGCCCGCCTACGTCCTGCACCGCTACGACTGGAGCGAGTCCAGCCTGATCCTGGAAGTGCTGACGCGCCACTTCGGCCGCATCGCCGTGGTCGCCAAGGGCGCCAAGAAGCCGAGTTCGAATTTCCGCCCGGTGCTGCTGCCGCTGCAGCCGCTGCACATCGCCTTCGGCGGCGATGCCGAGATCCGCACCCTCAAGTCCGCCGAATGGCTCGGCGGGCAGGTGATGCCCACCGGGGACGCCCTGCTGTCCGGCTACTACCTCAACGAGCTGCTGCTGCGCCTGCTGGCGCGCGACGACCCGCACCCCGCCCTGTTCGACGTCTATGCGGCGACGGTGCGGGTGCTGGCGCACGACGATCCCCAGGTGCTGCAGCCGGCGCTGCGGGCCTTCGAGCTGCTGCTGCTGCGCGAGATCGGCCTGCTGCCTTCGCTGGACGCGCAGACCGCCACCCTCGCCACGCTGGCGCCGCAAGGCCGCTACAGCCTGCGCCCGGAAGGCGGGCTGGTCGAATCGCGGGAGGACGAGGGCCGCGGCAGCCTCGCCGGCGAGCAGTGGCAGGCACTGCAGGCCGCGCTGGACGATCCCGCGCCCTTCCATGCCACCTTGCAGCAGGCGGCGGCGATGGGCGAGCTCAAGCCGCAGCTGCGCGCGCTGCTGCACTACCATTGCGGCGTGAACACCCTGCGCACCCGGCAACTGATGATCGACCTCCAGGCCCTATGAGCACCGCCCTGTCCGTCAACCTGAACAAGGTGGCGCTGGTGCGCAACACCCGGCACCTCGGCATCCCCAGCGTGACGCGCGCCGCGACCCTCTGCCTGGAAGCGGGCGCGCAGGGGATCACGGTGCACCCCCGCCCCGACGCCCGCCACATCCGCGCCGA
Organism: Ramlibacter sp.; assembly: GCA_022844525.1. Lineage (GTDB taxonomy): Bacteria > Pseudomonadota > Gammaproteobacteria > Burkholderiales > Burkholderiaceae_C > Ramlibacter. The sequence goes on from JALHLO010000121.1 coordinate 9,255, forward strand.
CGACGTGCGTGAACTGCACGCGCTGCTGCGCAAGGACTGGCCCCGGGCCGAGTTCAACATCGAGGGCAATCCCTTCCACAACCTGATGGACTTCGTGCGCGAGCTGCGCCCCCACCAGGCCACCTTCGTGCCGGACAGCGAAGGGCAGTTCACCAGCGACCACGGCTGGAACCTGCGGGTGGACGGCGAGCGGGTGAAGCCGCTGATCGCCGAGGCCAGGGCGCTCGGCGTGCGCGTGAGCCTGTTCATGGACGCGGATCCGCAAGCGATGCCGCTGGCCAAGGCGGTGGGAGCGGACCGCATCGAGCTCTATACGGAGCCGTATGCGGCCGCCTGGCGCACGCCGCGCCAGCGGCAGGAGCTGCAGCGGTTTGCCGATGCCGCGAGGGCGGCGTACGCCGCGGGGCTGGAAGTGAATGCCGGGCATGACCTCAGCCGCGAGAACCTCACGGACTTCCTGCGCGAGGTCCCCCGCGTGCGGGAAGTCTCGATCGGCCACGCGCTGGTCTCCGACGCGCTGGAGCTGGGCTATGCCGCCACCGTCCGCGGCTACCTCCAGGCGATAGGACGCGCGGCCCAGTGATCTACGGCATAGGCACCGACATCTGCGACGTGCGGCGCATCCGCGCTTCACTGGAGCGGCATGGCGACCGGTTCGCGCTCAAGATCCTGAGCGAAGCCGAATTCAAGACCTGGAAGGCGCGCAGCGCCCGCTGGCCCGAGCGCGGCGTGCGCTTCCTGGCCACCCGCTTTTCCGCCAAGGAGGCGTTCAGCAAGGCCATCGGCCTGGGCATGCGCATGCCCATGACCTGGCGGCTGTGCGAAGTGGGCAAGCTCGCCAGCGGCAAGCCCGTGATCGTGCTGCACGGGGTGCTGAAGGACTGGTGCGAAGCGCGCGGCCTGAGCGCCCAGGTGAGCGTGACCGACGAAACCGACTACGCCGCGAGCTTCGTCGTGGTGGAACAGAAAGAGAAGAATCCATGAGTGAACATGCACCGGTGATCCTGGACGTCGCCGGCCTGGCCCTGTCCGACGACGACCGCCGCCGCCTGGCGCACCCGCTGGTGGGCGGGATGATCCTGTTCGCCCGCAACTGGGAAAGCCGCGAGCAGCTTTCCGCGCTGTGCGCCGAGATCAAGGCAGTGCGCAGCGACCTCCTGATCTGCGTGGACCACGAAGGCGGCCGCGTGCAGCGCTTCCGCAGCGACGGCTTCACGCACCTGCCGCCCATGCGCCGCTTCGGCGAGCTGTGGCTGAAGGACGACAAGGGGCGCGAGGGCTCGGGGGCGATGAAGGCGATGGCCGCGGCCACGGCGGCGGGCTACGTGCTCGGCGCCGAGCTGCGTGCCTGCGGCGTCGATTTCAGCTTCACCCCGGTGCTGGACCTGGACTTCGGCGCCAGCTCGGTGATCGGCGACCGCTCCTTCCACCGCGACCCGCGCATCGTCACCGTGCTCGCCCGCAGCCTGATGCAGGGGCTGCTGCAGGCCGGCATGGCCAATTGCGGCAAGCATTTCCCCGGGCACGGCTTCGTCAGGGCCGACTCGCACCTGGAGATCCCGGTGGACGGCCGCAGCCTGAAGGCGATCCTGGCCGACGACGCGCTCCCCTACGAGTGGCTGGGAACCACGCTCACCAGCGTGATGCCGGCGCACGTGGTCTACAGCAAGGTGGACAAGCTGCCGGCCGGTTTCTCGCCGCGCTGGCTGGGCGAGATCCTGCGCGAGCAGCTGCAGTTCCAGGGCGCGATCTTCAGCGACGACCTGAGCATGGCTGGCGCGCGCAAGATCGACGGCCGCGACGTCACCTTCACCGAAGCGGGCGTGGCGGCCCTGAAGGCGGGCTGCGACATGGTGCTGCTGTGCAACGAGTCGGTGAACAGCGAGGGCGGCAAGTCCATCGACGAGATGCTGGACGGCCTGGCGGATGCGGAACGCCGCGGCGAGTGGGCGGCCAGCGAGGCCAGCGAGCAGCGGCGGCTGGCGCTGCTGCCGTGCGGGCCGTCGACTTCGTGGGATGCGCTGATGACCGAGCCACGGTACATGCGGGCCTTGCATTTGCTGCCGTGAACAGAGGGTGTCGCGGTTCGGGCTGCGCCGCTCACCACGACCTACCGGATTCGCCCTGTAGGTCGTGGTGAGCCCGCAGGCGAACCGCGACACGCATTGCCGGCATCACCTTGTAGGTCGTGGTGAGCCCGCAGGCGAACCGCGACACGCATTCAGTCCCGGCTCGCCGCGTAGGACAGCCCCGAAGCCACCCCGCCGAACAAGTCCCCTTCGATCACCTCCGTCCCCGCAAACCGCTCCCGCAGCAACTGCTG
>JALHLO010000122.1 GCA_022844525.1 Ramlibacter sp.
GGCAGCTCTCGATCACTGGCTGCACCACTACAACTGGCACCGCCCGCACCAAGGCATAGGAGGTGCTGCACCCATGTCCCGACTCAACAAGTCAAGAAACAACCTCTTGACTCTTCACAGCTAGAGCGCGCCGCCGGGCTGCGCCAGCACGGCCTTGAGGCGCTCGACGTCGACGATGCGCACGTGCCGCTGGTGCACCTCGATCATCCCTTCCTCGGCGAAGCGGGAGAAGGTGCGGCTGACCGTCTCCAGCTTCAGCCCGAGGTAGCTGCCGATCTCCTGGCGCGTCATGCGCAGCACCAGTTCCGAGCGGGAGAAGCCGCGCGCCTGCAGGCGCTGCACCAGGTTCAGCAGGAAGGCGGCCAGGCGCTCCTCGGCGCGCATGGTCCCCAGCAGCAGCATCACGCCGTGCTCGCGCACGATCTCGCGGCTCATGACGCGGTGCAGGTGGTGCTGCAGCGCGCCCACTTCGCGCGACAGCTCGCCGATGCGGTCGAAGGGCAGCACGCAGACCTCGGAGTCCTCCAGCGCCATGGCGTCGCAGGTGTGGTGGTCGTTCACGATGCCGTCCAGGCCGACGATCTCGCCGGCCATCTGGAAGCCGGTCACCTGGTCGCGGCCGTCCTCGGCGGTCACGCAGGTCTTGAACACGCCGGTGCGGATCGCGTAGAGGGCGTGGAACTTCTCGCCGTTGCGGAACAGGGCGGTCTTGCGCTTGACCTTGCGGCGGGTGGCGATCAGTTCGTCGATCTTGGCGAGGTCCTCCTCCGACAGGCCGATCGGCATGCACAGCTCGCGCAGGCTGCAGTTGGAACAGGCGACTTTGACGCTGGCAGGGCTGAGCTTGGCCGGCGCCGGATCGTTGGCTGCGAAGGTGGGCATTGGGGTTCTCACGGAGGAGTGCATGGATAGGCCTCTGATATGCGTCAAATTGTCCCGGGCGCTTGCGGGGCGCGGTTGACTCAGATCAACCGGCCCGGCCTTCCCCTCCCGCACCATGGCGGCGATGGAAGCACAAGCCATGACCTCTCCGATCTCCCCCGACCTGCTGCGCAAGTACGACGTGCCCGGCCCCCGGTACACCTCGTATCCCACGGCCGACCGGTTCGTCGAGGCCTTCGGCGAGGGCGACTACCTGCAGGCCCTGGCCCAGCGGCGCGACGGGCCGTCCGCGCTGGCCATGCCGCTGTCGCTCTACGTGCACATCCCGTTCTGCGAGCAGCTGTGCTACTACTGCGCCTGCAACAAGATCATCACCAAGCACCACGAGCGCGCCGCGCCCTACCTGCGCTACCTGAGCCGCGAGGTGGAGCTGCACACCGCGGTGCTGGGCACCGGCCAGCCGGTCAGCCAGCTGCACCTGGGCGGCGGCTCGCCGACCTTCCTGACGGACGACGAACTGCGCGACCTGATGGCCATGCTGCGCCGCAACTTCGCGATCGCGCCCGGCGCCGAGTGCTCCATCGAGATCGATCCCCGCACCGTGACCGCCGAGCGCCTGCAGGCCCTGTACGACATGGGCTTCAACCGCATCAGCTTCGGCGTGCAGGACTTCGACCCGGACGTGCAGAAGGCGGTGCACCGCGTGCAGCCCTTCGAGCAGGTGCAGGCCCTGATGGAGGACGCGCGCCGCATCGGCTTCGACTCCGTCAACGTGGACCTGATCTACGGCCTGCCGCGCCAGACGCCCGAGTCCTTCGCCCGCACGCTGCAGCAGGTGGCGCAGATCCGCCCGGACCGCATCGCCCTGTACGGTTACGCCCACCTGCCGGAGCGCTTCAAGCCGCAGCGCCGCATCGTCGCGGTGGAACTGCCCGGCGCGCCCGCCAAGGTCAACATGCTGTCGCAGGCGCTGGCCGCCTTCCTGGCCGCCGGCTACGTCTACATCGGCATGGACCACTTCGCGCTGCCCAACGACGCGCTGGCGATCGCCAAGCGCCAGGGCCGGCTGCACCGCAACTTCCAGGGCTACAGCACGCAGGCCGACTGCGACCTGATCGCGCTGGGCATCTCCTCGATCGGCAAGGTGGGCGCCACCTACAGCCAGAACGCCAAGACGATGGAGGAATACTGCGACCTGCTGGACCAGGGCAAGCTGCCGGTGGTGCGCGGCCTGGCGCTGTCCCGCGACGACCTCGCGCGGCGCGCCGTGATCATGGCCCTGATGTGCCAGGGGCAGGTGGTGTTCGAGTCGATCGAAAGCGCCTGGCTGCTGGACTTCAAGTCCTATTTCAAGGCCGAGATGGAGCAGATGCGCGAGCTGGAGAAGCAGGGCATGGTCGCCATCGACGACACCGGCGTCACCGTCACGGCGCAGGGCTGGTTCTTCGTGCGCGCCGTCGCCATGCAGTTCGACAAGTACCTGCAGGCCGACCGCAACCGCGCGCGCTTCTCGCGGATCATCTGACGTGACCCTCACGCTCGCGGGGACCGCCTTCCTCATGGGCCTGGTGGGGGGACCCCACTGCCTGGCCATGTGCGGCGCCGCCTGCGGCGGCGTGGTGCGCGGCGCCCGGCCGGACCAGCCGGTGCGCGGCATGTGGACCTTCCAGGGCGGCCGGCTCCTCGGCTACTCGATCGCCGGCGGCGCCGCCGGCCTGGCCGTGCAGAGCTTCGCCTGGCTGTCGACGCAGACCGCGGCGCTCAAGCCCGTGTGGACCCTGTTCCACCTGGCCGTGCTGCTGTGGGGGCTGGTGCTGCTGGCGCAGGCGCGCCAGCCGGCCTGGGTGGAATCCGCCGGCCGCAATGTCTGGTCCAGGGTCCGGCCGATGGCGCAACGCCGCGGCGGGCTGCTGGCCACCGGCGCGCTGTGGACCTTCATGCCTTGCGGGCTGCTCTATTCGGCCCTGCTGGTGGCGTCGCTGTCCGGCGGCGCGCTGGAGGGGGCCTTGAGCATGGCGCTGTTCGCCGTCGGCAGCGGCATCTCGCTGGGCCTGGCGCCCTCGGCCCTGCGCCGCCTGCAGGACCTGGGCAACAGCCTGCGCAAGGACTGGGGCACCCGCATCGCCGGAGCGCTGCTGGCCGCCACCGCCGCCTGGGCGCTGTGGATGGACATGGCGCACCGCGTGGCTCAGTGGTGCGGCATCGCCTGATCGCGGCGAACCCGGCAGAATGCCGGCATGAGCAAGCGCGGCGAGGAAATCGCCAAGACCGTGTTCCAGCTGCTGGCCATCGCGCTGCTGGCGGCCATCGTCGGCGTGATCCTGCACAAGGGCTACACCGACTTCAGCGCCCTGGCGAAGCAGAACCCGGGCGGCGACTTCTGGCCGGCCCTGGGCCGCTACATCTTCCGCAACCTGGCGGGAGGATAGGTCCGTGACACCCGAACATTCCCGTTCCCTGAAGGAACTGCTGCAGCGGCAGGACGTCGCGGCGCTGGCCACCCTGCACAAGGGCGAGCCGGCCGTTTCCATGGTGCCTTACGCACTGCTGGCGGACGGCAGCCTGGTGATCCACGTGAGCCAGCTCGCCACCCATACGAAGGACATGCAGGAGCATGCGGGCGTGGGCCTGCTGGTGCTGGGCGAGCGCACGGCCGGCATGCTGGCGCAGGAGCAGCCGCGCGCCGCCTTCCATGGCGAAGCGCGGCGCTGCCCGCCGGAGGCGCCCGACTACGTCGCGGCCCGCACCGCCTACCTGGCGCGCTTCCCGGACAGCGAGCCGATGTTCGGCTTCGGCGACTTCTCGCTGTTCGTGATCCAGCCGGGGGGAGTGCGCTATGTCGCCGGCTTCGCGCAGGCGTTCTCCGTGGTTGCGCAGGCGTACCACCAGTTGATGGCGGCGGCGGTGGTCTGAGGTCCTGCTTGTCTGCGCCGGGCGCCCCCTGGGCCGGACCGGGACGAGACTGTCCGCCTCTGCGAATGTCCCCCGGCGCGGGCAAGCCCGCGCCTCCTCCTTTACTTCGCCGAGTCGGACAGTCTCGCCCCGATCCTGCGGCGCGCGGAGGTCGGCGCATCGCCCCCTCGAACGAGCGTCGGAGTGCACGCACCCACAACCGCGCCCGAACCGGCTGTTCCAGTCGGCGTCAACGGAGAACGCATGGGCCGCACCCGCACGGCGCAGGGCCGGGATGGGACTGTCCGACTCGGCGAAGTAAAGGAGGAGGTGCGGCCTTCAGGCCGCGCCGGGGGACATTCGCAGAGGCGGACAGTCCCATCCCGGCCCGGACCAGGGGCAGCGCACTTTCCCGGGGTTGGTTTGCACTGGCGGCCGCGTTTTCGGGTTTGGGAAACAAACAGGCCTTTTGGGCCGCGTTTGACGCTGCAAGCGGGCCGTTTTCGCCGCGACAGCCCGGCCTGGAACTTGCGGCAACCCGGTCAAGGAAAACCGGCGCGGCGCCCTGGTGCCGCGGACAACCATGCTCAAGCGCATCCTCCTGGCCCTCGTCCTCTTGGCCGCCCCCGTCTCGTTCAGCCCCGTGCTTGCTCACGGCAGCGACCCGCGGCCCGCCGCTCCGGCGGTCACGGAACAAGTCACGCAAGACGAGGCCGGCGGAACCGTGATCCCCGCCGCCGCCGCGGCGCAAGCCCCGGCCGAAGGCGTGAACGTGATGGTGCACCCCGGCCTGCCCGAGGAATGGCTGCAGGCCGCCATCGTCCTCATGGGCGCGATCTCCCTGTGGGCGCTGTTCGCCGGCAAGGCCGCCGAGACGGCGCCGCGCAGCGTCAACATGGCGCGCATCCCGGTGGTCGGCGGGCTGGTCCGCTTCCTCAATGCCAGTCCCTATCCGCTGCTGGCCGCGCGCCTGGCTTCGGTGAGCGTGTTCCTGGTCGTGATCGCCGCGGGATTCTTCGGCACCATCCATCCCGAACACAACATCGCCACCGCCTTCGTCTGGAACATCTGGTGGCCGCTGGTGATCGTGGCCGTGTTCTTCATCGGCTCGGCCTGGTGCGCGATCTGCCCCTGGGACACGCTGGCCGGCTGGCTGGTGCGCCGCAGCTGGTGGAAGCGCGTCACGCCGCATCCCGGCCTGAACCTCAAGGTGCCGCGCTACCTGCAGAACGTGTGGATCGCGCTGCTGATGTTCATGGGCCTGGCCTGGCTGGAGCTGGGCATGGGCGTGACCGGCAGTCCCGTCATCACCGCCGCGCTCGCGGTCTTCATGCTGGTGCTGTCGGTGGTGTTCCTGCTGGTGTTCGAGCGCAAGGCCTTCTGCCGCTACGCCTGCCCGGTGGGCCGCACGCTGGGCTTCTATTCGCGCCTGTCGCCGATCGCCGTGCGGCCGCAGCTGCAATCGACCTGCGACGGCTGCAAGACCATGGAGTGCTACCACGGCTCGCAGGACATCGAGCCCTGCCCGAGCAAGCTGGTGGTGGGCCGCTTCGGCGAGAACACCAACTGCCTGTCCTGCGGCAACTGCGTGCTGAGCTGCCCGAGCCAGAACGTGTCGTGGCAGCTGCGCACCATGGACAACGAGGCGAAGAAGGCCGGCACGCCCGGCTGGGACGCCGCCTGGTTCATGCTGCTGCTGCTGGGCATCACCAGCTTCCACGGCATCACCATGATCCCGCAATGGGGCGAATGGCTGCAGGAGACCGCCGCTGCCATCGGCGAGAGCGGGCGGTACTACGTCAGCTTTGTGGTCGGCATGCTCGGCGCGTCGGCGCTGCCGGTGCTCGTGTACGCGGTCGCGATCGCCGCGGCCAACGCCGGCGGGCAGGGGCTCGCGTCCTACCGCAAGCTGTTCGGCGGCTTCGCCTTCACGGCGCTGCCGCTGGCCTTCGCCTACCACCTCGCGCACAACATGGACCACCTGCTGCGCGAAGGCGGCGACGTGCTGCGGCTGCTGGCCAATCCCTTCGGCTGGGGCGTGAAGCCGCTCACCAGCGGCGAGCGGCACGACCTCATGATGCAGGTGGTGGCGCCGGAAAGCGTGGTGTTCACCCTGCAGGCCGGCTTCATGGTGCTGGGCTTCTGGCTGGCGGTGCAGATCGCGCGCTACCAGGCGCGCCGGCTGGTGGCGGGCGACGGGCTCGCGGCGCGGCTGAAGATGATGCTGCCGCTGCTGGGCTTCTTCGCCGCGATCACCGCCGGCAACCTGTGGCTGCTGGCACAGGACATGGAGATGCGCTTCTGAAACCCGGCGCGGCGGCACGCTGCGGGTTTCCCCCTGTCTGCCGGCGTCGATTTCGCCGATAGTCCTTCGTCGTGGAAGCAGAGGGCCATCCTCTGCCACCCAAGGAGCCACGATGAGCAACACCGTCCGCCTGCACCGCGTCTTCACCGCGCCGCCCGACCGCATCTACCGCGCCTTCCTCGACCCGCAGGCCATGGCCAAGTGGCTGCCGCCGAATGGCTTCACGGCCCAGTTCGACCGCATGGACGCCAAGGTGGGCGGCAGCTGGCACGGCTCCTTCACCAACTTCGGGAGCGGCAACCAGCACTCGTTCGGGGGCAAGTACCTGGAACTCGCGCCGGGCGAACGCCTGCGCTACACGAGCGCCTTCGACGACCCGAACCTGCCGGGCGAGATGACGACCACCGTCACGCTGCGCAAGGTTTCCGTCGGCACCGAGATGCACGTGGTGCAGGAAGGCATCCCCGAAGTGATCCCCGCCGAGGCCTGCTACCTCGGCTGGCAGGAGTCGCTGCAGCTGCTCAAGCAGCTGGTTGAGCCCGAGATCCCGGGCTGAAGGAGCGCGCATGCACCGCAGCCGCCTCGGCACCATCGTGATCGATTGCCAGACGCAGGACATCGAAGCCGCCGCCGCTTTCTGGTCCCGGGCGCTGGGGCGGCCGGCCCAGCCCCTGGCCGACCCCGCCAATGCCAACTACCGCGCCTTCAGCGGGCCCCCGAACGAGCCGACGGTGCTGGTGCAGGCGGTCACGCATCCCAGCCGCGTGCACCTCGACATCGAGACCGACGACATCGAAGCCGAGGTGACACGCCTGGAGCAGCTCGGTGCGAAGCGCGTGCAGTTCGTCAAGCGCTGGTGGGTGATGGAGTCGCCGACCGGGCAACGCTTCTGCGTGGTGCGGCCGCAGCGCGCCGACTTCCCCGGCGACGCCAACACCTGGGACGCGCCGGGGCCGGGGAGCTGAGCCGCAGCGGCTAAGCTCCGGGCGTGGACTACCTCCTCGTCCTCGTCGCCGGGCTGCTGGCGGGCACCCTGGGCGGCATCGTCGGCACGGGTTCCTCGCTCGTGCTGATGCCGATCCTGGTGGTGATGTTCGGGCCGCGCCACGCCGTGCCGATCATGGCCGTGGCCGCGATCATGGGCAACCTGGGCCGCGTGCTCGCCTGGCGGCGCGACATCGACTGGCCCGCCTGCTTCGCCTACTGCGCCACCGCCGTGCCGGGCGCGGTGCTGGGCGCGCGCCTGCTGCTGGCGATCCCGCCCGGCGTGGCGGAGCTGGCGCTGGGCATCTTCTTCCTCTCGCTGATCCCGGTGCGGCGCTGGCTGGCGAAGCACGAACTGAAGCTGTCGCTGCTGCACCTGGCCCTGCTCGGCGGGCCGCTGGGGCTGCTGACCGGGCTGGTGGTGTCGACCGGGCCGCTCACGGTGCCGCTCTTCACCTTCTACGGGCTCGAGCGCGGCGCCTTCCTCGGCACCGAGGCGGCGGGTTCGATCGGCGTGTACGTCGCCAAGGTCGCGACCTTCCAGGCCTTCGGCGCCTTTCCGCTGGAGGTGCTGCTGCAGGGGCTGATGGTGGGGACGACGCTGATGGCGGGCTCCTTCGCCGGACGCTTCATCGTGCTGGCCCTGTCGCCGGGGGCCTACCGCTCGCTGATCGACGGGCTGATGCTGTGCTCGGGCCTGTCGCTGATCTGGGCAGCCGTGCGCTAGCTGTCGCTGCGGCGACCGCGGGTCGCAGCGGCGACGGCGCGTCGCAGCGATGACAAGCAGCACGCGCGTGCACTCGTAGATTGCGGCTCTTCCCCGAGGAGCCCGCCATGGCCGACCACCCCGCGCCTTCCGACCCGTTGACGCTGCTTCGCGACATCAACGCCACCGCCGCCTTCAACCGCTGGTGCGGCATCGAGGTGCTCTCGGCGGGCGTGGGGCACGCCGAGATCGAGATGCCGTGGCGCGAGGAGGTCGGCCAGTACTCCAGCTTCCTGCACGCGGGACTGGTCGGCGCGCTGATCGACACCGCCTGCGGCTTCGCCGCCGCCACGATGGTGGGACGCGTGCTGGCCTCGCACTTCTCCGTCAACTGCCTGCGCCCCGCCGTGGGGCACCGCTTCATCGCCCGGGCCCGCGTCGTGAAGCCGGGGCGCACGCAGGTGTTCACGGCCTGCGAGCTGTTCGCGGTGGGCGACGAGGGCGAGCAGCTCGTCGCCACCGGCGAGACGCTGCTGACGCCCGTCGAGCCGCGCGGCTGAGCCATCCGCGGCCGGAATGGCCGCTTGGAGGGCTGCAACGGCCGCTCTTCGGCTCGGATACCACACAGGATTCCTCGCAGTTCCTACACCCATGCCCCTTCGGTGGCGGGAGGATGGCATCACCTCTACCATGGGACATTCTCATGCCTGAAGTGAAGGTTGCCCCCGACACCATGGACGCGCGCACGCCGTCGAAACCGTCTCCCGCCAGGCCGCCGCTCGACGCGCGGCTGACGGAGCAGCGCAACCCGCGCAGCATGCGCATCGACCAGCTGTCGTCGCTGGAGATCGTCGACCTGATCAACAACGAGGACCGCCTGGTCGCCGCCGCGGTGAGCGAGGAACGCCTGCAGATCGCACGCGCGATCGACCTGGTGGTCGATTGCTTCGGCCGCGACGGGCGCCTGATCTACGTCGGCGCGGGCACCTCGGGGCGCCTGGGCGTGCTCGATGCGTCCGAGATGCCGCCCACCTACCGCACTCATCCCGACATGGTGCAGGGCGTGATGGCCGGTGGCTTCGAAGCCCTGCTGCGCGCGCAGGAAGGCGCCGAGGACCATCCCGGCGACGGCGCCGCGGCCATGGACGACCGCAACGTCGACGAACGCGATTTCGTGCTGGGCATCGCGGCCTCCGGCACCACGCCCTACGTGCACGGCGCGCTGGCCCGCGCGCGCGAACGGGGCGCGCGCACCGGCTTCCTGCTGTGCACCTATCCCACCGAGGAACTGCTGCAGACGCACGACGTGGTCATCGCGCCGCTGGTGGGGCCGGAAGTGGTGACCGGTTCGACGCGCATGAAGGCCGGCACTGCGACCAAGATGGTGCTGAACATGATCAGCACCGGCGCCATGGTGCGCACGGGCAAGGTGTACGGCAACCTGATGGTGGACCTGCAGGTCACCTGCCAGAAGCTGCAGGACCGCGGCGAGCGCATCCTGATGGACACGCTGGGCGTGAGCCGCGACGAGGCCACGCGCCTGCTCGATGCCTCCGGAGGCCACGTGAAGACGGCGATCGTGATGTCGCGGTTTGGCGTGGATGCGGAGGAGGCGCGGCACCGGATCGACAAGGCGGGTGGGTCGATTGCTGGGATGAAGTAGCTTCCCGTCATCCCTGCGCAGTTTGGAGAAGCGGCCCCCTCGGGCCGCTTTTGCTTTGGGTGACAGGGCGTGCGTCGCGGCAGGCGGTGTGCGGTGTGGGGCCGCTGGGGTGGCGTCCCCTCGCGCTGGCGCGCTACGGGGCAGACCTGGAAGGCTGGTCCGGCGCCGCCCGCGGCTGAACTCGCTGTGTGTTTGACTGCTGCGCAGCCAAACACTCCGCTCAAGCAGCATCCGCGAGTCAGTGACGTACGCGCGGCTCGGTACGCCTTCGGCTCCCGTAGCCGCGCTGCGGCGCCGGACCAGCCTTCCAGGCGCCACCCCTTCATGCGGCCCCACACCGCACACCGCCTGCCGCGACGCAGGGCACAGAGGTGGTACACCATCCAGTTCCACCACGGCCTGTTGCTGCAAATCCGCGTGCGGGCGGGCTGGGGCGCGCATGAAGGGAGGGTGCCTGCGATGGCCGGGCGGGCGGGCAGCATGGCTACGGGAGCGCGTAGCACGGACCGAGCCAGGCGTACGTCTCATGCTCGCGGATGCTGATTGAACGGAGTGTTTGGCTGCGCAGCAGTCAAACACGCAGTGAGTTCAGCCGCGGGCGCGCCCGCCCGGCTATCGCAGGTTTGCCCCGTAGCGCGCAGCGCGAGGGGACACCCTCCCAGCGCGCCCCAGCCCGCCCGCACGCGGATTTGCAGCGCCCCCGGAACGACCTACTTCACCCCTCGCCGCCGCATCATTTCCTCACCCATCGCGGCCCTTGACTCTTCATCGATCAGCGCCTGCGCCGCCGGATAGACGACGTCCTCTTCGGCCCGGATGTGCGCGTCGTACAAGCCAGCAAACGCATCGAGCGCCGCGTCATCGTCCTCGGAAAGCGCGTTGATCCGCCCCTCTGCTACCAGCAGCAGCACCTGCCGCGCCGATACCCAGCGCGACTCCATCTGCAGGTGGTCCTGCTGCAGCCGCGCGACGATGGCGACCGTCTTCGGTTCGCCCTGCGCCAGCAGCGGAGGAAAGACGTGCAGCTCCTCGTCGTGGTGGTGCTGCGGCGCCGCCTGGTCGAAATAGCGCATCACGTCGCTGGCCGCCTGCTGCGCCTGGGTGTCGGCACCGTGCGTGCGCAGGTGCTCGCGCAGGCGCGCGAGCAGCGCCAGCATGCGGTGAACGCGCTCGTGGCAGGCCTCCAGCATCTCGAAGGGCTGCTCGAACCCCGCGGCAGGCGAGGCGACCAGCGACTGGAGGCTGATGGGCTGGCTCATCGTTCGGCCTTCAGTTCGCTCACGTAGCGCTCCACGCCGGGACGGGCCCGCGCGCGGCGGGGGCCGGCGATCGTGCCCAGGCTCACGAAGCACAGGGCCTGTTCGTCGGGCGCCAGGCGGAACAGCGCGCGCAGGAGGTCGGACGACAGGGCCTTGCCGCTGGTGAGCGCCGAGCCGAAGCCGAGCGCCGTCGCCATCAGCAGGATGTTCTGGATGGCGCAGCCGGCCGAGACCAGGCGTTCGGCGGCCGGGATATCGTCGCCGGGCGCGCCGAGGCGGACCACCGCCAGCAGGAGCACGGGCCCGCGGAAGGCCTTGTCGCGCGCCTGCGCGAGCTGCTCGTCGGTGGCCTGGTCGTCACGCGCGCGCAGCGCCGCGGCGAACACGTCGGCCAGCGCGGCGCGCGCCTGTTCGGGAATGAGGACGAAGCGCCAGGGCAGCAGCTCGCCGTGGTCGGGCGCCGCCGCGGCGGCACCCAGGATGCGCTGGAGCTGCGCGGCGTCCGGGCCGGGAGGGGCCAGGCGCTTGGGCAGCACCGTGCGGCGGCCGTGGATCAGCGCGTCGGCCCATTCGCCGGCGGTCGCCGCATCCACGGGTCCTGTCACCCACAGGCTCCCACATGCCCGCACTGGGTGCAGAAGTCGCAGCCGTCCTTGCGGATCATCGCGTGCGCGCCGCACTCCGGGCACTTGGCGCCGGCCATGACGGGCGGCGCGGAAGCGGCCGGCATCGGCGGCGTCGCCAGTTCGGCCACCGGCTCGCCGTTGCGGCGCGAGATGATGTTCTGCACCGCATAGGCGATGGCGGCCACTTCGGAGTCGTGCCACAGCGGCACCGT
>JALHLO010000123.1 GCA_022844525.1 Ramlibacter sp.
ATCGAAGGCATCAACAACAAGATCAAGGTCATCAAAAGGATGGCCTATGGCTTCCGTGACGACACCTACTTCTTCCTGAAGATCAGGGCCGCATTCCCCGGAATCCGGTGAAGAACCAAGAAAAAGGCCGGCGATCAGCCGGCCTTCAAGCGATCGGTTGAACCCCGATTACTTGACGTGCTTGCCGATCAGGCCGGCCATTTCGAACATGGACACCTGGCCCTTGCCGAACAGGGCGCGCAGCTTGTCGTCGGCGTTGACCATGCGCTTGTTCGCCTGGTCCTGCAGCTTGTTCTTCTTGATGTAGGCCCACAGCTTGCTGACGATCTCGGTGCGCGGCAGGGGCGCCGAGCCCACGACGGCGGCCAGCGACTGGTCCGGGGTCAGCGGCTTCATGAACGCTGCGTTCGGGGTGCGCTTCTTGGCGGGAGCCTTCTTCGCAGCAGCCTTCTTGGCCGGAGCGGCCTTCTTCGCAGTTGCCTTCTTGGCCGGAGCGGCCTTCTTCGCCGGCGCCTTCTTCGCGGCGACCTTCTTCGCCGGGGCCTTCTTCGCGGGAGCCTTCTTCGCGGCGGCCTTCTTCGCCGGGGCCTTCTTTGCCGCCTTCTTTGCAGTTGCCATGATTGAATTTCCTTCTAGAAGTTTGGTTGAACCACCAGTGGAAAACAGCACTCTCACTGGCACTGCGGATGCTAATGGAGAAAAACGGCGTGTCAAAGCGGAAAACGCGTTTTTTCATTGGGAGATGTTGCTTTTTCATCCGCGCGCGGAGGCCGTTTTCCCTCTGAAGATCAGCAGGACGCTCGCGAGGATCACCGCGCACGCGGCCCATTCGCCCCCCGAGAGCGCCTCTCCCCCGAGGGAAACGCCCAGCGCGAGGGCGATCACGGGGTTCACGAACGCGTAGCTGGTGGCGACCGCGGCGCTCGCATGCGCGAGCAGGTAGAGGTACGCGCTGAACGCGATCAGCGAGCCGAACACCACGAGATACGCCCACGCCGCGAGCGCGAGCGGCTGCGGCGGCACGGTGAACTGCTCACCCAGTGCGAGAGAAAGCGCCATCAACATCGCGCCGCCACACAACATTTCGCTGGCGAAGCCGGCCGGCCCCGCGGCCAGCGGCAGCCGCGTCGTCGAGAGCACGGAACCCAGCGACCACGCCAGCGTGGCGCCCGCGATGCAGGCGACGCCCGCCGGCGAGGCGCTGAAGCTGGCGCCGCGCGCCAGCATCAGCACGCCCGCCACGCCGACCGCCATCCCCGCGAGCTCGAGCCGGTGCGGCTTCTGCCCGAACAGCAGGCCCCAGCCGCACACCAGCATCGGCACGACGGCGATGAAGGCGGCCACCACGCCGGAGCCGACGTGCAGTTCGGCGGTGGCGGTCAGGCCCATGCCGCCACCCAGCATCAGGGTGCCGATCACCAGCGCGTTGCGCCACTCGCGCCGCGTGGGCAGGGTGCCGGCGCCGGCACGGGCGCGCCACAGCACCCAGGCCATGAGCAGCGCGCCCGCCGTGAGGAAGCGGGTGCCCATCTGGAAAAAGGGCGGGAAGCTCACGAGCGCGAAGCGGATCGCGAGGTAGGTGGAGCCCCAGATCAGGTAGCAGGCGAGCAGGGCGGGGACCAGCAGGGCGGGCGCGCTGGCGCCGCGCGCGGGCAGGGCAGTGGCGTTCATCCGGGGATGCTAGGTTGCCTTTCCCGGCTCTTCCATGCATCATTCAAGGTCAATGGCGCCCCGCGCCTTTGTTTTGAAGGTTATTGATGGCATCCACCGAAGTTCCAGAACTCGACGCCTATGACACCCGCATCCTGGAAGAGCTGCAGCGGGACGCGCGCACCAGCATGGCGGAGCTCGGGCGCAAGGTGCACCTGTCGCAGCCGGCGGTGACCGAGCGGGTGCGCAAGCTGGAGATCGCCGGCTTCATCAAGGGCTACCGCGCCGTGGTCGACTACCAGCGCCTGGGCTACGGCATCCGCGCCCTGGTGCGCGCCGGCCGGGTGGAGTACGGCCGGATGCTGCAGCTGATCGAGCAGACGCCCGAGGTGGTCAACGCCTTCAACGTGACCGGCGAGGACAGCTGGATCCTGGAGATCGCGGTGATCGACGTGGAGCACCTGGACGCGGTGGTGACCCGGTTCTGCCTGCTGGCGGAGACCTCGACCTCGATCGTGCTGAACATGCCGCGCGAGCACGCGGCGGTGCTGCCGGCGCGGCGGGAGAACATCAAGCCCGCGATCAGGAAGGTGACCGGACGCTAGCGCCGCGCAGCGCGCTTGCGGACGCCCTGGCTCCCCGCCTGCGCGGGGATGACGGTCAGGGAGGGGGGTGACCCCGCGACCCCGGCAACGTCGCAAGCAGCACTCCTGCCAGCGCCGCCGCGAACGCCACCACCTGCAGCCCGCCCAGGGGCTCCCCGAGCACCAGCACGCCCACCAGCGCCGCCGACACCGGCAGCATCACCGTGAACACCCCCGCCTGCGCGGCCGGCACCACCTTCAGGCCCGTCATCCACAGCCACACCGTCCAGATGCTGGCCGCCAGCGCGTAGAACACCAGCAGCAGCCAGGACCCCGGCGCGACCGAACCGAAGTCGAAGTGCAGCGCGGTGTACAGGCCGAAGGGCGTCACCAGCACGAAGCCCCAGAGGTTGATCAGCGAGGTGATCCGCTTGGGGCCCAGCACCCCGGTCAGCGCCTTGCCGATCACCGCATAGGACGCCTCGCAGACCACGGCGCCGAGCACCAGCAGGTTGCCCACCCAGGCCAGCTCGCCGGCCGCCGCACCGTCGCCGGCCGGCTGGGCGAAGGCCAGCAGCCCGATGCCCGCCGCCGCGCAGGCGATCGCCGTCCAGGTTCGTCCGGTGATCCGCTCGCGCAGGAACAGCCAGCTGAGGAGCGCCACCGTCGCCGGGATCGCCGCCATGATCACGCCCGCCGACACCGCACTGGTGAGGCTCACGCCGAACAGCATGCACAGAGAGAACAGGAAGTTGCCGAGGAAGGATTCGAGGAACAGCAGCCGCCGTGTCTTCGGCGTGAGAGGCGGCTCGCCCGGCGGCTTGCGCAGCCAGTGCAGCATGGCCACCCCGCCGATGCCGAAGCGCAGCCAGGCAAGCAGCAGCACCGGGATGGCGGCCGCGAGCGGCTTGGAGAGCGCGACGTAGCTGCCGACCAGGGACATGCTCAGGGCCAGGCAGGCATAGGCAAGCGGTCGGCTGGGGACGAAGCTCATCGACAATGCGGGTCGCAAAACCGCCGCATCATGCCTGAAGCCCCCGATCGCCACGTCTTCGTCTACGGCACCCTGCGCCGCGGCGGGCGCAACGACATCAACGCGCTCGCTCCCGCGCCCGAGTACCTCGGCATGGGCGAGGTGCGCGGCGTGCTGTACCACATCGACTGGTACCCGGGCCTCACGCTCGGTGGCGAGGAGGCCGTGACCGTCGTCGGCGAGGTGTACCGCATCACGCCGGAACTGGAGGCGGTGCTCGATGCGATCGAGCAGATCATGCCGGGCGGCGACAGCGAGTATTTCAAGCGCGAGCTGGACATCCTGGTGGACGGGCGGCCGGTCCGGTGCCTGGTCTACGAGATCAATCCGGCGCGCGTGCGGGGCAAGCAGGTGATCGGCCACGGCGACTGGATCCTGTTTCACACATCGTGAAAGGCATTTCGCATCGCAAAAAATGGCGTTGGTGCGCCGCCGCAAAATTTCTCAATACAAGAAAGATGTTTCCGCATGGAGAAACGAAGTTCGCAACCCATTGATCTGGAACAAAAAAATATTTAGTCTTGTATAAGACACAAGAGGCCAAGAAGTCTTCTACAAGACTTAAAGTTCATTCCAAGGCGCAGCGACGATCCGCCTCCAGGTTTCGACATCAACCCTACGGAGTGAACATGAGCAACTGGACCCACCTGACCCGCGAACAGCAGATCGCCCAGCTCGAAAAGGACTGGGCCGAGAACCCCCGCTGGAAGGGCATCAAGCGCGGCTACAGCGCCGCCGACGTGGTCAAGCTGCGCGGGTCGCTGGCCATCGAGCACACGCTGGCCCGGCGCGGCGCCGAGAAGCTGTGGAACCTGATCAACACCGAACCCTTCGTCAACACGCTGGGCGCGCTGACCGGCAACCAGGCCATGCAGCAGGTCAAGGCCGGCCTGAAGGGCATCTACCTGTCCGGCTGGCAGGTGGCGGGCGACGCCAACAGCAACGGCGAGATGTACCCCGACCAGTCGCTGTACTCGGTGGACTCCGTGCCGAAGTGCGTGAAGAAGATCAACAACACCTTCGCCCGCGCCGACCAGATCCAGTGGAGCGAAGGCAAGGGCCCCGGCGACGAGGGCTATGTCGACTACTTCGCCCCCATCGTGGCGGACGCCGAAGCCGGCTTCGGCGGCGTGCTGAACGCCTTCGAGCTGATGAAGGCCATGATCGAGGCGGGCGCCGCCGGCGTGCACTTCGAGGACCAGCTCGCTTCCGTCAAGAAGTGCGGCCACATGGGCGGCAAGGTGCTGGTGCCCACCCGGGAAGCCGTCGCCAAGCTGGTGGCCGCCCGCCTGGCCGCCGACGTGATGGGCACGCCCACCATCCTGCTGGCCCGCACCGACGCGGAAGCCGCCGACCTGGTGACCAGCGACGTCGACCCGATCGACCAGCCCTTCTGCACCGGCGAGCGCACGGTGGAAGGCTTCTACCGCACCAGGAAGGGCTTCGACCAGGCGGTCAGCCGCGGCCTGGCCTATGCCGAGGTCGCCGACCTGATCTGGTGCGAGACCGGCACGCCCGACCTGAAGTTCGCCAAGGACTTCGCCGACGCGATCCACGCCAAGTTCCCGGGCAAGCTGCTGGCCTACAACTGCTCGCCGTCCTTCAACTGGCGCAAGAACCTGGACGACGCCACCATCGCCAAGTTCCAGAAGGAGCTGGGCGCCATGGGCTACAAGTTCCAGTTCATCACGCTGGCCGGCTTCCACAGCCTGAACTACTCGATGTTCGAGCTGGCCTACGGCTACGCCCGCAACAACATGAGCGCCTTCGTGGAACTGCAGCAGAAGGAGTTCGCCGCCGCCGAGCGGGGCTTCACCGCCGTGAAGCACCAGCGCGAGGTGGGCACCGGCTACTTCGACGCCGTGACGACCACGATCGAAGCCAATGCCTCCACGGCCGCCCTGAAGGGTTCGACCGAGGACGAGCAGTTCTTCGACGACGGCCACGGCGAGCGCAAGGCCGCCTGAGCGTTACCGCCAGGAGACAGCCCGCGGCCGCCCGGCCGCGGGCTTTTCCTTTTTGGCCCATCCTCGGTACAGTCGGGCTACCAGAGCAGGAGGTTTTGCCATGGGAGCTTCCACGGACTTGGAGAAGACGGGCACGTTCAACGTGAGCGAGCTGCGCATGGGCAACACCTGCCCCGACTGCGAGGGCAGGGGCCAGCTGCACATCGACAGCGAGAACATCAACGAGAAGTTCGAGGTCGAGAAGCAGACGGTGATCACGGAGTGCCCGCGCTGCGGAGGGACCGGCCAGCTGCCCACGGGTTAGAATCGGCCCACTCGGACTGCAACAAGAGCGGGAAAGGCACCATGGTTATGACACCGCGAACTCCTCCGGAAGGAACCACGGCCCGCTAGCGGCCGGCAGTCGCGCGACCAGGGTTGCATCGTCCCCACTGAAAAAGCGCGGCTGACCCGCGCTTTTTTCGTTCCTGCAGCTCCTGAACCCCCAAAACCATGATCAACATCACGCTCCCCGACGGCTCGCAACGCCAGTTCCCGCAACCCGTGACGGTGGCCGAAGTCGCCGCCTCCATCGGCCCCGGGCTGGCCAAGGCCGCCCTCGCCGGCAAGGTCGACGGCAAGGTGGTCGATACGGCCTTCCGCATCGACCGGGACGCGAAGCTCGCGATCCTGACGGCCAAGGACCCCGAGGGCCTGGACGTGATCCGCCACTCGACGGCCCACCTGCTGGCCTACGCGGTCAAGGACCTGTACCCCGACGCGCAGGTCACGATCGGCCCGGTGATCGAGAACGGCTTCTACTACGACTTCGCGTACAAGCGCCCCTTCACGCCCGAGGACCTGCAGGCGATCGAAAAGCGCATGGCCGACCTGGCCGCCAGGGACGAGCCGGTCACGCGCCGGGTGCTGCCGCGCGACGCGGCCGTGCAGCACTTCCTGCAGATGGGCGAGAAGTACAAGGCGGAGATCATCGGCAGCATCCCGGCGGGCGAGGACGTGTCCCTGTACGCCGAGGGCGGCTTCGAGGACCTGTGCCGCGGCCCGCACGTGCCCAGCACGGGCAAGCTCAAGCACTTCAAGCTGATGAAGGTGGCCGGCGCCTACTGGCGCGGCGACCACCGCAACGAGATGCTGCAGCGCGTCTACGGCACGGCCTGGGCCTCCAAGGAGGACCTGCAGCAGTACCTGACGATGCTGGAGGAGGCCGAGAAGCGCGACCACCGCAAGCTGGGCCGGGAGCTGGACCTGTTCCACCTGGAAGACACGGCGCCGGGCGTCGTCTTCTGGCATCCCAAGGGCTGGGCCATCTGGCAGGCGGTGGAGCAGTACATGCGCCAGGTCTACCGGGACAACGGCTACCAGGAGGTCAAGGGGCCGCAGATCCTGGACAAGTCGCTGTGGGAGAAGACGGGCCACTGGGACAAGTACCGCGAGAACATGTTCGTCACGGAGTCGGAAAAGCGCGAGTACGCGCTGAAACCGATGAACTGCCCGGGCCACGTCCTGATCTTCAAGCAGGGCGTGAAGAGCTACCGTGACCTGCCGCTGCGCTACGGCGAGTTCGGCCAGTGCCACCGCAACGAGCCCTCGGGCGGCCTGCACGGGATCATGCGGGTGCGCGGCTTCACGCAGGACGACGGGCACATCTTCTGCACGGAAGACCACATCCTGCCGGAGTGCGAGGAATTCACGAAGGTCCTGCACAAGGTGTACGCGGACTTCGGCTTCACGGACATCATCTACAAGGTCGCCACGCGCCCGGAGGCCCGCATCGGCTCCGATGAGCTATGGGACAAGGCGGAAAACGCCCTGATGGAGTCCCTGCGGCGCAGCGGCTGCGAATTCACGATCTCGCCCGGCGACGGCGCCTTCTACGGCCCCAAGATCGAATACACGCTCAAGGACGCCATCGGCCGCCAGTGGCAGGTCGGCACGATGCAGGTGGACTTCAACCTGACGACGCGGCTGGACGCCGAGTACGTGGGGGAGGACGGCGCGCGCCACCGCCCGGTGGTGCTGCACCGGGCCATCGTGGGCAGCCTCGAGCGTTACATCGGCATCCTGATCGAGCAGCACGCCGGCGCCTTGCCCGCCTGGCTGGCCCCGGTGCAGGCCGTCGTCCTCAACATCACGGACCAACAGGCCGATTACGTCAATGAAATCGCCAAATCGCTGAGGAATCAAGGGCTTAGGGTGGAGACGGATCTGCGCAACGAGAAGATCACGTATAAAATACGCGAGCATTCGATGCAAAAGCCGCCTTACCTCCTCGTCGTCGGCGACAAGGAGAAGGCGGCTGGTGCCGTCGCCGTGCGGGCCCGGGGGAACAAGGACCTCGGGGTGATGAGCCTGCAGGAGTTCCAGAAAAGGATCGCCGAGGACATCGCCAGCAAGAGCTGAATCCTAACGGAAAAGCTCGCGGCCTTGTGGGGATTGACGGTAGTGCTACAGCTTTTGTAGCTATCTAACTGAAGGACTGAAGACCATCGCTACTGAATTTCGCGACCGCCGCCAGCGCGAGGAACGCAAGCACCGCCTGAACCGGGAGATCATGGCCCCGGAAGTCCGCCTGAGCGGACCCAACAACGAGCCCCTGGGCATCGTGAGCCTGCAGGAAGCCCTGCGGATGGCCGGCGAGGCTGACGTCGACCTGGTCGAGATTGCCGCCACAGCGAGTCCGCCGGTCTGCCGGCTGATGGACTACGGCAAGTTCAAGTACCAGGAACAGAAGAAGGCCGCGGAAGCGAAATCGAAGCAGACGGTCATCGAGATCAAGGAAATCAAGTTCCGCCCCGGGACGGATGACGGCGACTACAACATCAAGTTGCGCAACATCCGCAGGTTCCTGGCGGAAGGCGACAAGTGCAAGATCACGCTGCGCTTCCGGGGGCGCGAGATCACGCACCAGGAAATCGGCATGGCGCTGCTGCAGCGCATCCGGGACGACCTCGGGGACACCATCCTCGTCGAGCAGTTCCCGAAGCTCGAAGGCCGGCAGATGATCATGATGATCGCGCCGGGCAAGAAGAAGCCGGGTCCTGCCAAGCCGGCGACCGAAGCCGCTCCGGCGGCCACGGCCACGGCGACGACGACGTCGTCGTAAGACAGTTTCGAAGCCATCACGGTTGGTCGCCGCGGTGGCGGTGAAGGGGAGGCATTCGTGCCGCCCCGGCCCGCAAGGGCCGAAGAAAAAGTGGCTCGGGGCCATCAAGGAGCGGAATTCATTCCGCGACGCCTCACGAGCACAAGCCAAGAAGGAGCATTCACATGCCCAAGATGAAGACCAAGAGCGGAGCGAAGAAACGCTTCCGCGTGCGTCCCGGCGGGACCGTCAAGCGCGGCCAGGCCTTCAAGCGTCACATCCTGACCAAGAAGTCCACCAAGAACAAGCGCCACCTGCGCGGCCCCACGGCCGTCCATGAGACCAACATGGGTCACATGGCGCAGATGCTGCCGTTCGCCGGCCTCTAACCACTGACGAAGAAGGAGAACATTTCATGCCTCGCGTCAAACGTGGTGTAACCGCCCGCGCACGTCACAAGAAGGTCCTCGCACTGGCCAAGGGTTTCCGCGGCCGCCGCGGCAACGTCTTCCGCATCGCCAAGGAAGCGGTGATGAAGGCGGGGCAATATGCCTACCGCGACCGCCGTGCCAAGAAGCGCGTCTTCCGCCAGCTGTGGATCGCCCGTATCAACGCCGCGGCGCGTGCCAACGGCCTGACCTACAGCCAGTTCGCCAACGGGATCCGCAAGGCGGGCATCGACATCGACCGCAAGGTCCTGGCCGATATCGCCTACCATGACCCGGCGGCGTTTACCGGCATCGTGAACCAGGTGAAGGCCAAGCTGGCTGCTTGAGTTCGCGGTGGGAACCGCCCTTTTTGGGCGGCTCCCGATGCAACCCATTGAACAGGGCTAGGGCTGCGAAGCGCTAGCCCTGTTTTTTATTCCCCATGACCCAAGAATTCGATTCGATCGTCGCCAGCGCGCGTGAGGCCTTCGCCAAGGCGCACACGCCCGCGGAGCTGGAAAACGCGAAAGCGCAGTACGTCGGCAAGTCCGGCCGCATCACCGAGCTGATGAAGGGCCTGGCATCGCTGCCCGTCGAGGAGAAGAAGAGCCGCGGCGCCGCGATCAACCAGGCCAAGCAGGCGATCGAGGCCGCGCTCGCGGAGCGCCGCCAGGCGCTGGCCGACGCCGAACTGGAAGCGCAGCTCAAGGCCGAGGCGCTGGACGTCTCGCTGCCCGGGCGCTTGCGCGAACCCGGCGGCCTGCACCCGGTGTCGCTGACCATGGAGCGCATCGAGCAGGTCTTCGCCAGCATGGGCTTCGACGTGGCCGACGGCCCGGAGATCGAGAGCGACTGGCACAGCTTCACGTCCCTCAACAACCCGCCGAACCACCCCGCGCGCTCGATGCAGGACACGTTCTACGTGGACATCGAGGGCGAGGACGGCATCCCCTACAACCTGCGGCCGCACACCAGCCCGATGCAGGTGCGCTACGCCCAGCGCCACGTCAGGAAGCACGCGGCGCTGGTGGCCGCCGGCGGGGCCATGCCCGAGATCCGCGTGATCTGTCCGGGCCGCACCTACCGCGTCGACAGCGACGCCACCCACTCGCCCATGTTCCACCAGTGCGAAGGCCTGTGGCTGGGCGAGAACGTGAGCTTCAAGGACCTGAAGGTCGTCTTCACCGACTTCTGCCGCACCTTCTTCGAAAGCGACGACCTGGCGCTGCGCTTCCGCCCCAGCTTCTTCCCGTTCACGGAGCCGAGCGCGGAAATCGACATCCAGTTCCAGAGCGGGCCGCTGGCCGGCCGCTGGCTGGAAGTCGCCGGCTCCGGCCAGGTCCACCCGCAGGTGGTGCGCAACATGGGCCTGGACCCCGAGAAGACCATCGGCTTCGCCTTCGGCATGGGCCCGGACCGCCTCACCATGCTGCGCTACGGCGTGAACGACCTGCGCCTGTTCTTCGACGGCGACATCCGCTTCCTCAAGCAGTTCCGCTGACCCGAATCCGCTTTCCGACAAGACCATGCAATTCCCCGAGTCCTGGCTGCGCGCGTTCTGCAACCCGCCGCTGACCACGCAACAGATCGCCGACACGCTCACCATGGGTGGGCTGGAGGTGGAGGACCTGCGCCCGGTGGCGCCCCCGTTCACCAAGGTGGTGGTGGGCGAGATCAAGGAAGCCGTGCAGCACCCGAACGCCGACCGCCTGCGCGTGTGCCAGGTGGACGTGGGGCAGGGCGCGCTGCTGAACGTCGTCTGCGGCGCGCCGAACGCGCGCGTGGGCATCAAGGTGCCCACGGCGCTGGTCGGCGCCGAACTGCCCCCGGGCGAGGACGGCAAGCCCTTCGCGATCAAGCTGGGCAAGCTGCGCGGCGTGGAGAGCCAGGGCATGCTGTGCTCGGCGCGCGAACTGCAGCTGTCCGAGGACCACGGCGGCCTGCTGGAACTGGACGCCTCCGCCCCGGTCGGCAAGGACGTGCGCGAGGTCCTGAACCTGGACGACCACGTCTTCACGCTCAAGCTCACGCCCAACCTGGCGCACGCGCTGTCCGTCTATGGCGTGGCGCGCGAACTGTCGGCGCTGACGGGCGCGCCCCTGGCGGAGCCGAAGTTCGAGCCGGTGCAGCCGAAGCACGACGACAGGCTGAAGGTGAAGGTGAGCGCGCCGGACCTGTGCGGCCGCTTTTCCGGCCGCGTGATCCGCAACGTCAACACCAGGGCGAAGACGCCCCAGTGGATGGTCGAGCGCCTGGCCGCCTGCGGCCAGCGCAGCGTCACGGCGCTGGTGGACATCTCCAACTACGTGATGTTCGAGTTCGGCCGGCCCTCCCACATCTTCGACCACGACAAGATCCACGGCGCGCTGGACGTGCGCTGGGGTCGCGCGGGCGAGCGGCTCAAGCTGCTGAACGGCAACACGATCGAGGTGGACGAGAAGGTCGGCGTGATCGCCGACGACCGCCAGGTGGAGTCGCTGGCCGG
>JALHLO010000124.1 GCA_022844525.1 Ramlibacter sp.
GCTGGCGCTGGCCGCCGCCGCCGGCGCGTGGCTGGGGCGGCCGCGCGCCCCGCAGCCCTAAAATGGAAGGTTCCGCGGGCCGCCGGTCCGCGCCGCCATCGGGACCGCTGCCGGCGGCCCCGCAGCCTATGCTCACATTCCAGCAACTGATCCTCAAGCTGCAAGCCTACTGGGACGCCCAGGGTTGCGCGCTGCTCCAGCCCTATGACATGGAGGTCGGGGCGGGCACCTCGCACACCGCGACCTTCCTGCGCGCCATCGGCCCGGAGCCCTGGAAGGCGGCCTACGTGCAGCCCAGCCGCCGCCCCAAGGACGGCCGCTACGGCGACAACCCCAACCGCATGCAGCACTACTACCAGTACCAGGTGGTGCTCAAGCCGGCGCCGGCCAACATCCTGGAGCTGTACCTCGGTTCGCTGGAGGCGGTGGGCTTCGACCTGAAGAAGAACGACATCCGCTTCGTGGAAGACGACTGGGAGAACCCGACGCTGGGCGCGTGGGGCCTGGGCTGGGAGGTCTGGCTCAACGGCATGGAAGTCACCCAGTTCACCTACTTCCAGCAGGTCGGCGGCATCGACTGCAAGCCGATCACCGGCGAGATCACCTACGGCCTGGAGCGCCTGGCCATGTACCTGCAGGGCGTGGACAACGTGTTCGACCTGAAGTGGACCGACACGCTGACCTACCGCGACGTGTACCACCAGAACGAGGTGGAACAGTCGGCCTACAACTTCGAGCACAGCGACGCCGAGTTCCTGTTCACCGCCTTCGGCGCGCACGAGAAGCAGGCGAAGTACCTGATGGAGCGGCAGCTGGCGCTGCCCGCCTACGAGCAGGTGCTCAAGGCGGCGCACACCTTCAACCTGCTGGACGCGCGCGGCGCCATCAGCGTGACCGAACGCGCGGCCTACATCGGCCGCATCCGCAACCTGGCGCGCGCGGTCGCCCAGAGCTACTACGAAAGCCGCGAGCGCCTCGGCTTCCCCATGGCGCCGCGCGAGTGGGTCGCCCAGATGCAGAAGAAGGCGGCCTGAGCGATGGCGATGAACAACCTCCTGGTCGAACTGTTTGTCGAGGAACTGCCGCCCAAGGCGCTGCGCAGGCTGGGCGAGTCCTTTGCCGGCGTGCTGCTGGAGCAGCTGAAGGCGCAGGGCCTCGCGTCGGGTGAATCGAAGCTCACCTCCTTCGCTTCGCCGCGCCGGCTGGCCGCGCACATCACGGCCGTGGCATCGCAGGCCGCCGACAAGTCCGTGTCACAGAAGCTGATGCCGGTGAGCGTCGGCCTCGATGCCTCCGGCAACGCGACCCCCGCGCTGCTGAAGAAGCTGCAAGCGCTGGGGGCCGATGCGTCCGCCGTGCCGAAGTTGAAGCGCGCCATGGACGGCAAGGCCGAAGCGCTCTTCCACGACAGCACCGCCAAGGGCATGACGCTGGCCGAAGGACTGCAGAAGGCGCTGCACGAAAGCCTGGCGAAGCTGCCGATCCCCAAGGTCATGACCTACCAGCTGGCCGACGGCTGGACCGACGTCAAGTTCGTGCGCCCCGCGCATGCGCTGGTCGCGCTGCACGGCAAGGACGTCGTGCCGGTGCAGGCGCTGGGCCTGCAGGCCGGGCGCACGACGCAAGGCCACCGCTTCGAGGCGGCGCAGGCGCAGGTCAGCTTCCCCGACGCGGACAGCTACGCGCAGCTGCTCGCGCGCGACGGCGCCGTGATCGCCGGCTTCGCCGAGCGCCGCGCCGAGATCGAGCGGCAGCTCGCCGAAGCCGCGCACCGCGTGGGCGGCGGCGTGCACCCGATCCGCGACGAGGCGCTGCTCGACGAGGTCACCGCGCTGGTGGAGCGCCCCAACGTTCTCACCTGCGAGTTCGAGAAGGAATTCCTGGACGTGCCGCAGGAGTGCCTCATCCTCACGATGAAGGCCAACCAGAAGTACTTCCCGCTGCTCACCTCGCACGGCAAGCTGACCAACAAGTTCCTGGTGGTGAGCAACATCCGTCCGCAGGACGCCAGCGCCGTCATCGGCGGCAACGAGCGCGTGGTGCGCCCGCGCCTGGCCGATGCCAAGTTCTTCTTCGACCAGGACCGCAAGAAGACGCTGGAGTCGCGCGTGCCTGGCCTGGCCAAGGTCGTGTACCACAACAAGCTGGGCACGCAGGGCGAGCGCATCGAGCGCGTGCGCGCCATCGCCAAGGTGATCGGCGCCCAGATGGGCAGCGACCACCTGGCGCACGAGGCGGACATCGCGGCGCGCCTGGCCAAGGCCGACCTGCTGACCGACATGGTGGGCGAGTTCCCGGAGCTGCAGGGCGTCATGGGCGGCTACTACGCGCGCCACGACAAGCTGGGCGACGAGATCGCGATCGCGATCGAGGACCATTACCGCCCGCGCTTCGCCGGCGACGAGCTGCCGCGCAACCCGCTCGGGCTGGTGGTGGCGCTGGCCGACAAGCTGGAGACGCTCTCCGGCCTGTTCGCCATCGGCCAGCTGCCCACGGGCGACAAGGATCCCTTCGCGCTGCGCCGCCATGCGCTGGGCATCGTGCGCATGCTGATGGAAAAGGACCTGCCGCTGGAGCTCGGCGCCCTGGTGGTCGAGGCCCTGGGCCTGTTCCCGCAGGCGCAGCCCGGCACCGCCGAACAGCTGACCGACTTCATCTACGAGCGCCTGGCCGGCCTGCTGCGCGAGCAGGGCTTCAGCGCCCAGGAAGTGGAGGCCGTGCTGGCCCTGAAGCCCCAGCGCCTGGGCGACGTGGTCAAGCGGCTCAACGCCGTGCGCGCCTTCGCCGCGCTGCCGGAAGCACCGGCGCTGGCCGCGGCCAACAAGCGCATCGGCAACATCCTGAAGAAGGCGGAGAAGGCCGACGCCCACGTCAACGAGCGCCTGCTCAAGGAAGACGCCGAGAAGGCGCTGCACGCCGCCACGCAGAAGATCGCCCCGCAGGCGCGCGCGCAGTTCGAAGCCGGCGACTACACCGGTTCGCTGCAGACGCTGGCCGCGCTGCGCGGCCCGGTGGACGCCTTCTTCGACGACGTGATGGTCAACGCGGAGGAGGCCGACCTGCGCCTGAACCGCCTGGGCCTGCTGGCCATCCTGCACCAGGCGATGAACCGCGTCGCCGACTTGTCCCGCTTGGCCGCATGATGAAGCTCGTCATCCTCGACCGCGACGGCACCATCAACGTCGACAGCGACGAGTTCATCAAGACGCCGGACGAGTGGGTGCCGCTGCCCGGCGCGCTGGAAGCCATCGCCCGCATGAACCACGCGGGCTGGCACGTGGCGGTCGCCTCCAACCAGTCCGGTCTCGGCCGCGGGCTGTTCGACATCGGCTCGCTCAACGCCATCCACGCCAAGATGCACAAGTCGCTGTCGGCCATCGGCGGGCGGATCGACGCGGTCTTCTATTGCCCGCACAGCCCGGACGAGGGCTGCCAGTGCCGCAAGCCGCTGCCGGGCCTGTTCGAGCAGATCGGCGAACGCTTCGGGGTCGACCTGCGCACCGCGCACGTGGTGGGCGACACGCCGCGCGACCTGCAGGCCGGCGCCGCGGTCGGCTGCCAGCCGCACCTGGTGCTGACCGGCAAGGCCGAAGCCTTGCGCGGCAAGCCGCTGCCCGAAGGCTATCCGCCCGACACCCGCGTGCACCAGGACCTCGGCGCCTTCGCCGACTGGCTGGTCGCCCGCGCTCCCGCACCACGCCCGACCTGAGGACCCATGCTCGCCTTCCTGCGTTCCCTGCTGCACGGCCTCTGGATGTTCGTGACCGTGGTCCCCTGGGGGATCTGGATGGTGCTCGCCTCGCTGTGGGCCAGCGGCGAGGAGATGTACTGGAAGGCGGCGCGCTGGCTCGGCTGGCAGATCGACGGGCTGCGCGTGCTGTGCGGCGTGCAGGTGCGCGTGACCGGCATGGAGAACCTGCCGCAGGGCAAGACCAGCCCCGGCATCCTGCTGGTCAAGCACCAGTCGACGCTGGAGACCTTCCTGATCCCCACGCTGATGCCGCACCCGCTGGCCTACGTGTTCAAGCGCGAGCTGATCTTCATCCCCTTCTTCGGCTGGGCGATCGGGCGCATGGACATGATCCACATCGACCGCCGGCAGCGGGCGCAGGCCTTCAACAAGGTGGTGGAGCAGGGCAAGCGGCTGCTGGCGCAGGGCGTGTGGGTGATCATCTTCCCGGAGGGCACCCGCATCCCGCGCGGCAAGGCGGGCACCTACAAGTCCGGCGGCACGCGCCTGGCGGTGGCCACCGGCGCACCGGTGATCCCGATCGCGGTGAGTTCCGCCAAGTGCTGGCCGCGCAAGTCCTTCATCAAGCATCCGGGCGTGGTCGATGTCTCCATCGGCAAGCCGATCCCCAGCGAGGGGCGCAACCCCGACGAATTGATGCGCGAGGTGGAAACCTGGATCGAGACCGAGATGCGCCGGCTCGACCCCGAAGCCTACGTGCACGAAGACACGAAAGAGCCCGAGCGCGTGTAAGGCCACTGGCGCGCTGCCCGTGCGCGCCCGTAAAATCGCGGCCCATGCAGTCCCCGTTTCAGCTCCTCCTCGACCTGTTCGACGAGCCGAAACCCATCGCTCCCGCGGCCCAGCGGCCCGCCCCCACCGTTCCCACCATCGAACTGGAGCCCTCCCCGGGCGAGCCCTTCGACCAGGTGCTGGCGCCGCAGGCCTTCCGCCACCCGGACGCCAACCGCGAGACGCGCCTCGGCGACGTGCTGGTCGCCTACGAATTCCGCCGCGCCAAGCGCAAGAACATCGGCTTCCTGGTCGGCCCCGAAGGCCTGGTCGTGAGCGCGCCGCGCTGGGTGCCGCTGGGCGAGGTGGAGCAGGCGATCCGCGCCAAGTCGCGCTGGATCGTCAACAAGCTCGAAGGCGCGCGCGAGCGCCAGCAGCGGCTGGAAGCCGCGCGCATCGAATGGAAGGACGGCGCCACCTTCCCCTTCCTGGGCGAGCAGGTGATCGTGGTGCTGGATCCGAGGCACGACTTCCGCGAAGCCGGCGGCGTCCTGCACACGGACACCAGCACGCTGCCCGGCGTGGCGCGGCAGGTCCTGCGCATCGCGGTGGCGCAGAACGCGGAGCCTGCGCAGATCCGCGATGCGGTGCAGGCCTGGCTGATGCGGCAGGCGCGTGCGCTTTTCACGGAGCGGCTGAACCACTACGCGCCGCAGCTGAAGGTGCAGTGGCGCAAGCTGGCGCTGTCCAGCGCGGGTACGTTGTGGGGCACGGCGCACAGCGATGGTTCGATCCGCCTGAACTGGCGGCTGGTGCACTTCCGGCTGCCGGTGATCGACTACGTGGTGGTGCACGAGCTGAGCCACCTGCGCGTGATGGACCACAGCCCGCGGTTCTGGGAGACGGTGCGGTCGGTGGTGCCGAACTACCCGGAGCTGCGCGGGGCGCTCAAGGACGAGGCAGTTCCCGTCTGGTGACTTCCCCTGGCGGGATGACCCGAGTCGTAGGTCGTGGTGAGCGGCGCAGCCCGAACCGCGACATCACGCAGGCGAAAACCGCCAGACCCCTTCCACATCCTTCACCCGCCGCAGCTTCCCCGCATGCCACAAGGCATGCAGGTGCGCCACCGACTCCCCCATCGCGAACGTCGTCTGGTGCAGGTCCAGCTTGCGCTTGAACAGCACCGGCATCACGTCCGCCGCCGAACACGGCTTCTCGCCGCAGGCTTCCATCACCTCCGCCAGCCGGTCGCGGTGGTGGTCGTGCAGCTGCCGGATGCGCGCGTGCAGGCCGCGGAAGGGCCGGCCGTGCGAGGGCAGCACCAGCGTGTCCTTGGGCAGGCCGCGGAAGCGGTCGATCGATTCCAGGAACAGCTTCAGCGGGTCGGCTTCCGGCTCCAGGTCGTACACGCTGACATTGGTGGAAATCCGCGGCAGCATCATGTCGCCGCTGATCAGCACCTTGAGCGCCTCGCAATACAGCGCGATGTGCTCCGGCGCGTGCCCGTAGCCGACGATGCAGCGCCAGGAGTGCACGCCGATGCGGATCACGTCGCCGTCCATCATCCGGCGATAGCTCGCCGGCACCGCGGGCACCAGGCCCGGGTAGTAGCTGGCGCGTTCGCGGATCTTCTCCAGCGACTCGGGATCCACCAGCCCGTGCGAGGCGAAATAGTTCGCGGCGTTCTCGCCGCCGAAGCCGGTGGTGCTGTGCGAAGCGACGCGGGCGGCGTTGTAGTCGGTGGAGCTGATCCACAGGCGGCAGGCGTGCTGCGGCGTGCTCCAGCGCTCGCACAGCCAGTGCGCCAGCCCGATGTGGTCGGGGTGCATGTGCGTGACGATCACGCGCAGGATCGGCAGCCGCTCCAGCTGCGTGGTGAACACCTGTTCCCACTGCGCCTTGGCCTCGTCGCGGCTGATGCAGCAGTCCACCACCGTCCAGCCCTCGCGGCCGTCCAGCGTGTCCCGCAGCAGCCACAGGTTGATGTGGTCCAGCGCGAAGGGCAGCGCCATGCGGATCCAGCGCACGCCTGGCGCCAGTTCCAGGGTGGCGCCGGGGGCGGGCAGGGTGTCGCCCAGGGGGTACTGCAGTTCTCTTTCCAGGAGGTTCATGGGCGGCGCCGATTGACGTTGACGTAAACGTCAGATGTAATCGGCCATTCTAGGCGGGCCTTCCCGGGCGCGCTGTCTCCTGCCGTACATGACCCCATGGCCGCAACGCACTCCCAGACCAACTACACGATCAGCGACCTGGCCCGCGAGTTCGACCTCACGACCCGCGCGATCCGCTTCTACGAGGACATGGGCCTGCTGCAGCCGGAACGCACCGGCCCCGGCGGGCGCAACCGCAGCTACAGCGCGCGCGACCGCACCCGGCTGAAGCTGACCCTGCGCGCCAAGCGCCTGGGCCTGTCGCTCACCGAGGCCAAGGACATCATCGACATGTACGACAGCCCGCGCGACACCGGTCCGCAGCTGCGCAAGTTCCTGACCATCCTGGCCCAGCACCGCCAGCAGCTGGAAGAGCAGATGGCCGAACTCCAGGCCAACCTGGACGAGGTGCGCACCCACGAGCGGGAAGCCCGCACGCTGCTGGCGCGCCTGGACAAGGAGAAGGTCAGGGCATAATTGACGTTTACGTCAACGTCAATTGGCAGGCCCCATGGACGCACCCCGTTTCGAGCCGCAGGATCCCGCATTCGCCGAGCGCGTGCGCGCCAGCTTCGGCAGGCAGCAGGCGATGCACACCATCGGCGCCACGCTGGCGGAGGTCGCCGCCGGCCGGGTGGTGATCGCGCTGCCCTGGCAGCAGGCGCTGACGCAGCAGCACGGCTTCCTGCACGCCGGCATGGTGGCCACCGCGCTCGACTCCGCCTGCGGCTACGCCGCCTCCACCCTGATGCCCGCCGACGCCGGCGTGCTGACCATCGAATACAAGATCAACCTGCTGGCCCCGGCGCAGGGACAGACCTTCCGCATGGAAGGCCTCGTGGTGAAGCCCGGGCGCACCATCACCGTGACCGAGGGCCGCGCTTATGCCGTGGACGGCGGCCGCGAGAAGCTGATCGCCACCATGGGCGCGACGCTGATGGCCATCACCGGCCGCGAGCACATCAAGCACTGAGACAAGGAGACACCCCATGCAGCTACCCGGCCTGAACTTCGGCCTCGGCGAGGACCTGGAGGCGCTGCGCGACACCGTGCATGCCTTCGCGCAGGCCGAGATCGCACCGCGCGCCGCGGAGATCGACCGCAGCGACCAGTTCCCCATGGACCTGTGGCGCAAGATGGGCGAGCTCGGCGTGCTGGGCATCACGGTGCCCGAGGAGTACGGCGGCGCCGGCATGGGCTACCTGGCCCACATGCTGGCGATGGAGGAGATCTCGCGCGCCTCCGCCTCCGTGGGGCTCTCGTACGGCGCGCACAGCAACCTGTGCGTCAACCAGATCAAGCGCAACGGCAGCGAGGCGCAGAAGAAGAAGTACCTGCCCAAGCTGATCTCGGGCGAACACGTGGGCGCGCTCGCCATGAGCGAAGGGGGCGCGGGCAGCGACGTGATCTCCATGAAGCTCAAGGCCGAGGACAAGGGCGGCTACTACCTCCTGAACGGCAACAAGTTCTGGATCACCAACGGCCCCGACGCCGACACGCTGGTGGTCTACGCCAAGACCGAGCCGGAGCTGGGCGCCCGCGGCGTCACCGCCTTCCTGATCGAGAAGACCATGAAGGGCTTCTCGATCGCGCAGAAGCTGGACAAGCTGGGCATGCGCGGCAGCCACACCGGCGAGCTGGTGTTCCAGAACGTGGAGGTGCCCGCGGAAAACGTGCTGGGTTCCCTCAACGGCGGCGCCAAGGTGCTGATGAGCGGCCTGGACTACGAGCGCGCCGTGCTCGCGGCCGGCCCGATCGGCATCATGCAGGCGGTCATGGACAACGTGATCCCCTATATCCACGACCGCAAGCAGTTCGGCCAGAGCATCGGCGAGTTCCAGCTGATCCAGGGCAAGGTCGCGGACATGTACACCATCCTGCAGGCTTCGCGGGCCTACTGCTACCAGGTGGGCAAGAACCTGGACCTGCTGGGCAGCGAGCACGTGCGCCAGGTGCGCAAGGACTGCGCCTCGGTGATCCTGTACTGCGCCGAGAAGGCCACGTGGATGGCCGGGGAAGGCATCCAGATCCACGGCGGCAACGGCTACATCAACGAATACCCGCTCGGCCGCCTGTGGCGCGACGCCAAGCTGTACGAGATCGGCGCCGGCACCAGCGAGATCCGGCGGATGCTGATCGGGCGGGAGCTGTTCGCCGAAACGATGTAAGGTTCCGGCGTTGAGCGTCCAGCGTTCAGCGTGAACCCGCCCAACGCCCAACGCCCAACGCCCAACGACCAGCGACCAGCGACGCCCATGCCCCAAATCCAAGACCTCTTCACCCACAACCGCGCCTGGGCCGCGGAGATGGAGCGCACCCGCCCCGGCTTCTTCAGCGCGCTGCAGAAGCAACAGAAGCCCAAGTTCATGTGGATCGGCTGTTCCGACAGCCGCGTGCCCGCCAACCAGATCACCGGGCTGGAGCCCGGCGAGGTGTTCGTGCACCGCAACGTCGCCAACGTGGTGGTGCACTCGGACCTCAACGCCCTCTCGGCGATCCAGTTCGCCGTGGAGATGCTGAAGGTCGAGCACATCATGGTGGTGGGCCACTACGGCTGCGGCGGCGTGCTGGCCGCGCTCGACGGCGTGCGCGTCGGCCTGGCCGACAACTGGATCCGCCACATCCAGGACGTGCGCGACCGCCACCGCGGCCTGCTGGAGAACATGGCGCCCGAGCGGCGCGCCGATGCGCTGGTGGACCTGAACGTGATCGAGCAGGTGGTCAACGTCTGCGTCAGCACCGTGATGGTCGACGCCTGGGCCAAGGGCCAGAACGTGAAGATCCACGGGTGGGCCTTCGGCGTGCACGACGGCCTGCTGCAGGACCTGCACATGACCGTGGACAGCACGGACTCCATCGAGCCGATCTACCGCGCCGCGGTGGCGGGCGTCATCGCCGCACGCAGCTAGCAGAGGGCCATGTTCCCCCAGCGCCTGGACTCGCCGCTCGCCTACGACATCGCCAAGGCGATGCTCGACGGGTTCAACCGCCATTACCGGCTGTTCCGCACCGAGTCCGCGCGCGCCAAGCACCGTTTCGAGACCGGCGACTGGCACGGCCAGCAGCGCGCGCAGCGCGAGCGCATCGAGTTCTACGACCTGCGCGTGCGCGAAGCGGTGCAGCGCCTGGAGAAGGAGTTCAAGGCCGGCGAGCAGCCCATGACGGTGTGGCACCAGGCCAAGCTGCACTACATCGGCCTGCTGATCGACCACCACCAGCCGGAGCTGGCGGAGACCTTCTTCAACTCGGTCACCACCAAGATCCTGCACCGCACCTACTTCCACAACGACTTCATCTTCGTGCGGCCGGCGGTCAGCACCGAGTACATCGAGAACGACGAGCCCGCGGCCAAGCCCACCTACCGCTCCTACTACCCGGCGCCGCAGACGCTGCGCGAGGACGTGGTGCGCATCATCGACAACTTCCAGCTGCAGCGGCCCTTCGAGGACCTCGACCGCGATGCCGGCTACGTGGTGGAGGCGATCAGCGCGCGCCTGAACCAGGTCAAGCTGCGGGCGAACTTCCAGGTCCAGGTGCTGTCGTCCCTGTTCTTCCGCAACAAGGGCGCCTACGTGGTGGGCAAGATCATCAACGGCTTTTCCGAGCTGCCGTTCGCGCTCCCGGTCCTGCACAACAGGCAGGGCAAGCTGGTGATCGACGCCTGCCTGTTCGGCGAGGACGAGATGCAGATGCTGTTCTCCTTCGCCCGCGCCTACTTCATGGTGGACATGGAGATCCCGTCGGCCTTCGTGCAGTTCCTGCGCTCGCTGATGCCGCGCAAGCCGCGCGCCGAGATCTACAACGCGCTGGGCCTGGCCAAGCAGGGCAAGACGCTGTTCTACCGCGACTTCCTCTACCACCTGAAGCACTCGAGCGACAAGTTCCGCATCGCCCCCGGCATCAAGGGCATGGTGATGCTGGTGTTCGACCTGCCGTCCTTCCCCTACGTGTTCAAGGTGATCAAGGACTTCTACCCGCCGCAGAAGGACACCACGCGCGAGCAGATCCAGCGCAAGTACCTGCTGGTCAAGCAGCACGACCGCGTCGGCCGCATGGCCGACACCCTGGAGTACAGCGAGGTGGCGTTCGCGCGCGAGCGCTTCGAGGACGCGCTGATCGAGGAGATCCGCGCGTTCGCCCCCAGCCAGCTGGAGATCGGCGACCGCGACGGCGACGGCCACGAGGAGGTGATCATCAAGCACCTGTACATCGAGCGCCGCATGATCCCGCTGAACATCTACCTGCAGGAAGCCTTCGACGCCGGCGAGGCGGCGCAGGTGGAGCGCGCGGTGATCGAATACGGCAACGCGATCAAGGACCTGGTGGCCGCCAACATCTTCCCGGGCGACATGCTGTGGAAGAACTTCGGCGTCACGCGCAACGGCAAGGTCGTGTTCTACGACTACGACGAGATCGAGTACCTCACCGACTGCAACTTCCGCAAGGTGCCCCAGCCGCGCAACGAGGAGGAGGAGATGTCGGGCGAGGTCTGGTACACGGTCGGCCCGCGCGACGTGTTCCCGGAGACCTTCGAGCCTTTCCTGCTGGGCAACCCGGCGGTGCGCGAGGTGTTCATGAAGCACCAC
>JALHLO010000125.1 GCA_022844525.1 Ramlibacter sp.
GCGTCGGCTCCTGGGCGGCGGAGGCGCTGGCCCGCAGCGGCGTCGGCGCGCTGGTGCTGATCGACCTGGACCACGTCGCCGAGTCCAACATCAACCGCCAGGTGCACGCGCTGGAGGGCACGCTCGGGCAGGCCAAGGTGCTGGCCATGCGCGAGCGCATCGCGCAGATCCACCCGCGCTGCACCGTGCATGCCGTCGAGGAGTTCGTCGAGCCGGACAACTGGCCGATGCTGCTGCCCGCGGGCGTGGATGCCGTGATCGACGCCTGCGACGAACTCAAGGCCAAGACGGCCATGGCCGTGTGGGCGCGCGAGCGCAAGGCGCTGTTCATCGCCTGCGGCGCCGCCGGGGGCAAGCGGCTCGCGCACCGGGTGGACGTGGACGACCTCGCGCACACCACGCACGACCCCTTGCTGGCGCAACTGCGCTACCGCCTGCGCAAGCACCATGGGGCGCCCAGGGAGGGCAGGCGCATCGGCATTCCCTGCATCTTCAGCCGCGAGGCGGTGGCCCCGCCCGATCCCTCGTGCGCGATCGAGGGCGACGGCTCGCTCAACTGCCACGGCTACGGGTCGGTGGTCAGCGTCACGGCCACCTTCGGCCAGTGCGCGGCCGGCTGGGTGCTCGATCGCATCGCGGCGCGCAAAGCGACCGAAAAAACGACGCTATAATCGCGGGCTTTGCTGCTGCGAAAGCAGGGGCAGAACCGGTTGGGACGTTAGCTCAGTTGGTAGAGCAGCGGACTTTTAATCCGTTGGTCACAAGTTCGAATCTTGTACGTCCTACCAAGGCTCCAGGGGCCTGCCGCTCGCCAGGGCGGCAGGCCCTTTCCTTTGGCGGCTCAGAGGTGCTCGCGGAAGTAGCCGCGCTGTCGCAGCCAGGCCGCCGCCTAGCGCTTCTTGCGCAGCACGTGGACGAACTCGTCGCCGAACTGCTCCTGGGCCAGCAGCTCGTAGCCGAGCACGAACTTCGACAACGCCTGGAATTCCGCCATGGTCTGTTCCGAGGAGGTGATCACCTTGAGCACCTGCCCGGCACGCATGGCCCGCAGGGCCCGGTGTGCGCGCAGGATGTGCAGCGGCGAGCTGATGCCGCGGACGTCGAGTTCCTGCATGGCCTCCGGCGGACCGGACGCGCCGGCTTCCCCCGCGGCACCGTGGTCCGCGAGGAATTCCTTCTCACTGCTGCTCAGCCTGTTCATGGTCCTGCCTCATGCGCCTGGACCGACAGGATAGCGCCCCCCGCGCCGCGCCCGTATTCCGGGCGTGCCTGCGCGCGGGTTCAGCCGCCCTGCATCGTCACGCGCACGCGCACGAAGCCCGCGCGGTCACGCAGCGCGCGCCAGGTTTCCAGCGAGACCATGCGCATGCCCTGCGCGCCGCGGATCCAGCATTCCTCCGGCTGCGCCTCCCAGCCGGAGGCCAGCAGGTCGCAGGCCTCGGGCGAGGAGAAGGCCGGTTGCACCGGGCCGAGATTGGGTTGCCATCGGGGATCCATGCGGCGAGGGTGGGGGCCGCCCCCGCTCCTGTCTGGCAGGAGGACCCCCGCCCGGCTGTACGACCCGGACCACAGCACCGCGACGGGGCGCGGCTCAGGCCTGCGCCATCTGCCGCTTGTCGCGCCCCTGCCGAGCCTGCGACGCCTTTCGGCCGTACTTCAGCTTCATCACCAGCACCGCGCAGGCCAGCACCAGGCTCACGCTGTTGGCCAGCATCATCGGCGTCTCGCCCAGCAGGACGCCGTAGACCAGCCATACGGCGATGCCGGTGGTGAAGATGCCGTACATGCGCAGCGAGATGCCGCTCACGTCCTTCGTCCGCCAGGTGCGCCACACCTGCGGCACCAGGGCGGCGGTGGTCAGGGTCCCGGCGAGGAAGCCGAGGATGTCGGAAGCTTGCATGCTGTGTCGTGGGTGTGTTGTCGTGCAGCACCCATTGGACCGCCGGGCAGGCGCACCGCGGATAGGCGCGGCCAGTGAATCGCTGTCAGCCGCGTACTGATGCCCGGCGAGGTACGGCGGGCGCGGGCAGTTTCAGCCGGGCTTCCTTGCACACCTGCACGCAGTCGCGGATGTGCTCCTCCCCGAGGTAACGGATCGCGGTGTAGCCGATCAGCGCCGACAGGGCCTGCCCGGCCAGCGGGACGTAGCGCGCCGCGCGCTTGACGGTCAGGCGCTTGCCGACGGCCGCGGCGGTCTTGATCACCATTTCCTGCGTGATGAACTTGCCGATCACCATGGATCCGACCACGCCCACCGCCTTTTCCACCTGGTCGCGCTTGCGCTGGGGCAGCCGTTCCAGCTGCTCGGGGGACAGGCCGAATTCCTCGCTGATCGCCGGGATGAGCTTGGAAATCAGGGCGGCGTCGACCAGCCAGTCGAGGCCGGGCACCGGCACCACGCTGGCGGCTGCGCCGGCGAGGGCGCGGCGGTTCAGGAGCCGGCGGCAGCGGTGGATGGCGGCGACCAGCGCGGGGTCACCGTCGGCAAGCTGGAGTGCAGTGGCCATGACTGGCAGATGGTGGCATGGGCGGCCGGCTCAAGTCATCCGCTGGTCGATTCGGCCGCCTCGATGTCGCCGGAGAGCGCCAGCCAGCGTTCCTCCAGCTGGGCGAGTTCGTCCGTCACGGCCTTCAGGCGGCGGCCCGCCTCGGCGATCTCGCCGGGCGGCAGCGCGCTCGAAAGGCGCGCTTCCAGCGCCGACTTCTCCGCCTCCAGCATCGCCATGCGGCGCTCGGCCTGTTCCAGCTCCTTCTTCAGCGGCTTCAGGCGCGTGGACAGCTGCTGGCGCTGCAAGGCCTGCTGCTTGCGCTGTTCCTGCGGGGTGATGCGCGCTTCGCCGGCGGCGGGCGCGGCGCCGGCGCCGCCGGCGGCCACTTCCTCGCGCAGGCGGCGTGCCTCTTCCAGCAGGTAGCGCTGGTAGTCGTCCAGGTCGCCGTCGAAGGGCGCGACGCCGCCGCGGCCCACCAGCCAGAACTCGTCGCACACCGAGCGCAGCAGCGCGCGGTCGTGGCTCACCAGCATGACCGTGCCCTCGAACTCGTTGAGCGCCACCGACAGCGCTTCGCGCGTGGCCAGGTCCAGGTGGTTGGTCGGTTCGTCCAGCAGCAGCAGGTTGGGGCGCTGCCAGACGATCATGGCCAGCACCAGGCGGGCTTTCTCGCCGCCGCTCATGGAGCCCACGGACTGCTGCACCATGTCGCCGGAAAAGAGGAACTGCCCGAGGTAGTTGCGCAGGTCCTGCTCGCGGTCGGACTGCCCGGTGGCCGCGCCGAACTCGCGCGCCAGCCGCACCATGTGTTCCAGCGGCGTGTCCTGCGGCCGAAGCAC
Organism: Ramlibacter sp.; assembly: GCA_022844525.1. Classification (GTDB taxonomy): domain Bacteria; phylum Pseudomonadota; class Gammaproteobacteria; order Burkholderiales; family Burkholderiaceae_C; genus Ramlibacter. Next base: position 3,329 of record JALHLO010000125.1, read on the forward strand.
GTCCAGTTCCTGCTGCGCGAAGTAGCCGATGGCCAGGCCCTTGCCCTCGGTGATGCGGCCGGCCAGCGGCGGCATCGTGCGGGCGATGGTCTTGACCAGCGTGGACTTGCCCTGGCCGTTGGCGCCGAGGATGCCGATGCGCTGGCCGGCCAGCACCGAGCGGTTGACGTTGCGCAGGATGACCGTCTCGCCGTAGCCGAAGGACGCATCCTGGATCGCCAGCATCGGGTTCGGCAGGTTCTGCGGCTCCTTGAACTCGAAGCTGAACTCCGCGTCCGCCAGCACCGGCGCGATCTTCTCCATGCGCTCCAGGGCCTTGACGCGGCTTTGCGCCTGCTTCGCCTTGGTCGCCTTGGCCTTGAAGCGGTCGATGAACTTCTGCAGGTGCGCGATCTTGTCCTGCTGGCGCGCGAAGGCGGACTGCTGCTGCTCCAGCTGCTGGGCGCGCAGCAGCTCGAAGGCGCTGTAGTTGCCGCCGTAGCGCGTGAGCTGCTGCTTCTCGATGTGCAGCGTCACGTTGGTCACCGCGTCGAGGAACTCGCGGTCGTGGCTGATCACCACCAGCGTGCCGGCGTAGCGCTGCAGCCAGCCCTCCAGCCAGACCAGCGCATCGAGGTCCAGGTGGTTGGTGGGTTCGTCCAGCAGCAGCAGGTCGGACGGGCACATCAGCGCGCGCGCCAGCTGCAGCCGCATGCGCCAGCCGCCGGAGAAGCTGTTGACCGGCCGGTCCAGTTCGCCGGGCCGGAAGCCCAGCCCCAGGATCAGGGACTGCGCCCGCGGCACGGCGTCGTGCGCGCCGGCATCGGCCAGGTCGGAGTGCGCGTGGGCGATGGCGATGCCGTCGCCGCTGTGCTCGGCCTGCGCCAGTTCCGCGCGCAGCGTGACCAGGCGCGTGTCGCCATCGAGCACGAAGGCGGTGGCGGGCTGGTCGCTGTCCGGCATGTCCTGCGCGACCTGCGCGAGGCGCCATTGCGCCGGGATGAAGAAGTCGCCCGCGTCTTCGTGCAGGCTGCCGTTGAGGAGCGCGAACAGGGTGGACTTGCCGGCGCCGTTGCGCCCGACCAGGCCGACCTTCTCGCCGGGATTGAGGGTGACGGTCACGCCGTCGAGGAGGACTTTCGCGCCTCGGCGCAAGGTCACGTTGCGGAGCTGGATCACGGGGGGGATTGTCTCACTCGCGCTGTCGCGCAGCGCCGGGGAGGGTGTCGTGGTTCGGCGCTGCGCGCGCTCACCGCGACCTACAGGGGGCCCGCAGGTCGTGGTGAGGGTGTCGTGGTTCGGCGCTGCGCGCGCTCACCGCGACCTACAGGGGGCCCGCAGGTCGTGGTGAGCCCGAAGGCGAACCGCGACGCTCACAAGCCCGCGATCGCTTCGCGCGTCAACAAAAGCACCTGGTCCTCGCCCGCGCTGGTCTCCAGCCACACCGCCTCCAGCCGCGGGAAGGCGCGCTCGAAATGCTCCCGCTCGTTGCCGATCTCCAGCACGAGCACCGCGTTTTCACTCATGCGCGAGGGCGCATCGCGCAGCAGCGCACGCACGAAATCCATCCCGTCGCTGCCGCCGGCCAGTGCGATTTCGGGCTCGGCCCGGTACTCTGCCGGCAGCGCCGCCATCGATTGCGCGTTCACGTACGGCGGGTTGCACAGGACCAGGTCGTAGGGGCCGGGCAGGGCGGCCAGGCCGTCCGACCGCACGAGCCGGATGCGGTCCTGCAGCCCATGCCTCCCCACGTTGATGCGGGCGACCTCCAGGGCATCGGCGGAGATGTCGGCGGCGTCCACTTCCACCTCCGGGTAGGCCATGGCGGCCAGCACCGCGAGGCTGCCGTTGCCGGTGCACAGGTCCAGCACCTGGCGCGTGCGCTCCGACAGCCAGGGGTCGATGCCGCCGTCGGCCAGCAGCTCCGCGATGAAGCTGCGCGGCACGATGGCGCGCTCGTCGACGTAGAAGGGCACGCCCTGCAGCCAGGCTTCGCGGGTGAGGTAGGCCGCGGGCCTGCGCGACGTGATGCGTTCCTGCACCAGCTCGCGCGCGGCCTGCTCCTCCTGCGGTGCCAGCTCGCGGTCCGCCTGCGCGTCCAGTTCGTCGAGGGGGATGCCCAGCTTCCACAGCACCAGCCACGCCGCCTCGTCGAAGGCGTTGGTGGTCCCGTGGCCATAGCCCACGCCGGCCTGCTCCAGTTCCCCGGCCAGCTGCTCGACCAGCGCAAGCAGCTTCACGGCCGGTCCAGGTGCTCCAGCACGCGCCGGTAGATGTCCTTCAGCGGCTCGATATCGGCCACCCGCACGTGCTCGTCGATCTTGTGGATGCTGGCGTTGATGGGCCCGAACTCGATCACCTGCGGGCAGATCCGCGAGATGAAGCGGCCGTCGCTGGTGCCGCCGGTGGTGGACAGCTCGGTCTCGATGCCGGCCACGTCGCGGATCGCCGCCTGCACCGCGCCGACCAGTTCGCCGGGCGTGGTGAGGAAGGGCTGGCCGCCCACCGTCCAGGCCAGTTCGTAATCGAGCTGGTGCCGGTCGAGGACGGCGTGCACGCGCTGCTGCAGCTCCTGCGCGGTGCTGACGCTGGCGAAGCGGAAGTTGAAGTCCACCACCACCGAGTTCGGGATGATGTTGCCCGCGCCGGTGCCGCCGTGGATGTTGCTCACCTGGAAGCTGGTGGGCGGGAAGAAGTCGTTGCCGCGGTCCCACTCGGTGGTGGCGAGCTCGTGCAGCGCCGGCAGCACCATGTGGATCGGGTTCTTCCCGAGCTGCGGATAGGCGATGTGGGCCTGGATGCCCTTGACCGTGAGCTTGCCGGTGAGGCTGCCGCGCCGGCCGTTCTTGATCATGTCGCCCAGGCGCTCCACCGAGGTGGGTTCGCCGACGATGCAGAAGTCCAGCTGCTCGCCGCGCTCGCGCAGCTTCTCGCACACCACCACCGTGCCGTCGACGCTGGGGCCTTCCTCGTCGCTGGTGAGCAGCAGGGCGATGCCCAGCGCGGGCTGCGGGCGCGCCGCGAGGAACTCCTCCACCGCGACGGTGAACGCGGCGATCGAGGTCTTCATGTCGGCCGCGCCCCGGCCGTACAGCTTGCCGTCCCGGTGGCTGGGCACGAAGGGGTCGCTGGTCCACTGCTCCAGCGGGCCCGTCGGCACCACGTCGGTGTGGCCGGCGAAGACCAGCGTGCGCGCACCGGTGCCGGGCCGCTTGGCCCACAGGTTGGTGACGCGGAAGTCGGCGGGGCCGCTGGCGATGGTCTCGCAGGTGAAGCCCTGCGCCTGCAGGCGCTGCGCGATCAGCGCCTGGCAGTGGCCATCCTCGGGCGTGACGGATCGCTGGGCAATCAGCTGCTCAGCCAGGTGGAGCGTGCGCGACATCCCTTAGTGTTTCACGTCGAGCGTGATCTCGGTGAAGGACGGTTCGTCGTCCAGGTCGATGTCGGTGTCGCCGTCGTTGGCCAGCGCCCTGGCCTGGTCCTGCTGGCTGTTCTGCAGCCGCCACTGCAGGTTGGTCGGCGAGTCGGCGTAGGCCATGCCTTCCTTCTTGTCGACGATGCCGTCCACGATCAGGCGCGCGATGTCCTGCTCGAAGGTCTGCGAGCCCTCGGCCATGGATTTCTCCATCGCTTCCTTCACGCCCGAGAAGTCGCCCTTCTCGATCAGCTCGGAGATCAGTTTGGTGTTGAGCATCACCTCCACCGCCGGCGCGCGGCTGCCGGCGACCGTGCGCAGCAGGCGCTGGGACACGACGGCCTTCAGCGCCGCGGCGAGGTCGCCCAGCATGGTCGGCCGCACTTCCACCGGGTAGAAGGACAGCACCCGGTTGAGCGCCTGGTAGCTGTTGTTGGCGTGCATGGTGGCCAGGCACAGGTGGCCCGACTGCGCGTACGCGATCGCGGCGGACATGGTCTCGCGGTCGCGGATCTCGCCGATCAGGATCACGTCGGGCGCCTGCCGCAGCGCGTTCTTCAGCGCCGTCTGCAGCGACTGCGTGTCGCTGCCCACCTCGCGCTGGTTGACCACGCTCTTCTTGTTGCGGAAGATGAATTCCACCGGGTCCTCGATGGTGAGGATGTGCCCCGTCATCGTCTCGTTGCGGTGGTCCATCATGGCGGCGAGCGTGGTGCTCTTGCCGGCGCCGGTGGAACCCACCATCAGCAGCAGGCCGCGCTTTTCCATGATCAGGTCGGCCAGGATCATGGGCACCTGCAGCGTCGACAGCGCGGGGATCTCGCTGGCGATGTAGCGGATCACCGCCGCGATCGTGCCGCGCTGGCGCATCGCGGAGAAGCGGAAGTTGCCGGCGCCTTCCACGGCGTAGGCCATGTTCAGCTCGCCGGTGGTGTCCAGTTCGTCCATGCGGTGCGCCGGCAGCACCTCCGCCAGCAGCGTGCGCGTGGCGTCCGAGGGCAGCAGCTGGTTGTTGATCGGCACCGTCTGGCCGTTGATCTTGATCATCGCCGGCGCGTTGGCCGACAGGTACACGTCCGACGCCCTCTTCTCCGCCATCAGGCGCAGGATCCGCTCCATCGTCCCCATACAGGCTTCTCCGTGGAATTACCGAATCAATCCCGCAGCAGCTCGTTGATGCTGGTCTTCTCGCGGGTGGCCGCCGTGACCTGCTTGACGATCACCGCGCAGTACAGGCTGTGGCTGCCGTCCTTGGCCGGCAGCGAGCCGCTGACCACCACCGAGCCGGCCGGCACGCGGCCGTAGCTGATCTCGCCGGTCATGCGGTTGTAGATCTTGGTGCTCTGGCTGATGAACACGCCCATCGAGATGACCGAATTCTCCTCGACGATCACGCCTTCCACCACTTCCGAGCGGGCGCCGACGAAGCAGTTGTCCTCGATGATGGTCGGGTTCGCCTGCAGCGGCTCCAGCACGCCGCCGATGCCCACGCCGCCGGACAGGTGCACGTTCCGGCCGATCTGCGCGCAGGAGCCGACGGTCGCCCAGGTGTCCACCATGGTGCCTTCGTCCACGTAGGCGCCGATGTTCACGTAGCTGGGCATGAGGATCGCGCCTTTGGCGACGAAGCTGCCGCGGCGCGCGACGGCCGGGGGCACCACGCGCACGCCGGTGGCCGCCAGTTCCTCGGCCGACAGGTGCGAGAACTTGGTGGGGACCTTGTCGAAGAAGGCCAGGTCGCCGGCCTTCATCACCACGTTGTCGTTCAGGCGGAAGGACAGCAGCACCGCCTTCTTGATCCACTGGTGCACCGTCCACTGGCCCACGCCCTGGCGGGTGGCCACGCGCAGCTTGCCGGTGTTGAGTTCGGCGATCACGTGCTCCACGGCGTCGCGCACTTCCTTCGGTGCGGAGGCGGGCGAAAGGCTGGCGCGGGCGTCCCACGCGGTGTCGATGATTTGCTGGAGCTGCTGGGTCATGGATTGCTTTGCTGGTCTTGGACGAACTGCACGATGCGCCGTGCGGCTTCGAGGCACTCGGCGGTGTCCGCCACGAGCGCCATCCGGATGCGGCCGGCGCCGGGATTGCCGCCCGCTGCTTCGCGGGCCAGGTAACTGCCCGGCAGCACCGTCACATTGTATTGAGCCAGCAGGTCGCGGGCGAATGCGGTGTCGCTTCCGCGCACGCCGGCCCAGAGGTAGAAGCCGGCGTCGGGCAGCCGCACGTCCAGCACCTGCTCCAGCAAGGGCGTGACCTCGGCGAACTTGCGCCGGTACAGGTCGCGGTTGGCCACGACGTGCGCCTCGTCCTGCCAGGCCGCGACGCTGGCGGCCTGCACGATCGGGCTCATCGCGCTGCCGTGGTAGGTGCGATAGAGCAGGAACTGCTTGAGCAGCCGCGCGTCGCCGGCCACGAAGCCGCTGCGCATGCCCGGCACGTTGCTGCGCTTGGACAGGCTGGTGAAGGCCACCAGCCCGCGGAAGTCCGCGCGACCCAGCTGCGCGGCCGCTTCCAGCCCGCCCAGCGGCGGCTCGTCGCGGAAGTAGATCTCGCTGTAGCACTCGTCCGAGGCGATCACGAAGCCGTGCCGGTCCTGCAGCGCGAACAGCTTGCGCCATTCCTCCAGCGGCATCACGGCGCCCGTGGGGTTGCCCGGCGAGCACACGTACAGCAGCTGCGTCTTCGCCCAGGTCGCTTGCGGCACGCTGTCCCAGTCGACGGCGAAGTTGCGCGCCGGGTCGCTGGGCGCGTAGTACGGCTCGGCCCCGGCCAGCAGGGCCGCGCCCTCGTAGATCTGGTAGAAGGGATTGGGGCAGACCACCACGGCGGGCCGGGTGGGATCGACCACCGTCTGCGCGAAGGCGAACAGCGCCTCGCGCGAGCCGTTCACCGGCAGCACCTGCGTGGCGGCATCGAGCGCCAGGCCGTAGCGGCGCTGCAGCCAGTGGGCGCAGGCCTCGCGCAGCTGCTGCGTGCCCGCGGTCGGCGGGTAACCGGAGAGGTCGTGGCCGGGGAGGTCCAGCGCCGCGGCCAGCGCCTGCTTGATGAAGGCCGGCGTCGGGTGCTTGGGCTCGCCGATGCCCAGGCTGATGGGGCGATGGGCCGGGCTGGGCGTGACGCCGGTGAACAGTTGCCGCAGGCGCTCGAAGGGGTAGGGCTGCAGCTTGGCCAGCAGGGGATTCATCCCTGGATTATCCCCGGCGCCTGTTGACGGCCCCGCGGCGGCGGGAGTTCAATGCCGCCATGCATCCGTCCTCCCTGCGCGCGAGCGACCTGCGCTTCCTGCTGGGGGTGCTGTTTCCGGCGCTGACGCTGGATGCGGTGTTGCGGCGGCCGCAGCTGGCGCTGGTGGGCGCGCTGGCGATCTGGTGGGGGATCGCACTGCTCGAAGCGGCCTGGCCGGCGCTGCGGCGCTCGCCGCCGCCGCTGGAGCGCAGCTCGCCGCTGCCCTGGCTGCTGCGCATCTTCGTGCTGCTGGAGATCCTGCTGCTGGCCGCCGGCATGCGGGCCGCGGCGCAGGGCAGCTGGCCGGTGGTGATCGGGCTCGGGTTCACGGTCGGCCTGGTGACCGGCGCGCAGGGCATCACCTTCGCCCACGAGCTGGGTCACGGCCGGGCGCGGGGCGACCGCGCGCTGGCCTGGCTGCTGATGGGCCTGGTCGGCTACCCGCAGTTCATGGTGGAGCATTACCGCGGCCACCACGTGCGCGCCGCCACCTGGGACGATCCGGCGACGGCGCGCGCCGGCGAAAGCCTGTGGCGCTTCCTGCCGCGCACGCTGGGCGGCAGCCTGCGCAGCGCCTGGCAGCTGGAGGCCGTGCGGCTCGCGCAGCTGCGCGGTTCCTGGGTCCGCAGCCCGCTGCTGTGGGTGACGCTGGCCAACGTCGCCTTCGTGGCGGCATTGGCGGCGGCGGGGCAGTGGAAGGTCCTGGCCTTCTGGCTGCTGCAGTCGGCCTTCGCCGTCTGGCTGCTGGAGACCGTCAACTACATCGAACACTACGGCCTGCGGCGCCGCACCGGTGCGGGCGGCCGGCCCGAACCCTTTGGCCCGCAGCACGCCTGGAACGCGGACCACGTGATCTCCAACAGCCTGCTGGCCAACCTGCAGCGCCATTCGGACCACCACGTGCATGCCTGGAAGCCCTTCCCGCAGCTGCAGTCCGTGGCGCAGGCGCCGCAGCTGCCCACGGGCTACGCGGGCTGCATCCTGCTGGCGGCGGTTCCGCCCCTGTGGTTCGCGCTGGTGCACCCGCGCATCGCGGCTGCCGCCTCGGAAAGTAGCATCCAATAGTACTTGCGGTAGCTATCAACGAGACGAGGGCAGGCTTTCGCTACCCGCGGCGGGCACCGGCGGCACATTCCGTCGCACAAGCATGTGCTTGGGTCACGAGAACCTCCATGAGGATCGCCTTCCTTCCCCGCCGCCCCCTCCAACTCGCCGCGCTGGCCCTGGCCACCGCCGGCCTGG
>JALHLO010000126.1 GCA_022844525.1 Ramlibacter sp.
GCACCAGCTTGCGGTGGCCCGTCTCCACCACGCTCGGCACCTCGGGCGCCAGCGGCGAGCGGGTGGCGGAGGTCACCGCCAGCGGCACGATCTGGCCGCTCTTGAAGTAAGGCACGAAGGCCGTGATCACGTCGATGCCCACCGGCACCACGCCGGAGATCAGGTCGGTGGTCATCGGTGCACCGCCGCGGTAGGGCACGTGCACCATGTTGAGGCCCAGCTCCTTCTTCATCAGCTCGCCGTAGATGTGGCCGATGGAGGCGGGACCACCGGAGCCGAAATCCAGCCGGCCGGTCTTCTTCGCCATCGCCTCCAGGTCGGCGACGGTCTTCAGCCCCGCCTTGGGATTGGCCATCACCACGCACGGCGCCGTGCCGATCATGGCGATGTGGGTGAAGTCGTCCACCGGGTTGTAGGGCTGCTTTTCCAGCGCGAACGGGCCGATCGAGACCGGCGTCGAATTCGACAGCATCAGCGTGTAGCCGTCGGCGGGCGCCTGCGCCACGGCCAGGCCGCCGACGCTGCCGCCCGCGCCCGGCCGGTTGTCCACCACCACGCCCTGGCCCAGCTTGAGCGCCAGCTGCTCGGCGACGACCCGCGCCACGATGTCGCTGGCCCCGCCCGCGGGGAAGGTGACCACGATCCGGATCGGCTTGTCGGGCCAGGCGGCGAAGGCGGGGAGCGCGGTGCTGGCGGCGCCGGCGGAGACCGCCTGCAGGAAGCGGCGGCGGGTCGGGTGGGGGACGTTCATCGAAGCGCTCCGGAATGCGGCCAGTCGCCGCGGCATGGGAGCGTATGCAAGGCACATGCCGCCCGCAATCCTCCTTCGTGCTTCTTCTGCGCCCGCGCAAGGATCCGGGCCGCGCTCACACGTGGGCGAAGCCCTTGCGGGCCGCGGCCGCCACGGCCTGGCGCAGCCACGCATGCTCGGGCCGCTGCGTCTGCTGCCGGTGCCAGAGGGTGTCGACGTGCACCGGCGGCACCTCGAAGGGCAGTTCGCGCTGCACCAGGTGGTCCTCGCGGCCGGTGGAGCCGATGAAGTGCCGCGGCAGCACCGTCAGCAGGTCGGAGTTCTCCACCACCAGGCCGGCGGTGAAGAACTGGTTGACGGTGAGCACCACGCGCCGCTGGCGCCCGAGCGAGGCCAGCGCTTCGTCGATGAAGCCGTAGGGCCGCCCCGAGAAGCTCACCAGCATGTGGCGCGCCTCGCAGAAGCGCTCCACGGTGAGCGCGCCGCGCGAGAGCTTGTGCCCCTTGCGCATGACGCAGACGTACTGGCCGTCGTACAGGCGTTCGTGCTCGAACAGGGCCATGGCGCCGCTCTGCTCCTGCGCGGTGAGGTCGGCCAGCACGGCGGGGAAGAAGCCGACCGCGAGGTCCACCGCGCCTTCCTCCAGCAGCCGGCGCGGGTCGCGGGTGGTCAGCGGCACCATCCGGATCGAGATGCCGGGGGCGTCCCGCTCCAGGATCTCCACCAGGCCAGGCACCACCTCGGCGGCGGTCGCGTCGGCCATGGCCAGAGTGAAGGCGTTGGTGGCCTCGGCGGCGACGAAGTCGCGCGGCGCGATCGAGGTTTCCAGCTGGCGCAGCGCGTCGCTGATGGCCGGCCACAGGGCCAGGGCCTTGGGCGTGGGCTCCACCCCGTAGCCGCTGCGCAACACCAGCCGGTCGCCCAGGGCGTCGCGCAGCCGGTTCAGCGCGTTGCTGACCGCCGGCTGGGTCATCGACAGATTGCGGGCCGCGCGGGTCAGGTTCCGCTCGGCCATGACCTGGTCGAACACCCGCAGCAGGTTGAGGTCGAGGGTGCGGAAATTGGCTTGTTTCATACGATCTATGAATGATATGCATCACTACTAAAAAGTAGCAAAATATCAGGGTCAACCCTAGTATTCGGTTCACGCACCCGGCAATACCGCCACAAGCGTTTTCAACGGGAAGAACAAAATGGCACGCTTCGTCCACATCGACTATCCGACCCAGCACGGCGGCATCACCCGCATCAGCCGTGGCCTGGAAGCCGCCCGCAACCTGCACCTCGGCCGTGGCTTCGTCCACGCCCTGGCCCTGATCGGCGCTCCGGTCACCCGCGCCCTGGCCGCCTGGGCAGCCGCCCGCAAGCAGCGCCGCGAGGACGACAAGCTGTGGAACCTGGCCTTGACCGACGCCCGCATCATGGCCGACCTGAGCCGCGCCATGAGCCAGGACGCGCTGCGCGACACCCGCGGCTATTTCTGAGGATCACCGCCATGAGCGCCGTTCACCCCCAGACGCTGGTGAGCCAGCTCGTGCGGGCCCTGCCGGCCCCGCTGGTGAACCTGCTCGATGCCTGGTCGCACCGCATCGCCCGCCGCCGGGCGCAGCAGCGGCAGCGCAAGTGGCTGCAGCGCAAGGCAGCCCAGGCCGCCGCGACTCCCGCGGCGACCTACCACCTGAAGCCCTGGCGCGACTGATCCCTGCAGCGCCGGTGTCCCAGGGCCACCCTCGAGGTGGCCTTTTCTTTTGCCGCGCCGCAGCTGCTGTAAGGAAATAGCCGCCAACCGGCCATCTCCCGCGTGTATGCTCATCCATGGCGATGCCGCGCCACCGCAGGCTTTCGCCGTAACCCTGACCCTATGCCCCCCAGTGCCGTCCAACGCGGTGTCCACCGCGCTCCGGCCCGATCGGCCGAACCCCTGCACGCCCTTGTGGCCGAGCTGCGCGAGAAAGACGGGATGCTCGTCGCTGCCCAGCGCCTCGCCCGCCTGGGCAGCTGGTCCCTGGACGTGCGCACGGGCGAGCTGTCGTGGTCCCGGGAAGCCGACCGCATCTTCGGCCTGCTGCCCGGGCAGCTTCAACAGCTGTCGCTCGAGCAGTTCCTGGCCCACGTGCACCCCGCCGACCGGCCCGGCCTGCAGGACCTGATCGCCGAGGCCAGCGGGCGCCGGATGTCGATGGCCTATGCCTACCGCTTCCTGGGCCCGGGCGGGGACGTGAAGATGATCCGCGGCGAAGGCGAGTCCCAGGTGGACGAGTCCGGCGCCATGTGGCGGATGGTCGGGACGCTGATGGACGTGAGCGAGCAGGAACAGCTGCTGCGCGAGGCGCGGCTGCGCGACGAGCGCCTGCGGGTGGTCGACGAGTGCGATGCGGTGTGGCTGTGGGAGCAGGACGCGCAGTTCCGCTTCACCCTGCTGGCGCGCGGGCAGGTGCACGCCATCGGCAGCAATGCACTGGGCAAGACCCGCTGGGAGGCCGGCTTCCGGCCGCTGTCCGGCAGCTGGGACGAGCATCGCAGGTGCCTCGAGGCGCACCGGCCCTTTCGCAACTTCGAATTCTGGGCCGGGGAGGGCGCGGACGCGCACGTCGTCTCCGCCACCGGCGCGCCCGTGTTCGCCCCGGACGGCACCTTCGCCGGCTACCGCGGGACGGCCCAGGACGTCACCCTGCTGAAGCGGGCGCAGCTGGCGCGGATCGACAGCGAGGAGCGCTACCGCCTGCTGTTCGAGGCGAGCGGCGACGCCATCATCGAGGCGGAGCCCGGGCGCACCATCCGGCGCACCAATCCCGCGGCCTGCGCGCTCTTCGGCCGGACCGAGGAGGAGATGCGCGCCCTGTGCTGCACCGAGCTGGTCGCCCCCGGCGACGCGCGGCTGGCGGAACTGGTGCGGCAACGGGAATCGCTGGGCCACGCCAAGGGCGAGCTGACGATGGTGCGCGCCGACGGCTCGCGCTTCGAGGCGGAAGCATGCGCCGTCGCCTACCGCACCAGCGACGGCGCGCTGCTGGTCAGCCTGGTGGTGCACGACCTGACCGAGCGCCTGCGGCACGAACAGCAGCTGCGGACGCTGAACGCGCAACTGGAGCAGCGCGTGCGCCAGCGCACCTGCGAGCTGGAGGCGGCGAACGAGGAGCTGCGCGGATTCGCGAATGCCCTGGCGCACGACCTGCGCGGCTCGATCGCCAGCCTGCTCGGCTTCGGCGACGCGCTCCAGCGGCTGCTCGCCGGCGACCTGTCGGGCGGCGACGGCGGCAAGCAGCAGCATTACGCGAGCCGCATGGTCGCGGCCGCGCGGCGGCTGGACGAACAGACGCAGGCGCTGCTGGCGCTGGCGCGCGTGTCGCAGGCGGAACTGGCCATCGCCGACGTGGACCTCAGCGCACTGGCCGGGTCGGTGCTGGAGGAACTGCGCCAGCAGGCACCCGCGCGCGCCGTGTCCTGGCAGGTGCAGCCCGGCCTGCGCGCGCGCGGCGATCACCGGCTGCTGCGCCTGCTGCTGGAGAACCTGCTGGGCAACGCCTGGAAATTCACCGCGCGCAGCGCGCCCGCGCACATCGCCTTCGAGGCGGCGGCGGACAGCGAAGGCCAGCCCGCCTTCTGCGTGCGCGACAACGGCGCCGGCTTCGACATGGCCCATGCCGACAAGCTGTTCGGCACTTTCCAGCGCCTGCACGAGGAAAGCGAGTTCGCCGGCACCGGCCTCGGCCTGGCCGGAGTCAGGCGCATCGTGACCCGGCACGGCGGCCGCGTCTGGGCCCGCGGCGCCCTGGGCGCCGGCGCGGCCTTCTACTTCACCCTGCCGGCCGCCGGCGCATGAAAAAGGGCCCCGCGGGGCCCTTCCTGGTGCGCGGCGCGCGAGCGCTCAGGACGCCAGCCGCTTCTCGATCTGCGCCTTGGTCTGCTTGAGCTCCACCGGCAGGCGGTGCTCCAGCTGCACGAACAGCTCGTGGTGCAGTTCCAGCTCCTTTTCCCAGGCCGGCAGGTCGATGTTGATCACCTGCTCGAACTGCTCCCTGGTGAAGGGCAGGCCTTCCCAGTTCAGCTCCTGGTAGCTGGGGCTGATGCCGAACACGTGCTTTTCGCCCTGCACGCGGCCTTCGATGCGGTCGATCATCCACTTCAGGACGCGCATGTTCTCGCCGTAGCCCGGCCACACGAACTTGCCGTCCTCGCCCTTGCGGAACCAGTTGGTGGTGAAGATCTTGGGCAGCTTCGCGCCCGAGGCCTGCAGCTTCTTGCCCAGGTTGAGCCAGTGCTGGAAGTAGTCGCTCATGTTGTAGCCCGTGAAGGGCAGCATGGCGAAGGGGTCGCGGCGCACCACGCCGACCTGGCCGACGATGGCGGCGGTGGTCTCGGAGCCCATGGTGGCGGCCATGTACACGCCTTCCACCCAGTCGTTGGCCTCGGTCACCAGCGGCACCGTGGTGGAGCGGCGCCCGCCGAAGATGAAGGCGTCGATCGGCACGCCGGCCGGGTCGTCCCAGGCCGGGTCGAGCGCGGGGTTGTTGACCGCGGCGACGGTGAAGCGGGCGTTCGGATGGGCGGCCTTGGCGCCCGTTTCCTTGGCGATCTGCGGCGTCCAGTCCTTGCCCTGCCAGTCGATGGCGTGCGCGGGCGCCGGGCCCATGCCTTCCCACCACACGTCGCCGTCGTCGGTGAGCGCCACGTTGGTGAAGATCACGTTCTTGTCCAGGCTGGCCATGCAGTTCGGGTTGGTCTGCACGTTGGTGCCCGGGGCCACGCCGAAGTAGCCGGCTTCCGGGTTGATCGCGTACAGGCGGCCGTCGGCACCCGGCTTGATCCAGGCGATGTCGTCGCCGATGGTGGTGACGCGCCAGCCCTCGAAGCCCTTGGGCGGGATCAGCATGGCGAAGTTGGTCTTGCCGCAGGCCGAGGGGAAGGCGGCGGCCACGTGGTACTTCTTGCCCTCGGGCGAGGTCACGCCCAGGATCAGCATGTGCTCGGCCAGCCAGCCCTGGTCACGCCCCATGGTGGAGGCGATGCGCAGCGCGAAGCACTTCTTGCCCAGCAGCGCGTTGCCGCCGTAGCCGGAGCCATAGGACCAGATCTCGCGCGTCTCGGGGTAGTGGACGATGTACTTGGTCTTGTTGCACGGCCAGGCGACGTCCTTCTGGCCGGGCTGCAGCGGCGCGCCCACGGTGTGCAGGCAGGGCACGAACTCGCCGTTGACGCCCAGCACGTCGTACACGGCCTTGCCCATGCGGGTCATGATGCGCATGTTCACCGCGACATAGGGGCTGTCGGACAGCTCGATGCCGATGTGCGCGATCGGCGAGCCCAGCGGGCCCATGGAGAAGGGCACCACGTACATGGTGCGGCCGCGCATGCAGCCGTCGAACAGGGGCTGCAGCGTCCTGCGCATCTCGGCCGGCTCGACCCAGTTGTTGGTCGGGCCGGCGTCTTCCTTCTTCGCGGAGCAGATGAAGGTGCGGTCTTCCACGCGGGCGACGTCGCTCGGGTCCGAGCAGGCCAGGAAGGAATTGGGGCGCTTGACCGGGTCGAGCTTCTTGAAGGTGCCGTTGTCCACCAGCAGCTGGCAGAGGCGGTCGTACTCTTCCTGGCTGCCGTCGCACCAGTGCACCTGGTCGGGCTTGCACAGGGCGACCATGTCGGCCACCCAGGCGATCAGGCGTGCGTTCTTGACATGGGCGGGGGCCTTGAGATTCAGGCCCTGCATCACCGGTGAGTTCATCCTGGACTCCTAAGTTGAAAAGCGTGTTTCCAAAAGGAGCTCAGGCGGCCGGCCACCCGATGCGCGCCCTTTCAAAACAGGCTTGGGGTCAGTCGGCTGCGGGTGTCCACCGCTGGGTCGGCTGGGAGGGCCATTTTAGGGAGCGGGACTGACGGGAAGCCGCCGTGCCAGCCCGATTCCATGCAAAAGACGCATGGCGTTATGCCGCTGGCTGCCGGGCCGTCCGTCCCGCGCAGGGGCAGCCCAGGGCGTCCAGGAAAAGGAAAGAGCGGCCCGAAGGCCGCTCTTGCAGGAAAGCTTTGGGTCCCCGCCGCGCGGGACGACCGGGCTTCAGGCCATGTAGATGGCGATGAAGGCCAGCAGGAACATCAGGGCGGCGCCCACCACAGGCAGGACGATCGGGATCATCGGCACCACGTCCTCGACCGGGTCATGCGGCTCGAAGTGCTGGTCGTGCTGCGCGGGCTCGTTGGGGCTCGTCATCTTTTCCTCTGGGTCTTCCGATGACCGGATTCTAGCGCGAGCCCCCGCGCCCGCCGTCAGAGCAGGGCGTAGGTCGTGCCGGCCCGGCAGGCGCTCCGGCCGTCCTGCGCGCCCCGGATGTCGATCTCGCCGAAGGCCAGGGTCTTGCCGGCGCGGAGCACCCGGGCCTGCACCAGCGCGTCCTGCCCGGACAGGGGCTTCAGGAAGCTGGTGTTCATCTGCACCGTGGTGCAGGGCCGGAAGCTGCCGAACTGGTTGATCAGGGCCAGCACCATGGCCGTGTCCGCCGCCGCCATCATGGCCTGGCCGCACAGCATGTCGCCCACGCGCGACAGCTGCGGGTTCTGCGGCAGCCGCAGGGTGACGCTGTCGGCGTCGAAGGCCTCGACCTGCAAGCCCAGCGCCTGCACCCAGGGCGCGAAGTATTCGGGCAGCGCGCCCTGCAGGGTGTCCCGGTCCATCACTGTTCCTCCGCTTCGAATCCCGCCGCGCGCAGCGCTTCCAGCAGCGACTGCACGTGCGCGTGGCCGCGCGTCTGCACCACCAGCTCGATCTCCACGCTCTGCGCCGCCAGCATGGTGAAGGCCCGCTGGTGGTGGACCTCGTCGATGTTGGCGCCGGCTTCGCTGACCACGCCGGTGATCCGGGCCAGCGAGCCGGGCACGTCGCGGGCGCACACCCGCAGTCGGGCCAGCCGCCCGGCGCGCACCATGCCGCGCTGGATGATGGCCGCCAGCAGCATCGGGTCGATGTTGCCGCCGCCGAGCACCAGCCCGACCTTCCGCCCCGCGTGGCGCTGCGGCTCCTTCATCAGGGCCGCCAGCGGCGCCGCGCCGGCGCCTTCCACCAGCGTCTTCTCGATGTCCAGCAGCATCACGATCGCCTGCTCGACGTCGCCCTCGTCCACCAGCACGATGTCGTCCACGTAGCGCTCCACCAGCGCCTGCGTGAACTGGCCGGGCCGCCCGACCGCGATGCCTTCGGCGATGGTGGAAACGCCCTGCGGCAGGGTGGCGTGCTTGACCGCGTTGTACATGTTGGGAAAGCGCAGGGTCTGCACGCCGACCACCCGGATCCCGGGCTTGAGCGCCTTGGCCGCCGCGGCCATGCCGCCGATCAGGCCGCCGCCGCCGATCGCCACCACCAGCGTGTCCAGCTGCGGCACCGCTTCCAGCATCTCCAGCGCCACGGTGCCCTGGCCAGCGATGATCGCCTCGTCGTCGTAGGGATGCACGAACACCAGTTGGCGATCCTGCGCCAGCTCCAGCGCGTGGGCGCGCGCCTCCTCCAGCGTGTCGCCGTGCAGCACGACTTCCGCGCCGAAGCCGCGCGTGCGCTCCACCTTCACCATGGGCGTGAAGCGCGGCATGACGATCACCGCGTGGATGCCCAGGCGCTGCGCGTGGTAGGCGACGCCCTGGGCGTGGTTGCCCGCGCTCATGGCGATCACGCCGCGCTGCTGCTCGTCCTGGCTCAGCTGTGCCAGCTTGTTGCAGGCGCCGCGTTCCTTGAAGGAGGCGGTGAACTGCAGGTTCTCGAACTTCAGGTACACCTGACAGCCGGCGACCTGCGACAGCATGCGGGATTCGACGCAAGGGGTGTTCAGCACCTGGCCGTGCAGGCGCGCGGCGGCTTGGCGGACGTCTGGCAGGCCGATCATGGCTGGATTGTGAACGCAGCCCGCCCGGGGCGGCTTCCCTGTAGCATCATCTGGCGCTATCGTACGGCGCACCCCATCCACGGAGGTCGATTGGCCAAGCGTTCGCTCGATCTGCAATTGCTGCCATCACCGGGCCTGAAAGACGCCCCGGTGCTGGACCTGATGTGTTCGCACTTCGTGCTGACGCTCGCGGCGAAGCAGGGCGCGAAGTTCAACGTGCGCCGCGACCTGAACGGCCTGCTGTCGCTGGCCGGGCGCCACCTGGTGTGGCCGGCGCCCTCGCTGGAGCGCCTGCGCGAGTTCCTGGGCCGCCGCTGCAAGGACAACGAGTTCTGGCGCGGCCACGAGCAGCTGGCCACCCGCGAATTCCTGGACCGCCACGGCGTCTGGCGCGGGCCGTACGAGGAAGGCACGCTGTTCTTCTACCTCGACGAATACGCCAAGGACCAGCCCAAGGACCTGCTGTCGGTGCTGACCGTCACCGGCGAGTGGCTCACCCACGCGCTGAAGAAGCACTCCACGCTGGTGGAGAAGAACATCGACGCGCTCGCCAACCTGCTGCAGCTGAACAAGGCGGAACGCGCGCTGCTGCTGTACGGAACGCTGGCGCGCTACCAGCGCGACCTGCGCAGCCTGCTGGTCGAATTCAAGGTGAACAACGCGCCCGAGGCCTATGCGGCGATCGCCGAAGTGGCCGGCGTGAACGCCGCCGAAGTGGGCGAGGCGCTGCGCGCCGGCTCGCGGCTGGAGCGCATCGGCCTGGTGGAAAACCTGATCTCCGAGCACAACATCACGGACCTGGCCGATTTGATGAAGGTCAGCGAGAAGCTGCCGCCGGTGCTGATGCGCGAGTACCGCGACCAGAACGAGCTGATGGCGGTGTTCACGCGGCCCTCGGCCAAGAGCGCGCTGGTGCTGGAGGACTTCTCCTTCGTCGGCGACGAGGCCAGCATGCTGCGCAGCCTCCTGCGCAACGCGATCGACCGCAAGGAGCCGGGCGTCAACGTGCTGCTGTACGGGCCGCCGGGCACCGGCAAGACCGAGCTGGCCAAGGTGGTGGCCCAGGCCGCGGGGCTGGAGCTGTTCGAGGTGGAATACGCCGACCGCGACGGCAACTCGCTGAGCGGCCGCGACCGCTACCGCTCGCTGCAGATCGCGCAGGTGTTCCTGAAAGGCAGCGCGCAGGCGGCGCTGCTGTTCGACGAGGTGGAGGACGTGTTCCCCCCGATCTCCAGCGAGGCCGCGCAGATGATGGCGCGCGCCGAGCAGGTGGTGGCGCCGCCTTCGGGCAGCGTGAGCGGCAAGGCCTGGGTCAACCAGATCCTGGAGACCAACCCGGTGCCCACCATCTGGGTCACCAACCGCATCGAGCAGATCGACCCGGCCTTCCGGCGGCGCTTCGCCTACCACCTGGAACTGAAGTCGCCGCCGCCCGGCGCGCGCGAAGGCCTGGTGCGCAAGACGCTGGAAGGCATCAGCGTGTCGCCGGCCTTCGTGGCCAAGCTCACCGAGCGCAAGGGCCTGACGCCGGCGCAGATCCGCACCGCGGTGCGCTTCGCGCAACTGGCCGCGGCCGAGGACGTGACGTCGGAAGACCTGATCGAGCGGCAGCTGCGCAACGCGGACCGCGCGCTGGGCACGCGCAGCTCGGACGCCGGCGCGCGCCCCAGCGTCACCACCTACGACCTCGAGATGCTGAACGTGGAGTCGCGCTTCGAGGTGCCGCGCATCGTGGAGGCGCTGAAGGCGCGCGGCCACGGCACGCTGTGCTTCTACGGCGCGCCGGGCACCGGCAAGACCGCGCTGGCCGAACACATCGCGCGCAGCCTGGACCGGCCGCTGCTGGTCAAGCAGGCCAGCGACCTCATGAGCAAGTTCGTCGGCGAGACCGAGCAGAACATGGCCTCCATGTTCCGCGAAGCGGAAGCGGAAAAGGCGGTGCTGCTGCTGGACGAGGCGGACAGCTTCCTGCAGGACCGGCGCGGCGCGCAGCGGACCTACGAGGTGACGGAAGTCAACGAGATGCTGCAGGGCATGGAGCGCTTCGCCGGCATCTTCGTGTGCACCACCAACCTGATGGACCGCATCGACCAGGCGGCGCTGCGGCGCTTCGCGTTCAAGATCCGGTTCAACCCGTTGACCGCAGCGCAGCGGGAGAAGATGTTCGTGACCGAGGCGCTGGGCGGCGACGCGGCCCTGCTCACGCCGGCGCTGGCCGCGCGGCTGGCGAAACTGGAGCACCTGTGCCCGGGGGACTTCGCGGCGGTCAAGCGGCAGGGGGAGATCCTGGCCACGCAGATCCCGCCGGACGAGTTCCTGGAGCAGCTGGAGGCGGAGCACCGCATCAAGCCGGAAGTGCGGGAGTCGCGGAGCATCGGGTTCGTGCAGTGACCGTCATTCCGCCTGCGCGCGGAATGGCGGTTGGTGCCGGCGCTTGGGTCGCTGGGCGGGCGGATGTCGCGGTTCGGGCTGCGCCGCTCACCACGACCTACGGGCCCGATCCGGCGCGATGTCCGGTGTACCGCGGTTCGGGCT
>JALHLO010000127.1 GCA_022844525.1 Ramlibacter sp.
GCAGCGGTATTGCGTGGGCTTGAGTCCCATGCGCGCGAAGGCGCGGCGCCAGGCCTGGATCTCGGGCAGCTCCGACTCCGACGCCGCTTGGCCCAGGCGGCGGCGCGCGGCCGCCTCGTGGTGGGCGATCCGCGGCTCGGCCGGCGCGTCCTTGCGGATGCCGCGCGCGAACAGCGCGGCAGCGGCAAGCTCGGGAAAGGCGGAGCGGACGGCGGGGTGGTGGCTGAAGTCCATGCGCCGCAGTGTGCGCGGTGACGGCCGGTGCGTCTTGAACGTTATTGCGGCGCCCGGGCGCGCTGCCACGCCCCCGGCGTGAAGCCGAACTGCCGCGTGAAGATGCGCGTCATGTGGCTCTGGTCGGAGAAGCCGCAGGCCCCGGCCGCGGCCGCCAGCGTGGGAGCCTCGGCCAGGCCGTAGTGCCGCGCGCTGCGGATCTCGGTGGCGTACACGCCCTCCCAGGGGGAGGCGAGGACGCGGCACTGGTGGACCGGTCGGGCTGCGGCCATGCCGGGCGTGCGGGCGCGCGCCCGCACCGCCTCACTTGTTCTTCAGCTTGCCCTTGGGCAGCACCGTCGTCATGGGCGGCATCGGCCGGTCCGACGTGCCCTCCTTCGGGGGCGAAGTGTCCTTCTTGGGCTTCTTCGCCATCTTGTTGCTGCGCTGTTCACCCTTTGCCATGGAGCACTCCTCTGTTGTCCATGCAATGTAGCAGCAGCCGACCGGGCGAAAAACCCCGGCTGCGGGGGGTAAGGCACGGGTGTTAAGCTGCCCTTTTCACCCCAAGACCGAAGAGACCCCATGCCCGGACTGCTGCCCAACGTCGACCCTGAAGGCCTGCTCGAGTTCTCCGTGGTGTACACGGATCGCGCACTCAATCACATGTCGCGCAGCTTCCAGGGCGTGATGAAGGACATCTCGGCCATCCTGAAGGACGTCTACAAGGCCGACGCCACCGTGCTGGTGCCGGGCAGCGGCACCTTCGGCATGGAGTCCGTGGCCCGCCAGTTCGCCGGCGGCAAGGACGTCGTGGTGCTCCGCAACGGCTGGTTCAGCTACCGCTGGACCCAGATCTTCGAGATGGGGAACATCCCCGCCTCGTCCACCGTGCTGAAGGCGCGCAAGACCGGCAGCGGCGCCACCGCCACCTGGATCCCGGCGCCGATCGCCGAAGTCACCGCCACCATCCGCGAGAAGAAGCCGGCGGTGGTGTTCGCGCCCCACGTCGAAACGGCCGCCGGCATGATCCTGCCGGACGACTACCTGCGTGCCGTGTCCGACGCGGTGCACGAGGTGGGCGGCCTGTTCGTGCTGGACTGCATCGCCAGCGGCGCGATCTGGGTGGACATGAAGGCCACCGGCGTGGACGTGCTGATCTCCGCGCCGCAGAAGGGCTGGAGCAGCTCGCCCTGCTGCGCGATGGTGTGCCTGAGCGAGCGCGCCCGCAAGGCGATCGACGGCACCACCAGCACCAGCTTCGCGATGGACCTGAAGAAGTGGCTGCAGATCATGGAAGCGTACGAAGGCGGCGCCCACATGTACCACGCCACCATGCCCACCGACGCCCTCACGCGCCTGCGTGCCACCATGAAGGAAACGCAGGCCTACGGCTTCGCCAAGGTGAAGGCGGAGCAGGAAGACCTGGGCCGCAAGGTGCGCGCCCTGTTCGAAAGCCGCGGCTTCCCCAGCGTGGCCGCCGACGGCTTCAAGGCCCCCGGCGTCGTGGTGAGCTACACCACCGACCCCGACATCCAGTCCGGCAAGAAATTCCTCAACGAAGGCCTGCAGACGGCCGCTGGCGTGCCGCTGCAGTGCGACGAGGGCAGCGACTTCAAGACCTTCCGCCTGGGCCTGTTCGGCCTGGACAAGTGGCACAACGTGGACCGCACGGTCAAGCAGCTGGCCGACGCGCTCGACCGCATCGGGGTGCCGGCGCAGCGCAAGGCGGCCTGAGCCCGCCTGTGGCGGCGGACACCTTGCCCGCGGCGAGCTGGTGAACCGCAGCACCTACGTGCGCCGCAAGGGCGGCCCGGTGATTGCCTGCCCGTTCTACCGGTAGCAGGCGCGCGAGGACCTAGGTGCGCAGCTTGCGCCCGACGTGCCCTTCGACCGCGTCCACCTTGCTGCGCAGGCGCGGCTCGGTGCCGGCGCGGTAGTCCATCTTCAGGTTCATGCCGATGCGCTTGCAGTCCTTCTGCAGCTCGCGGAAGCATTCCCCGACCACGGCCATCACGGCGTCCCAGTCGCCTTCCAGGATGGTGCCCATGGCGGTGAGCTGGTAGGGCACGCCGCTGCGGTCCACGATGTCCAGGATGCGCGCGACGTGGCGGCTGACGCTTTCCCCTTCGCCGGTGGGCGTCATGGCGAATTCGAGCAGGACCATGGGTTCTCCGTCTGTACGTGCAACAGACGGAGACTAACCAAAAACGGCCGGGCTGCAGAGCTTCAGCGCCGCAATACCCTCATCACCATCCACCCGAACAACAGTCCGGCGCCCACCATCAGCAGGGGCGTGCGCGCGGTCTGGCGCGCGACCTTCTGTTCGACCTTCTCCAGCGTCGTGGGCGGCTCGGGATGGTCCATCTCCTGCGGCGCCTGCGGCGACGCGTCCCCCGCCCGCCGGACGTAACCGTCGGCATAGACGCGGCCCGCTTCCGGGAACATGTCCTGCGTCGACTCGTCGTCGTTCAGGTCCAGGTCGAGCACGTCGGGGAGGTGGGTGTCACCGGTGAGCTTGAGTCGGTTCTTGGGGTGGGGCATTGCGTTGCGTCCTTTGCCATTCGTGTGTGACAGGCCAATGTAGGGAGGAAAGGGGAAGCCGGGCGTAGGAGCCGGCCTGCGCGGGACGTGGGGAGGCCTCCGGCAAGAGTACGCCGGTGCGCGGCAAGCGCAAGCTCAGGCGGACCGGCGCTCTCTGCTAGATTCAGGCTAGCCCACCCAAGGGACAACGCTTGACGACCAGACGCCCCCGCATCGGCATCGCCCTCGGCAGCGGCTCCGCCCGCGGCTGGGCCCACGTGGGCGTGATCCGCGCCTTGGAACGCGCGGGCATCTCCCCCGACATCGTCTGCGGCACCTCCATCGGGGCGCTGGTCGGCGCGGCCTATGCGGCCGGCGACATCGAGCGGCTGGACGAGTGGGTGCGCGGACTCACCTGGCAGCAGGTGATGGGCCTGATGGACGTGCGCCTGTCGGGCGGCCTGATCCGGGGCTCGCTGCTGGTCGACTTCTTCCGCTCGCGCTTCAGCGACCAGGGCATCGAGCACCTGCCGAAGAAGTTCGCGTGCGTGGCGACCGAGCTCACCAGCGGGCGCGAGGTGTGGCTGCAGAGCGGGTCGGTCGTCGATGCGGTGCGCGCGTCCGTGGCGCTGCCGGGCCTGCTGGCGCCGGTGGTGCACGAGGAACGGCTGCTGGTGGACGGCGGGCTGGTGAATCCGGTGCCGGTGTCCCTGTGCCGCGCGCTCGGCGCCGACGTGGTGATCGGCGTCGACCTGAACTGGGACCTGATCGGCCGCCGCAACCAGGTGCCCGAGGAGGTGAAGACCAAGGGCGGGCCGGCGGACAACGGCATCCTGGAATCCATCTTCGCGAAGTTCCGCGGCCCGCGCGGGCTGGCGAGCACGGTGCAGAACCCGTCGATGCTGGACGTGCTGACCACCAGCCTGAACATCATGCAGGTGCGCATCACGCGCAGCCGGCTGGCGGGGGAGCCGGCGGATGTCCTGATCCAGCCCAGGCTGTCCGGCATCGCGGCGATGGATTTCCATCGCGGGGCGGTGGCGATGGCGGAGGGGGAGCGCGCGACCGAAAAGGCCTTGCCGCTGGTGGAGGAGCTCCTGGGCTGACGCGGCCCTGCGCTCTCCCTTGATCCATGTCATGCCGGGCGCGACCCGGCATCCACACGGCGGCGCCGCCGGGGTAAGGTGCCGCGTGAGGAGGACTCCCCCATGCGACTCATCGCGCCCCTGTCGATTGCCGTGCTTGTCGCCGCCTGCGTCCCGCTGCGCTCCACGCACGAAGCGCCCTCCAAGCACGGCCCCGTGGTCTATTCCTGCGACGACGGCCTGACCCTGCGCGTGCGGCTCGCGCGCGACGGCGCGCACGTCACCTTGCCGAGCGGGGAGCAGCTGTACCTGCCGCAGCAATCCGCGGGCTCCTCCACCTATGGCACGGCGCAGCACCAGCTGACGGGGTACCCTGGGGAGACGACGTGGAAGGCGGGAACGCGCGTGCCGGTGGCTTGCCGGGTGCAGCGCTGAACTCCGGGGCTTCGGTTTGGCTGCCTGTCCCCCGTAGGTCGCCGGTGAGCGCGCGCAGCGCCGAACCGCGACACCTCTTCCCGGCTACGCGCCCCGCGTCACCTCGATGACGCGCCCCTTCGCCGCAGCCGTCGCCCCCACCAGCAGCCGGAATTCCGTTCCCGCTGCGAGCTGCGGCAGCGCGACCTCCGGCCGCAGCAGTTCGACCGCCACATCCCCATCCTGCTGCTGCAGCGCCCCGCCGACCCGCGCACTGAACCCGCTGTTGCCGACGATGAGCGTGCAGTTGTTGCCCGCGGCCGCCAGGGCCGCAGGCAGGTCGGCGACCAGTCCGGTCGGCTCCAGCCGCACGCGCAGGTGGGGAGTGAAGACGGAAGCTGCGCCAAAGCCGCCGCCCAGCGGCCGCGGACGGCGCGGAATCTTGCGGACGAAGTAAGCCACGAGGTTCCCCACGGCAGGCAGCCAGAGCACCAGCAGCAAGGTGCCGATGTCGCGCAGCGTGGAGGGATTCGGGGCGAGCTGGCGGATGACCAGGCCGGCCACGGCAAGCGTGAGCAGTGCGAGCATCGCCAGGCGGCGTCGGGCAGGGGTGGCGATGAGGGCCATCGCGCATTGTGGGGGCTGTCTTCCCAGATTCCTCTCAGCTACTTCGGGCGGGCGCGTGTGGCACTGCAACCCGACCCTATCTCTTCTGGACCGCCCTCAGCGGGCGCTTTACGATGGTCCCGATTCAGGGGAAGGCTTTGGCCAGAAGAAAACGACAGAGCGTCGCGGAAGACGCAATGGATGCCGTCGCGCTGCTGCCGTGGTGGGTGGGCCTGACGCTCGCAGTGGTGAGCTACGGGATCTTCCACGCCATCGCCTCGCGTCCCCTTGCTCCGATCGACCCAAGGCAAGTCGCTGCCGCCGTGCCGGGCATGTACCTGCGCGGAATTGCCGGCGCGTTGCAGTACATCGCGCCTCTTGTCTGCCTGGTGGGCGCGGCGCTTTCGTTTTTCCGCCGCAGGAAACGGGATGCACTCGTGGCGAACACCACGGCGTCCACCAGCGCGGACGCGTTGAACGGCATGACGTGGCAGGAATTCGAGATGCTCACGGCCGAAGCGTTTCGGCTTCAAGGGTTCGAGGTGAAGGAGCAGGGGGGAGCGCTGCCCGATGGAGGCGTGGACCTCGTGGTGCGCAAGGGCGGCGAAACCTACCTGGTGCAATGCAAGCAGTGGCGGGCATTCAAAGTTGGCGTAGAGGTCGTCCGCGAGTTGTATGGCGTGATGGCTGCGGAAGGTGCAGCGGGCGGTTACGTCGTGACGTCGGGCCAGTTCACGCAGGACGCTCGCGCCTTTGCCGAGGGTCGCAATGTTCGGCTGATCGATGGCCCGAAGCTGTTCGGCTTGCTGCAGCAGGCAAGGAACTCTGTGGGCTCGAAGCGCCCTGTGCCCCCTGTAGCCCCGTCGATCAAGAGACCAGAGCCCGCCGCCGGGGCGGATCCTTTGTGCCCGGTATGCAGTGCCTCCATGGTTCGGCGGACATCCCGGAGGGGCGCTACACCGGGAGCGCAATTCTGGGGTTGTTCCAGATTCCCGGCGTGTCGTGGCACGCGTTGACGAGGTGGGGCCCGTATGGCAGCGTCCTCGGGTTCGTAGGCTGCTATTTCGTCCAGCTATCCTTCAATCCGGTGACACGGTTGAAGACCGGACTGCCTTCGCCGGGACGGTGATCCTTGCGGTCCGCCACGAAGTAGCCATGCCGCTCGAACTGGAACTTCTCATCCGCACGCGCGCGCCCTAGCGACGGCTCCACATACCCCGTCACCACCTGCAAACTCTCCGGATTGATCTCCTCCAGGAAATCCTTGTCCCCGGTCCCGGGTTGCGGCACCGCGAACAGCCGGTCGTACAAGCGCACTTCCGCCTTCACGCCATCGGCCACACCCACCCAGGAGATGTTCCCCTTCACCTTCACGGCATCCGCCCCCGGCGTCCCGCTCCTGGTATCCGGCACCAGCTTCGCCTGCACTTGCGTCAACTGGCCGGAAGCATCGCGCGAAGCGCCGATGCACTCCACCACGTAGCCGTACTTCATGCGCACCTTGTTCCCCGGGAACAGGCGGAAGAAGCCCTTCTGCGGCGTGTCCTCGTAGTCGCTGCGCTCGATCCACAGCTCCCGCCCGAACATGAACTCGCGCCGTCCCCGTGCGGAATCGTGCGGATGCACCGGCGCCGAACACGGCTCCAGGTGCCCCGCGCCCATCAGCTCGTCCCAGTTCGTGATCACCATCTTCACCGGGTCCAGCACGGCCATCGCGCGCGCGGCCTTCGGGTCGAGGTCGTCGCGCAGCGCGATCTCCAGCGTCGAATAGTCGATCCAGGAATCCGCCTTGCTCACGCCGATGCGGTCGGCGAACAGCTGCAGGCTCTCCGGCGTGTAGCCGCGCCGGCGCAGGCCCACGATGGTGGGCAGGCGCGGGTCGTCCCAGCCGCTCACGTGCTTCTCGTCCACCAATTGCTTCAACTTGCGCTTGCTGGTCACCACGTAGGTGAGGTTCAGGCGGGCGAACTCGTACTGGCGCGGGTGCGGCGAGTTGATCAGTCCGCCTTCGGCCAGGCGATCGAGCAGCCAGTCGTAGAAGGGCCGCTGGTCCTCGAACTCCAGCGTGCAGATGCTGTGGGTGATGTTCTCCAGCGCGTCCTCGATCGGATGCGCGAAGGTGTACATCGGGTAGATGCACCACTTGTCGCCCGTGTTGTGGTGCTCCGCATGCTTGATCCGGTAGATGGTCGGGTCGCGCATGTTGATGTTCGGGCTGGCCATGTCGATCTTGGCGCGCAGCACGGCCTTGCCGTCCCCCAGCTTGCCGTCGCGCATGTCGCGCAGGCGCTGCAGGTTCTGGTCGATGCTGCGGCTGCGGAACGGGCTGTCCACGCCCGGCTTGCCGAAGTCGCCGCGGTTGACGCGCATCTCCTCCGGCGTCTGCTCGTCCACGTAGGCCAGCCCGGCCTCGACCAGGTACTCGGCGGCGCGGTACATGAAGTCGAAGTAGTCGCTGGCCTGGTAGAGGTGGTGGGTGCCGTTGGCGTCCCAGCTGTAGCCGAGCCACTGCACCGCGTCCTTGATGCCCTCGACGTACTCCAGCTCCTCCTTCTCGGGATTGGTGTCGTCGAAGCGCAGGTGGCAGATGCCCTGGTAGTCGCGCGCCAGCCCGAAGTTCAGGCAGATGCTCTTGGCATGGCCGACGTGCAGGTAGCCGTTGGGCTCGGGGGGAAAGCGGGTGCGGATCTTCGCCGGGTCGACGGGGCCGGCCTGGTGGTGGGCGGCATCACCCGGGCCGCCGCCCCAGTGCCGTTGCGCGTAAGTGCCTTGCTCGAGGTCGCGTTCGATCACCTGGCGCAGGAAATTGCTCGGCCTGGCCGGGGATTCTTTGTCGTTCGGGGAAACCATATGCGGACGATTTTGTCATGGCTCGTCACAAGGGACTTTTTTGCTGCCGCGTGACGAAGTGGCGCTTTCGGCGGACAAGCGGCAAAAGGGGTTACGTCCCGCAACCGATTTGACGTCCGCCACGTATGTGTGAAGCGTGCGGGCCAGTCAAATCAACGAACGGAGGCGACGGCCTCCTGCCGGTGGGGCACCACCGGCGGCAGTGGTCTCTGGCGCCGGTTGTCGCCGCCATACAACCTTTCAGGATCTCCAAGCGAATTGGCCCCGGCCCACAAGCTGGGGCCTTCTTTTTGGGCCCCTTCGCTCGATGGGTGGGTCGCGCCGTCCCGCGTGAAACCTGAGAATCGTTCGTCTACCGGTGGTGTTCGTCCTTGCCCGGTTCCATGTCGGGTGTCGGGTAAGGCGTGGGGAGCAGCGATTTCAGCTTGAGCTGGTCGCGCAGGTGGGGCCGCACGCTGTCGGCCCCGTGTCCGCTGTGGCCCCGTGCCGTCGCGCGCTCCACGAAGCCGCGTTTCACCGAACCGCCCCCCCTGCGCCCTGCCGCGGCAGAGCGACGGCCGTCGGGCTCGCTCGCATCGGTAGGTTTTCCGTCTTTCATTGCTGTCTTTCCTCTGAGTGTTAACAGAGTAAGGACGCAGCAACGCTTTACATGCCAGTCGTGCCCAACGGTAGGCGTGGGACTCGTTCGACCTAGCCGTAGTCCCGTGGCCCGGGCGTTTATTCCCGAGCCGCAAAAAAAGAACCCCCAGGGTTGAGCCTGGGGGTAACAATGCCAGTCGCGGGACGGAGGGCCGGACCAGCTCACCCCGGAGGAGGAGGGGACTCAGAGGAGTCGGGGTGACCGGGACGAAACGCGCATCTCTTTCTTGTGGGAGGTTGTGCGCCTTTCGTGCAATTCGATGGCTTGTAGTAGAAGGGGCGGACGCGCCACGCCCTGTAGGACGCCGCCCACAGCAACTGCCAGACGAAAACGCTATGCGGGCGCAGGCTGGGCCGGGACGGCCGCGCGCGCTACATCGCCTTGAACAGGTGCGCGTAGAGGCGGCTCACCGGCAGCTTTTCCTCGCGACCGCGCAGTGCCAGGTGCAGCTTGCCGGACTCGTCGCGGTGCACGCTGTCGACCGCCGTCGCGCGCACCACCGTGCCGCGATGCACCTGCCAGAACGACTGCGGATCCAGCTGGGGCAGCAGTTCCTTCAGGGGCGTGCGGATCAGGAGCTCGGCGCCGGCGCAGACCACCCGCACGTACTTGTCGGCGGCCTCGAAATAGACCACCTCCTCCACGGGCACCATGCGGATGCTGCTGCCCACGCCGGCCTGGATGACCTTCAGAAGCGGCTGCGGCCCGGCACCGCCCGCGCCGTGCAGCAGGTGGCGCAGCTGGCCCAGCGTGGCCTCCAGCTCGCCGCCGGCGGGGCGCTGCGACAGCGCCTGGCGCAGCTTGTCCACGGTTTTCTGCAGGCGCGCGGGCTGCACCGGCTTGAGCACGTAGTCGACCGCATGCGCCTCGAAGGCCTGCAAGGCGTACTGGTCGTAGGCGGTCACGAACACCAGCGCCGGAAAGCGCGCGTCGTGCGGCCAGGCATCGGCCAGTTCGGCCGCGGCTTCCAGGCCGCCCAGGCCCGGCATGCGGATGTCGAAAAACAGCACGTCGGGGCGATGCTCCAGTGCCGCGCGCACGGCGGCGGCGCCGTCGCCCACGGCCTGCACGATGCGCAGCTCGGGCCAGGCGCGCGCCAGTTCGGCTTGCAGCGCCTGGGCCAGCAGGGGTTCGTCTTCGGCGATCAGGGCGGTCGGCTTCATGCGATCGGCAGGCTGATGCGGGCGTGGGCGCCGCCCGCGTCCATGCGGAAGTCGAGGCCGGCGCGCTCGGCATAGAGCGTCTGCAGCCGCTCGCGCACCTGCGCCATGCCGAAGCCCTGGCCGTCGGACGCGCCGCCGGCTTCGCCGACGCCGCTGTCTTCCACCTCCACCTGCAGGCGGTCGCCCTCGCGGCGCGCGCGCACCGCGATGCGGCCGCCCTGCACCTTGGGTTCCAGCCCGTGCTGGATGCTGTTTTCCACCAGCGGCTGCAGCAGCAGGGTGGGCACGCGCAGCTCCGCCAGCTCGGGCGGCAGCTCGAGCTCGTAGGACAGGCGCGGCCCCATGCGGATCTTCATCAGCTCCAGGTAGTCGCGCAGCCGGTCGAACTCCGAGCGCAGCGGGTGCGTGGTCGCGCGCGAGGCGTCGAGCGTGGAGCGCAGGTAGGCGATCATGTGGTCCAGCATCTGCTGGGCCCGCGCCGGGTCCACGGCGATCAGCGCGCGCAGGTTGGCCAGCGTGTTGAACAGCATGTGCGGCTCCAGCTGCGTTTCCAGCAGCTTCAGCCGCGCCTCGTCCGCGTGCCGCTGCGTCTCGCGCATGCGGCGCAGCAGGTAGGCGCTCTTGTTGCGGCTGTAGAACCAGTAGCTGCCGACGATGCCCGCCATCAGCGTGATCAGGATGCCGCTGCGGATCTCGGATCCGTCGTGCACCATGCCGCGCGGGCCGAACAGGCCGAAGGTGCTGCAGATCCAGTCGCCCAGCCGGTTGCCCAGCACATAGCCGGCCCCGATGCCGCCCACCACCAGCAGCACGCCGCCGAAACCCTGCGGCCACCCGGTCTCGCGCGCGGAAGGCAGCAGGTGCCGGCCCAGGTCCACCACCGCCCAGATGATGGTGCCGATCAGCAGCGAATACACCACCGGCGGGGCGTAGGGGCGGTGCGGGGCGAAGGCGTACTGGAGGGTGGCCACCGCCAGGCAGAAGGCCAGCGTCTGCAGCAGGTGCTGCAGCTTGTGGGTCCAGTTGATGTTCATCGCCCGTTGGCGCCGCGCTGCAGGCGCTCGCGTTCGCGCCGCACCAGCCGCTCGCGGAAGGCGCTGTCGGTGCCCAGCATGAACACCGAGATCCCGTGCAGCGCCAGGCCCAGGCCCCAGCCGAGCACCGGGATCACCGACCAGGGCCGCTGCCCGAAGCCGTACTGCGAGGCGGCGAACAGGGCCAGGTTCACGGCGACG
Organism: Ramlibacter sp.; assembly: GCA_022844525.1. Classification (GTDB taxonomy): domain Bacteria; phylum Pseudomonadota; class Gammaproteobacteria; order Burkholderiales; family Burkholderiaceae_C; genus Ramlibacter. The sequence goes on from JALHLO010000127.1 coordinate 10,730, forward strand.
TAGACCGCGGCGTGGATGTACCAACCGAGCTTGGCACCGGCACGCTTGCGTGCGATGCGTTCGATCTCGTCTTCCGAAAGCAGGGGCATGACGCGGATCATTCTAGGACGCCCAGGTGCTGGCGGAAAAAGCCCACGATGCGCTGGTCCACGGCCGGCAGCTGGGCGCGGTCGAAGCCGGGAGGGTCGCCGAGCAGCGCCGTCTCCAGCGGGCCCAGGCGGTCGGCGGGCGGCGGCGGCGAGAGCAGGAAGCCGTGGCCCGCGTCCGGCAGGTGCGCGAGCAGCTCGCAGCGCGGCCGGCAGGCGGCCAGCACGGCGTCGCTGTGGAAGCGCGGGGTGAGCCACTTGTCGTGCGCCGCCGTCACCAGGGCCAGCGGCA
>JALHLO010000128.1 GCA_022844525.1 Ramlibacter sp.
AGCGCCAGCGCCCACAGCGGCCAGAGGCCGAAACGCGACACCCAGCGCGCGAACGGGGTGAACGCGGTGCCGCCCTCGACCTCGCCGGTCAGCACGCCGCGCGTGTGCCGCGGCAGCGCATGGGTGACCACGCCGAAGCGGTCGATGATCACCGTGGCGCCGGTGTTGGTGGCGCGGATCATGGGCCGCTGGAACTCCAGCGCGCGCATGCGGCTGATCTGCAGGTGCTGGTCGATCGCGATCGTGTTGCCGAACCAGCCGATGTTGCTGAGGTTGACGAAGATGGTGGGCGCCTGCGCCGGGTCGGCGAACCGCGCGCCCAGCTCGTCGCCGAACAGGTCCTCGTAGCAGATGTTCGGGGCGAGCCGTTGCCCCAGCCAGGCGAAGGAGGGCTGGCCGACGTCGCCGCGGTTGAAGTCGCCCAGCGGGATGTCCATCATGCGCGTGAACCACTTGAACAGCGGCGGGATGAACTCGCCGAAGGGCACCAGGTGGTGCTTGTGGTACCGGTAGCCGCCGTCGCCCGGGCGAAAGCCCATGGTGGAATTGGTGTAACCCGCGTCGAAGCTGCCCAGGGGGATGCCGATCAGCGCCGCGCGCGAGCCCTGGGTGAAGGTGTCCCGCAGCGCCTGCAGGTAGCCGTCCGGCAGTTGCGCCGGCAACAGGGGGATCGCCGTTTCCGGCGCGACCACCAGCTGCGCGTCCGCGCTGCGCAGCATGCGGCCATACCAGTCCAGGGCGAGCGGCACGCCGGTGCCGCCCTCGAACTTCTCGTCCTGCGGGATGTTTCCCTGCAGCAGGGCGACGCGCAGCCTCGGGCCGGCAGGCTCGGGCGAGCCCAACCGCGTCTGCGCGTTGCAGGCAGCGAGCAGTCCCGCCGTGGCCGCGACCGCGACCCAGTAGCGCCACGATCCGCGGACCGGCTTCCGCACCAGCTGCGCCAGCAGCACCGCGAGCCAGGAGGCGACCGCGCCCATGCCGTAGACGCCAAGCCAGGGGGCCAGCGCCGCCAGCGGGCCGTCGACATGCGCGTAGCCGCCCGCGCCCCAGGGGAAGCCGGTGAACAGGGTGTTCCGCAGCAGTTCGGCGCCCAGCCACAGGCCGGCGAACAGCGCCGCATCGCGCCCGGGCTGGCCCGAAGCGCCCAGCCGGAACAGGCCGGCGGCCAGTGCGTAGTAGAGGGACAGGAAGGCCGCGAGCAGCACGACCGCCAGGACAGCCAGCGGCGCCGCCAACCCGCCGTAGACGTGCATGGAGATGAACAGCCACCAGAAGGTGGCGACCAGCCAGGCGGTGGCGAAGGTCCAGCCCAGGAGCGCGGCGCCGCGCCAGCTGGCGGCGCCCTGCAGCAGGCCGGCCAGCACCGCCAGGGAAAGGAGCTGCAGCCACCACAGCGGCTGTCCCGAGCCCGGGACGGCGAGCGACACGGCCTGCAGCACGCCCCCCAGCGCCGCCGCGGCCGGCGCGCCCCAGCGAACGCTGCGCGTGGTCAAGCGGAGGTGCCGTGGTGCCCGGCGGGCGAAACCTTGAACCAGCGCACGGCCCCGCCCTTGGTGTGCAGCACGACGAAGTCCAGGCCGCCCACCGTGGTCACCTCGCCGCGCTTGGGCACGTGGCCCATGCGGTGCGCGATCAGCCCGCCGATGGTGTCGAACTCACGCTCTTCCTCGTCGGTGGTCAGTTGCACCGCGAAGGCTTCTTCGACGCGCTCGATGGAGGTGTCGCCGCTGACGCGGTAGGTGCGGTCGGCCAGCCCGAAGATGTCGCCCTCGTCCTCGACGATGTCGAACTCGTCCTCGATCTCGCCGACGATCTGTTCCAGCACGTCCTCGATGGTGATCAGGCCGGCCACGCGGCCGAACTCGTCGATCACGATCGCCAGGTGGTTGCGGTTGCCCCGGAACTCCCGCAGCAGGTCGTTGAGGCCCTTGCTTTCCGGCACGAACACCGCGGGGCGCAGCAGCGCACGCAGGTTCATCGAGGGCGAGCGCTGCAGCTTGAGCAGGTCCTTCGCCATCAGGATGCCGATGATGTTCTCGCGGTCGCCCTCGTACGCCGGGAAGCGGGAGTGCGCCGTGTCGATGACGACGTTCAGGATGTCGTCGTAGGGCGCGTCGATGTTCACCAGGTCCATGCGCGGCGCCGCGACCATGACGTCGCCGGCCGTGAGCTCGGCCATGCGGATGACGCCTTCGAGCATGATCCGCGACTCCGGGCCGATGATGTCGTTGTCCTCCGCGTCGGCGAGCGTCTCGATCAGTTCCGCTGTCGAGTCGGGCCCGGGATGGATGAACTCGGCGACCTTCTGGAGGAACGTGCGCTTGTCCTGCTTCTCGTGCGCGGTGCGCGCAGGGTGGGGATCAGACACAGCCGTGAGGCGGAGTGGAGGGACCCATAGGATAGCGGATTGCCATGGGCACTGGCTCGGCCGCCGGCCAGCGGCGGTTCGCGCGAGGTGCGGCCTGCTAGCGGCCGCTGCGGGTCTTGGCGTCGCTCGCGCCACGCCGGATTTCCTGGACCTGGGCCAGGAAGGCAAGGAAGTTCCTGGCCTGCTGCTTGAGCCGGTAGTCGGCCTGGGCCATCTGCTCCTCGACGAGCTCGGTCACGCGGCTGTCGAGCGTGGCCGGCGGGAGCCGCAGGTAGGCCTCGGTCTCGCTGCCCGCGCGTTCCAGGGTCGCGCCGCCGTTGCGGGCGATCTTGATCATCGCCGTGTTCTCCGACAGCGCGTGGATGAACATCAGCTCCACGCCCTCGTTGCGCGCGTGCATGACCGCGCGCTCGAACAGGCGCGTGCCGTAGCCGCGGCCGCGGGCCTTCTTCAGCACCGACACGCCGAACTCGGCGCCGGCGGGCGTGCCCGGTTCGTTGGGGATGAAGGCCAGGTGCGCCATCGCGATCAGCTCCAGGCCCCGGTTGAAGATGCCGAAGATGTCGTCGCGCTCGAAGTCCAGGTGGTCGACGTACCGGCGGATCTGTTCGTCGTTCGCCGCGTAGCCGAAGCGCAGGTAGCGGTCCTGTTCGTCCAGCGCGAGCAGGTGCGACAGGATGCGGCCCTGGTGGTTCGGGCCGAGGGAGCGGATCGGGACGATCCCACCCTGCGGCTCGTGCTTCGTTTCTTCCATGGGTGAACTGTAAGGGTTTTCCCGTAAAACGCCAGGTGCGTTCGCTCTAAAGGCCACAGCTCCTCCGTCTGGGTGGGATGCAAGAGGCAACGCATCACACAACGTGCTACAACTACCCGCGCTCGCGAGCCCATTGCATGTCCGGCCTGCCGCCCAGAACGTCCCCCTTCACGCGCGCCACCAAGGTCATCGCCGTGGCCGACGTGGTGGAATCGGTGCGCCTGATGGAACTGGGGGAGCAGGAGTTCGTCACGCGCTGGCACCAGTTCGTGAACTTCGTGCAGGAGCACGTGCCGCTGTACTCGGGCCGGCTGCACAAGAGCCTCGGCGACGGCCTGATGCTGGAGTTCGCCGACGCTCCCGGCTGCATCCGCGCCGTGCTCGCGATGCAGGCCTGGTTCCGCGACCTGAACCAGGGACTGGCCGCGGAGGAACACGTGCACCTGCGCATCGGTGCGCACGTGGCGGACTTCCTCGCCGACAAGTACGACATCTACGGCACCGACGTCAACGTCGCGGCGCGCATCGCCTCGCTGGCGGGCCCGGGCGAGATCGTCATCTCCGCGGCCCTGCGCGCCCGCCTGGGCGCTTCGCTGTCGCTGCACTTCGAGGACCTGGGCAACTGCCACCTCAAGCACGTCAGGCAGCCGGTGCACGCCTACCGCCTCGGCCAGGCGGCCGAAACCTCGCTGCTGCCGCTGCAGACCGCGGACATGCGCGGCCTGCGGACCAGCGTGGCCGTCCTGCCCTTCGCGTCGCGCACGGAGCCCGTGGCCGCGGCCGGCGGCGAAACGCTGGCCGATGAACTCGTCACGGCGCTCACCCGCAGCGACGTGCTGCAGGTGGTGTCCCGCATGAGCACGGCGCCGCTGGATGCGGGCCGCGACACGCTGCGCACGGTCTCCGACGAAGTCGGCGCGCGCTACGTGCTCACCGGCCGCGCGCGGCCTCATGCGGGAGCGATGGTGATGCATGCGGAACTGGCCGAGGCGGGCAGCGGCGACGTCGTCTGGGCCGAGACCTTCCACCCGGCGGCCGACGCCGGCGGCCTGCTGGACGGCGACCTGCTCGCCCGGATGGTGACCGCGGTGCACGACGCGGTCATCCAGCATGAAGTGCAGTGCGTCGCGGGGCGGCCGCTGCCCTCGCTGGAAGGCTCCAGCCTGCTGCTCGCATCGCTGGGCCTGATGCACCGGCTGTCGCCCCTGGACATGGCAAGCGCGCGCGGCATGCTGGAACACCTGCTGGAACGCTGGCGCCGCCACCCGGTGACGCACGCCTGGCTGGGACACCTGCACGTGATGCGGGTGCAGCAGGCGTTGCCGGGCCTGACGCGCCAGGACGAAGCGCTGGCGCGCGCGCATGCGGCGGCCGCGGTGCAGGGGGACCCCACCTCGGCCCTCGGCCTCGCGCTCGACGGGCACGCCAGCATGCATTGCGCCAGCAACATGGAGGCGGCCGCCGAGCGCTTCGCCCAGGCGTTGAGCCTGCGCCCGGGCCACTCGCTCGCGCACCTGTTCCACGCCGAATGGCTCGCGCTCCGCGGCCAGGGCCGCGCCGCGCGGCACGCCGCGGCGCAGGCCATGGACGGCATCGCGCTGGAGCCTCTGCGCTACCTCTACGACGCGATCTCCGCCCTGGCGGCACTGGCCCACCGGGACAGCGAAGAGGCCGCATCGCTGGCGCTGCAGGCGGTGCAGCGCAATCCGCGCTACCTGCCGGCGTGGCGCACGCTGCTGGTGGCGCAGGTGGAAAGCGAGCGGCTGGGCGAGGCACGCTGCAGCCAGCAGCAGCTGATGAAGCGGCAGCCGGCCTTCAGCGTGCGCGCGTTCCTGAACGCCGCGCCCATGGGGGACGAGCTGCAGGAGCGCTTCGCTCGCGCGCTGGCGCGCGCCGGCGCGCCGGAGACCTGAGGCGCCCTACCAGCGGGCGGGCAGCTTCTTCTTCAGCGTGATGCGCTTGATGCCGAGTTCGACGTAGCCGCCCTTTTCCAGGTCCTTGAGCAGGCGGCTGACCATCTCCCGGGAGGCGCCGACGCGGCTGGCGATCTGCTGGTGCGTGATCTGGTTCAGCTGCACCGGCGCCTGCATGCTGGCCGGCCCCTGCTCGCCCTCCAGCGTGTGGATCACGCGGCCGTAGACGTCCAGCAGGGCCATCTGGCGCGCCGTTTCCGTGGCCGAGCGGGCGCGCCGGATCACCTGCGTCACCAGGTGCATCGCGAAGGCGGGCTCCTGCGCCAGGTGGAGCTGCACGGCGGGACGCGAGACCAGCGAGCACAGGCAGGGCTCCAGCGTCATCACGGAGGCCGACCGCGGCCCGCCGTCGAGCGACATCTCGCCGAAGTAGTCGCCCGCCTGGATGGTGCCGTAGGTGATCTCGCGGCCGTTCTCGTCGGTGGCGTAGACCTTCACCTGCCCCTGCAGCAGGACGAACATGGAATCGCCCGGTTCGCCTTCGTTGATGACGATGGTGTTCTTGCGGTAGCTGCGCACGATGCCCTTGGCCGCCAGCCGCGCGACGGCCGGTTCCAGCTGGGCGATCAAGCGGTCCTGCTCGCTCGCAGTGCGGGACACGTTCATGGCGTCCTTCCCCCTTGTGGAAAACTCTAGCATGGCAATGCGCGAGGCCCAACAGGGTCAGTGCACCGGGTCCTGCAAGTGGGCCGCCCCGATCGGCGGCAGCACGGCCACCTGGCCGACCAGCGCGCGCACGCCGTTCGAGTGGGTCTTGGTGCACATGCTGCGCACGTGGCTGCGCACCGTGGACACCGCCACGTTCAGCTGGCGCGCGACCTCCGGCGCGGAACACCCCTGGCACAGGATGCTCAGGACCTGTTCTTCGGAAGGGGTGAGGCCGTGCGTGCGCGCGAAGAAGCACAGCATGAGGGCGTCGCACACCGAGGCCCGGGAGAAGACCAGGGCGACCGGCGGGGAGAGGTGGCTGCGGTCCGCGCGCAGCGGCACCACCGCGATGCTCAGGCGCTTGCGCGCGGGCGAGCGCAGGGCGATCAGGCTGCGCCGGCCGGTCTCGGCCTTGGCGAGGGCCTGCACCAGGATCTTCGATTGCGCCGCGTCCGCGGTCTGCAGGTGTCCTTCGTGGACGGAGAGGATCTGGCGCAGCGCGAGTTCGTGACGGGCGGCATGGTTGGCATGCAACAACTGGCCCTTGACCGACGCGAGCAGCACCCCGTAGGCAAGCTCATCCATGACGAGCGACAGCCCGTGGCCGGGGCCCTCGAGCATGCTGGCAACGAAAGCGGCAGTGCGCGCGCCATCCACGGCTGCATCCATGTGTTTCCCCCTGAGGCAAAAGTGCGCTCAAGCTTAGGAAACCGGCCTAGGGGCCGGTAGCCATTCTCAGGGGCGATTTCGGTGAAGCATTCACCTTGACGCGCGCTTCAGGAGTCGGCGAGAAGCTGCGCGAAACCCTCGCGCACCTCGGGATGGAAGGCAAGCTCCACATGGGCCTGCCCGCCGACGAAGCGGTTGTCCGCCTGCGGCAGCGTCGCGGTGGAGGCGGGGAAGACGACGTTGTCGCAGTTGGAATACCAGCACGTGGTGGGCGGCAGCGGCCGGCTCTGCTCGTCGAGCGCGAGCTGGCGCACCCACTGGCCTTGCAGCTGCATCTGCCGCCCGTTGGTCCGGCGGCTCAGGCGCGCGAGCCAGGTGCCGCCATGCGGCGATCCTATCGTCACCAGGTGCGCGACCTGCCGTGTTGCGCCGGCGCTGCGCCACCAGGCGCGGGCCGCCAGTCCGCCCATGCTATGGCACACGAGCACCGGAGGGCGGCCCGTCAGCCGCGCGACGCGGGCGACCGCCTCGTCGATCGTGGCGACGTATCCGGTGATGGAGCCGTACACGGGCTCGAGGTTCACGGCGATGCAGGCATGTCCGCGTGCCCGCAGGTCCCGCAGCCATGCGTTCCAGAACCCGCGGTTGCACATGAAGCCGTGCACGAGCACGACGCCGGTGCGGCCGGCGCAGGCCGCCTCCAGGTGGTCCGGCACCTCGCGCCAGCGAAAGGGCTGCCGCCAGTAGAAGGTGCGAAACAGGTGGCCCGTCTCCGCCGCCCAGGCCCTGAGCAACTGCGGGACCGTGGGGACAGGCGCCGGATCCGAGCGAGCAAGCCGCGAGACGATGAAGAACTCCAGGGCCAGCGCCGCCGGAGCGACCAACAAGATGGCTGCGGCGCCGGCGACGGCCTGCAGCGGCGCGACGGGCCAGCGCCATGCGAGCCACGCGAGCGCCAGGGCGAGCTGGGAGAGGCACGCGACCTGCAGCAGGCGCGCGAGACTGGAGCGGCTCGGCATCCCGGCCAGTATCCCATGCGGCCCGGGCCGCCAGCCGCGGGGCGGCTAGACTTGGCCCAGCTGCATGAACACCGCACAAGCCATTCGCGAAGCGGTCGCCGAGGTCGAGCGACTGCGGGAAGAAAGCCGGCTTCGGCCGGACATCGGTGCCGCCGTCGTGCGGCTCAAGCGCTTCCAGGCCCGCCGCTTCGCCGGCACCTACGCGGACCTGCTGGCCTCGCAGGCCTACGCCCCTGCCGCCCGCTTCTTCCTGGAGGAGCTGTACAGCGAACGCGACTACGGCGAGCGCGACGCCCAGTTCGCGCGCATCGCCGGCGCGGTGGAAAGGCTGTTCCCGCGCGACGTGGCCGATACGGCCGCGACGCTTGCCCGGCTCCATGCGCTGACCGAGTCGCTCGATCACGGCATGGCCCGCATCGAGCCGCTCGACGGCCACGACGACGTGGTGGGCTACGTGCGCGCGTGGAAGGCGATCGGGCGCCGCGAAGACCGGCAGCGGCAGCTGGAGACCGTGGTCTTCGTCGGGGTCGAGATGACGCGGCTCACGCGGCTGCCGGGCCTGCGCATGATGCTGAAGATGATGCGCGGCCCCGCCTCGGCGGCGGGCATGGGCTCGCTGCAGCGCTTCCTGGAGGCAGGCTTCGATACCTTCGCCGCGGTGGCCAGGCAGAAAGGCGGCGCCGAGCGCTTCCTCGAGACCATCCGCGCGCGCGAGCAGCGCCTGGTGGACCTGCTGTTCGACGCCGACGCTGTCGCTTGCGAGACCGAGCTGCTCGCCATCCTAGGACAAGCCCGCTGACGCCCGCCGCGGGCCGTGCCCACAATCACGCGCGAAGGAGCGTTGAATGGAGCAGAAGCCCTGGTTGAGGAGCTACCCCGAAGGGGTGCCGCACGAGATCCGCCCCGAGCAGTACACCTCGCTCACGCAGTTGCTGGAAGAGTCCTTCCGCAAGCACGCGGCGCGGCCGTTCTCCGTCTGCATGGAACGGTGGATGACGTACCGCCAGCTCGACGAACTCTCCAAGGCATTGGGGGCCTGGCTGCAGTCGCGCGGCCTGGAGCCGGGCGCGCGGGTGGCCCTCATGTTGCCGAACATTCCACAGTTCGCGGTGGCCATGGCGGCAGTGCTGCGGGCAGGTTACACCTGCGTGAACGTCAATCCGCTGTACACGGCGCGTGAGCTCGAACACCAGCTGAAGGACTCGGGCGCCACCGCCATCGTGATCCTCGAGAATTTCTGCCATACGCTCGAAGAGGTCCTGGCCCGCACCGAGGTGCGCCACGTGGTGGTCACGGGAATGGGCGACCTCCTCGGCGGCGTCTACGGCCCGTGGATCACGTTCGCGGTGCGCCACCTGGCGAAGATGGTGCCGGCGTACAAGCTCTCCCTGGCAGAGGGGCGCACCGTCACCCCGTTCAACCAGGCGGTCGGCGAAGGCGCGCGCCTGAATCTGCGGCCGACCGCACAGACGCTGGATTCGGTGGCCTTCCTGCAGTACACGGGCGGCACCACCGGCCTGTCCAAGGGCGCGGTGCTGACGCACCGCAACGTGGTCGCGGCGATCCTGCAGGCGGAGGCCTGGTTCACGCCGGCGCTGGGACGCATCGGCGACGTGAGCCGCACCAACGGGATCGCCGCCCTGCCCCTGTATCACATCTTCGCGCTCACGCTGTGCCTGCTGGCGATCCGCTGGGGCGCGCACATGACCCTGATCCCCAATCCGCGCGACATCGGCAAGTTCGTCGAGGTGCTGAAGAAGCGGCCCTTCCACATGCTGCCCGCGGTGAACACCCTGTTCAACGCGCTGCTGCAGCATCCGCAGTTCCGCTCGGTGGATTTCTCGCAACTGTGCGTGTCGCAGGCCGGCGGCATGGCGGCCTCGGAAGGCACGGCGCGCGTCTGGCGGCAGGTCACGGGTTCGGTCATGGTCGAAGGCTGGGGAATGAGCGAAACCTGCGCGATCGGCACCAACAACCCGCTCACGACCAGCGAGTTTTCGGGAACAATCGGCCTGCCCTTGCCGGGGATCGACATCGCGATCAAGGACGACGAGGGCAGGTCGCTGCCGCTCGGGCAGAACGGTGAGATCTGCATCAAGGGACCGAACGTCACGCCCGGCTACTACCGCCAGCCCGAAGAGAACGCCAAGGCGTTCACCCCGGACGGCTACCTGCGCACCGGTGACGTCGGCGTGATGGACGAGCGGGGCTACACGCGCATCGTCGACCGCAAGAAGGACATGATCCTGGTGAGCGGCTTCAACGTGTACCCGAACGAGCTGGAGAACGTGATCTCCCTCTGCCCCGGCGTCGTGGAGTGCGCCGCGATCGGCGTTCCGGACGAGAAGCAGGGCGAGGCGATCAAGGTGTTCGTCGTCAAGAACGATCCGGCGCTGACGGAAGACGGGGTGGCCGCGCACTGCCGCGAGAACCTGACCGGCTACAAGATGCCCAAGTACATCGAATTTCGCGACGAGCTGCCGAAGTCGAACGTCGGCAAGATCCTGCGGCGCGAGCTCCGCGCTGCCCGCTGAAGGACCCGATGCCCGATACCCTGCTTCCACCGGGTGTGGTGGTTCTCGAGCGTGGCTGGCTTTCGTCCAACAACGTCGTGATCCGCGGGCGGACCGGCGCCGCCGTGGTCGACAGTGGCTACTGGACGCATGCGGAGCAGACCGTCGAACTGGTGTCGCGCGCGATCGGTGATCGCCCGCTGCAGGTGCTGGTGAACACCCACCTGCACAGCGACCACTGTGGGGGGAACGCCGCGCTGCAGTCGCATTGGCCCGACGTGCGCACTTGCATCCCCCCCGGCAATGCGGCGGCTGTCCGGCGGTGGGACGAGGTGGCACTCACGTACGCTCCGACGGGGCAGAACTGCCCGCGGTTCGCGTTCCAGGACACGCTGTTGCCCGGCAGCACCGTTGGACTGGGGGATCTTTCCTGGCAGGTGCATGCGGCGCCCGGGCACGATCCCCATTCCGTCATCCTGTTCGAGCCGGCCTCGCGTACCTTGATCTCGGCGGACGCGCTCTGGGCGAATGGGTTTGGGGTCGTATTTCCGGAGCTGGAGGGCGAGCGGGCGTTCGACGAAGTGGCTGCGACGCTCGACGTCATCGAGAAGCTGAGCCCTCGACTGGTGCTACCGGGACACGGCTCGCCCTTCAGCGACGTGTCCACCGCCTTGTCCAAGGCGCGTAGCCGTCTGGACGCTTACGTCCGGGATCCGGCGCGCCATGCCGCCCACGCGGCCAAGGTTCTGCTGAAGTTCAAGCTGCTGGAAATCCAGGCCGCGCCGGTGGAAGATTTTGTCGCCTGGGCGGAAGGCACCGCCTACTTCGGGATGGTGTGGCGCCGGTGGTTTTCGGCCGAGCCCGCTGCGCGTTGGCTGGCGTCCTTGCTCGCGGACCTGGACCGCAGCGGGGCGGCACGAATCGAGCACGGGGTCGTCAACAACGCCTGATCTGCCGTCTTCTGACGGCAAAAAAACAAAAGGCCCGGCATTTCTGCCGGGCCTTCGTTGCATAACAGCCTGACGATGTCCTACTTTCACACGGGAATCCGCACTATCATCGGCGCAGAGGCGTTTCACTGTCCTGTTCGGGATGGGAAGGAGTGGGACC
>JALHLO010000129.1 GCA_022844525.1 Ramlibacter sp.
GGGCCGCGCTGGAAGGCGCGGAGCCGCCGCTGGTCGAACCCCACGCCGCGGCCGACCCGCTGCTGCGCGAGATCGGCAACACCGTCGAGGACGACCTGCGGCGGCAGCGCACGCCGGGCGCCGTCTACCTGGAGTCGCTGGCCATGGTGCTGGCGGCGCACGTCGCCCGCCTCCACACGGGCGGCGCCGGCAGGCAACCCGCGAGCGCCGGCGGGCTGGCGCCACACAAGTTGCGGCGCGTGCACGAATTCATCGCCGACCACCTGGCCGAGCCGATCCGGGTGGAGGAACTGGCCCGCACGGTCCACCTCAGCCCGTTCCATTTCGCCCGCATGTTCAAGCAGTCCACCGGCCGGTCGCCCCACCTGCACATCCTGATGCAGCGCATCGAGCGGGCCAAGCAGCTGCTGGCCGGCAGCGACGCCGCGCTGGTGGACGTGGCCGCCGACGCCGGCTTCCGCACCCAGGGCCACTTCACCGGCGTGTTCCACCATTACACCGGTTGCACGCCGCGGGTGTTCCGGCTGAACGCGCGCGATCCGGCGCGCACCGACGGCCGGGTAGCGCCGACCATGCATCCGCGCGCGCGGGGACTGAAGGAAATGGGGCAATCATGACGAACTTCCCCTTGCCGTTGCCATGCAGCTGCTTCGAACTGCGGTTCGAGTCACTGTTCCGGCCGGGCTGCGCCCTTGCCTTTCCCTGCGACAGCGAGGGCCACGTCGATGACGAGCACCTCGGCGCCAACATCCGGCACAGCTACCTGTTCGCCCGGGCCATGGTGGGGCGCGAGTACAAGTGGCCGCGCGTCACGCCGTGCCCTTCGCCCGCCGAGGCCGGCGGGCGAAGGCAAGCCGCGGCCCGGGCGGCCGCTGAAGCGAGGGGGGCAGCGTGAGTTCCTTTCGAAAGCGATCCCGCCGGGCGCCCGTTACCCTGCAGGGCTCTCCAGCCAGGCGAGAGCTGCCGCGAATTCGTTATAGAAAACGCGGTAGTTCGCCTCTCCCGCGTGTCCGAACGCGATGCGTGCCAGGTACGCGATCCGGGTGTTGGGCACCAGGATGGCGGTGCGCAAGGACCCTGAGCCCAGGTTCTCCTTCTTGTCGGAGTCGAGCTGCTTTTGCAGAAGCACCAGCTCCATGTCGGGCGGCTCCAGCTCCAGCGCGTCGTAAAGCACGCGGATCTGCTGCGTGTCGCGAGCGAGCTCGAGCACACGGCGCTCGCACTCCCGCAGCATCTCCGCGGTGGGCTTGCCGCGGATGCGTGCCACGATGACCGTGCCGACGGGCTCTACCCAGATCTGTTCGCTTCTCATGCTCCGATGCTACTGCGGGCGCCGCGGGAGTCCCGCGCCGGTCCATCTGATCCGGTCATTCTTGAAGGATCTGCACCTTACCGGGACACCCTGGCCGGCAGACACTTTGGTCTTAAGCGGAATGAGCGTCTGCCATAGGTACGCTGCCGGACAAAATCAAGGCAATGATGCGCAACCCCCTGACCCCCGAGCCGGACGCCACTGCGCAGGCGCCGGGCGATCCCACGACCCACACCCTGCTGAAAAGCGCGCTGCGGATCGCGGGGCTCGGCTGCTGGACCTTGAACCTGGCGACCCGGGAGGTGGCACTCTCGGCGGAGGCAGAAAGAATCTTCGGGGAAGCCGGGCCGCAGCTGACATTCGAGTCCTGGATGAGCCGCGTCGATCCTGCGGATGCGGCGCGATTGCCCGCGCTGGAGGAAGCGGTCCGCGGCGGCCAGCGCACCTTCAGCTTCGAATACTTCTTCACGTACCCGGGCGGTGCGCGCAGGAGGTTGAAGAGCGACGGTGAAGTGGTTTCGCTGGACGAGCGTGGTGCGCCCGTCGTCGTTGCCGGCACCGTGCTCGACCTCGGAGACTCCACGGCGGAGGCGCGCGGGGCGCACTATGGCTCGCCCCGTGCGGATCGCGCCTTCTCATGGCTCTGGGAGCAGGACGCGAACTGCCGCTTCACGCTGCTGGAAGGTGGCGAGCAGAGGCGCATCCCGGCCCTGGACATGACCTTGGGCCGCGCGCGCTGGGAGCTTGCGCACGCGGTGCCGCTCGCCTCCTCCTGGGACGAACACATCGCCACGCTGCAGTCGCGCCTGCCCTTTCGCGAGTTCGAGTACCGCATCGGCGATGGGCCTGACACGGCGTGCTTCTCCGTCAGCGGAGACCCGGTATTCGATGCCGCGGGTCAATTTCGCGGCTACCGGGGCATTGCCCACGACATCACGCGGCGCGTCCATGCGGAAGAAGACGCCCGGCATGCCCGCTTCCTCCTGGAGCAGGCATCCCGCCTGGCCCGCGTCGGAGCCTGGACGCTGCGCGTCCCCGGCATGGAAGTCGAATGGACGCCGGAAGGGGCACAGCTGCTGGGCGGTGCCAGCGACGGACCCCTTGGATGGGAGAAGGCATTCGCCACGCTGGAAGAGCCGTATCGCTGCGAACTTCGCGACCGGATCGCTGCTTGCGTCGTGCAAGACCAGGCGTTCCAGATGGAGGCACGCCTGTCGCTGGAGAACGGCCAGGAGAGATGGCTGGAGATCATCGGTGAGCCGGAACCTTCCTTCACGGGACCCCGTCGCCGCGTCATGGGCGCGGTCAGGGACGTGACGGAGACCAGGATGGCCGCTCACCGGCTGCACGAACTCAATCAGCAACTGGCAACGACCTTCGAAAGCATCACCAGCGGCTTTTACACGCTGGATCGCGACTGGCGGTTCACGTACGCGAACCACGAGACGGAAAGAGTGGCGCAGCGGCCGCGCAGCGAGCTCCTGGGGCGCTCGATCATGGAGTTGTTTCCATGGTTCGCCGGCAGCCCGCTGCACCAGGCGTACGAGCGCGCGATTTCAGGGGGTGAACCCGTGCAGCTCCAGGTGTTCCTGGACGCGCTCGGCGTATGGGCGGAGGTGCACGCCTATCCGTCGGCCCACGGCCTGGCGGTGTACTTCCAGGACGTCACGGATCGCAAGCTCGCCCAGGACGCGCTGCGCGCCAGCGAGGAACGCCATCGGCTGCTCTTCGAGGTGAGCCTGGACGCGCTGCTGCAGTTCGAATGGCAGTCCGGGAGGATCCTGGCCGCCAATCCGGCGGCCTGCGCGATGTTCGCGCTGTCGCAGGCGCAGATTTGCGAGCTCGGCTCGAGCGCGCTCATCGCACCGCACGAAGCCGGGCTGCAGGAGCTGGTTGCCGAAGTGGGCGAGGCAGGAAGGGCGCGAGGCCACTTGACGCTCGTTCGCGGCGACGGGACCCCGTTCCGGGCGGAACTCTCGGGCGCGCTCTTCAGGGACAGCGATGGCGTGACTTATGCGAGCGTGGCGATCCGCGACGTGAGCGAGCGCCTCCGGCACGAGGCGGAGATCCTTGCCCTGAACGAAGGATTGGCGGAAAAGGTCCGCGAAAGAACAGCGGAAATGGAGGCGGCCAATTCGGAACTCCGGGCGTTCGCGCACTCGCTCGCGCATGACCTGCGCTCGCCCATTGCCGCGATCCGTGCGCTGGCGCATGTCCTGGAACAACGCATGCAGGCCGCTGCGGAAAAGGACCGGCAGTACGCGAGCCGCATCCGGCAGGCCGCACAGCAACTCGACGATTACGTGCAGGCGCTCCTTTCGCACGCACGGCTGTCCCAGGTGCCCCTTCGGCCGGCATGCGTCGACCTGAGCGCGACCGCTGAAGCCATCGTGGACGACTTGCGCGTGCGCGACCCGGACCGCGCCGTGACCGTGGAGATCCAGCCAGGACTGAGTGCCGTGGCTGACCCGGCGCTCCTGCGCATGGTGCTCCAGAACCTGCTGGAGAACGCCTGGAAGTTCACCGGGAACCGCGGCGACGCCGCGATCCGCTTCAGCGGGGAGCAAGAGGCGGACGGATCCACCACGTTCTGCGTCTCCGACAATGGCGCGGGATTCGACATGGACTACGCGGACAAGCTGTTCGGCGCATTCCAGCGGCTGCATACGCAGGCCGAATTTCCAGGCACCGGGATCGGCCTTGCAAACGTCCAGCGCATCGTCGCGAGGCACGGTGGGCGAGTATGGGCCACGGGCCAGCCGGGTGCCGGAGCTGCATTCCGCTTCACGTTGCCGCCATGGCGGAATGTCTCAGCAAGCCCGGAAGCCGCGCTTGCGCGCGCAGGATCGGGTTCACACACGGAGCTACAGGAATGATCGCACACAGTCCTCTTCCCGCGAATCCACAAGCCGGCTTGCCGGAGCGGGCCATGGCGCATTCCGTCAGGAGCGTCGTGCTGGCGGACGATCACGACCTGGTTCGCGCCGGCATCCAGGGCCTGATCGAATTGCTCCCGGACGTCGAGGTCATCGCGCAGGCAGGCTCCGGCGAGGAACTCCTTTCCCTTCTCGAGCACGTGCGGCCGGACCTGGTGGTCACCGACATCGGCATGCCTGGGATCGACGGCGTGGAAGTGGTGACGAGGATCCGTGCGCGACATCCTTCGGTGCCGATCCTGGTGCTCTCCATGTTCGACAGCGCGGAAATGGTCCAGCGGGCGGTGGCGAGCGGCGCCAATGGGTACCTGACCAAGAGTGCGGCGCCGGAGGAATTGCAGCATGCCGTCGGCATGATGCTGGCAACCGGCAGCTACTTCAATGCCGCCGTCGCCCGGCTGCTGATGCATCGCGTCGAGGCGCTGGGGGATGACGGCCTCACGGATCGCCAGAAGGAAGTGCTTTCGCTCCTCGCATCCGGGCTCTCGTCCAAGGAGATCGCGTTCCAGCTCAAGCTCAGCCCGAAGACGATCGATGTGCACCGCGCCCGCATCATGGAACGGCTCGGCCTGCGCGACGTCGCGAGCCTGACGCGCTATGCCGTGCGGCGGGGCCTGGTCAAGCCGTGATGCTAGATCGGCGGATAGCCTCTGCGTCCGAGCCGGCGCGTGAACACGACCGCCCCGCAGCGCTGGCACCGATACAAGCGGAACGAGAACACCACACGCAGCCACAATGGGCGGCGGATTCGCTTCAGGCCGGGCGTGTCGCAACCGCACGCGAACAGTTGGAACGATGCAGGCGCTTCCCTGAAGCGACCCGGACGGTCGATGTCGGAGGCAATCTCCGTTCTCGCGAAATCCCCGTGCCAGGAATGAATGAAGACGCGTGTCATGACGATGGGTCGCGGAGGGGGCAGGGAAGCTTACGGTCGGGCAGCTCCAGAGAGAAGGCGCGGATGGCCTAGAGCCGCACGGGCCTGGCGTTTAACCCGAAAGGCATAGCGCGGGAGGGGAGTGCGCTCGGCACGGGCCCGCCGGGGCGGACTCACTCGCGCAGCGGCAAGGTGAAGTGGAAGGACGCGCCCACGCCTTCCTCGCCGGTGGCCCAGATCCGGCCGCCGTGGCGCGTGACGATGCGCTGCACGTTGGCCAGGCCGACGCCCGTTCCGGGAAACTCCGCCTGCGTGTGCAGCCGCTGGAAGGTGCCGAAGAGCTTGTGCGCATAGTCCATGACGAACCCGGCTCCGTTGTCGCTCACGCAGAAGGTCGTGAACCCCTGCTCCTGCCCGGTGGCGGCGAAACGGATCTCCGCTAAAGGGCGGTTGCCGGTGAACTTCCACGCGTTGCCGAGAAGGTTTTCGAGCGCCATCCGCAGCAGCGTCGCGTCGCCGAAGGCGTGCAGACCGGTTTGCACGTGCGCCATCACGTTGCGCTCCGGGTCTCGCTCCCGGAAGTCGGCCAGGATGCCTTGCGCCATTGCGCTCAGGTCGACATGGGTCGCACGCAGGGTCGCCTGCGCAACCCACGCCTGGGAGAGCAGCGCTTCGACATAGTCATCGAGCTGCCGGGCGGCCTGGCGGATCCTTGCCACGTATTGCCGTTCGCGCTCCGCCGCCGGCGCCAGCCTCTCTTCGAGGACAAGGCCGAATCCGTCGATCGCGGCAATGGGTGCGCGCAGGTCGTGCGCCAGCGAATGGGCAAAGGCCTTCAGTTCGGTGTTCGCCGCCTCGAGTTCCGCCGTGCGTTCGCGCACCTTCTGCGCCAGTCCCTCGTTGAGCGCGAGGATCTCCGCCTGGTACTTCAGGATCTGGCTGATGTCCCGGATGACCACCTTGGCGTAAGTGACGCCGTTGCTTGCCTTGAAGCTCGCCGCCGAGACCTCCGCCTCGAACTCCTCGCCGTCTCCGCGAACCATGGTGAGGTGGCCGCGGCCCTTCCCGGTCCTTTCCAGGACCTCCAGCCAGTCGCGCAGCCGGGGGTCACGGGGAGCGACGATGCCGTGCCTGCCGCGCTCGCACAGCTGCGCTTCCGTGAGGCGGAACATCTCGCAGGCGGCCGCGTTGGCCGACAGGACCGTTCCCGTCCGGTCGGTCCGGAAGACCGCGTCGAGGCTCGCTTCGAACAGCAGCCGGTGCCGCTCCTCGCTGGCCCGCAGGGCCTCATGCGCCGCCTTGCGTTCCGTGATGTCCTGGAAGTAGACGGCAAGCCCCTGGGGCGAAGGGTAGGCGTAGACGTCCACCCACACACCCATTGCCATCGCGAATGCCTCGAACTGCACCCTGCGTCCCTCGGCCAGCGCCCGTTCGTATTCCGCCTGGAAGCGGCTGCCCGTGTACCAGGGAAAGACCTCCGCGATCGTCCGGCCGATCAGCTCCGTGCGCGAGCGCTTCGCGACCCGTTCCGTCTCGTGGTTCAGGTAGGTGAACCGCCACTCGCGGTCCACGGTGAAGAACCCCTCCGTGATGCTCTCGAAAGTGGTGGCCAGCTGTTCGGAGAGTTGCTGGAAACGACGCGCATCCTCCTTGCGCTCGGAGATGTCCTGGGTCACGCCCAGCACGCGGCGCGTCGGGCCGGTCACTTCGGGTTCCGGCTCGCCCTCGATGCGAAGCCAGAGGCTCCTGCCCTCGGCGGTCACCGCCCTGGCCTCCATGCCGAAGGCCTGTCCTCGTTCGGCGCAATCGACCACCGCCCGCTGCAGCTCGGTCCGATAGGGCTCCTCCAGATGCGCCAGCGCCTGCTGCCACGACAGCGGCGCGCCCTTCGCATAGCCGAGGATCGAGCGGCTCTCGTCCGCCCACTCGACGTCCAGGCCCGGGACATCCAGCGACCAGGCGCCAAGCCGCCCCATGCGTGAGGCCTGCCGCAGCTGGGCGCGCGCCCGCACCGCCTCCAGCCGCAGCTTCTCCTTGCTGCCTAGGCCTGGACGTAGCAAGTCTTGACCGTCGTGTAGAACTCGGCGGCGTAGCTGCCCTGCTCGCGCGGACCGAAGCTGGAGCCCTTGCGGCCGCCGAAGGGGACGTGGTAGTCGACACCCGCCGTCGGCAGGTTCACCATCACCATGCCGGCCTGCGCGTGGCGCTTGAAGTGCGTGGCGTGCTTGAGTGAAGTCGTGGCGATGCCGGCGGCCAGGCCGAACTCGGTGTCGTTGGCCAGGGCGAGGGCTTCCTCGTAGTTCCTCGCGCGGATCACCGACACCACCGGGCCGAAGATCTCTTCCCGGTTGATGCGCATCTGCGCCGTGGTTTCGGTGAAGAGGGCGGGGCGCAGGTAGTGGCCCGGCGCACCGTCGGCGTTGCGTTCCAGCGCCTCGCCGCCCGCCACCAGCTTCGCGCCCTCGGAGCGGCCGATCGCGATGTACTCGAGGTCCTGCGCGAGCTGCCTGCCGTCGACCACCGGGCCGATGTCCGTGCCTTGCTTGCGCGCGTCGCCGACTTTCAGGCCCTTCATCTTCTCCGCCATGGCGTCGACGAAGCGGTCGTGGATGCCTTCGGTCACGATCAGGCGGGAAGACGCGGTGCAGCGCTGGCCGGTGGAGAAGAAGCCGCTGTTGATCGCGGCGTTGACGGCGACGTCGAGATCGGCGTCGTCCAGCACGACCATGGGGTTCTTGCCTCCCATCTCCAGCTGGAACCTGGCCATGCGCGCGACGCAGGCTTGCGCGACGCGCTGCCCGGTGGCCACGGAGCCGGTGAAGCTGATCGCGTTCACGCGCTTGTCGTCGAGCAGCACCTGGCCGACTTCGGAGCCGCGGCCCATGACCAGGTTGAACACGCCGGCCGGCAGGCCCGAGCGGTGCAGGATGTCGGCGATGGCCCAGGCGCTGCCGGGGACGAGGTCGGCGGGCTTGAGCACCACCGCGTTGCCATAGGCCAGGGCCGGGGCGATCTTCCAGGCAGGAATGGCGATCGGGAAGTTCCACGGCGTGATGAGGCCGACCACGCCGACCGGTTCCCGCGTCACGTCGACCCCGACGCCGGGGCGCACCGAAGCCACCACCTGGCCGCCGATGCGCAGCGCCTCGCCGGCGAAGAACTTGAAGATGTTGCCGGCACGCACGACTTCGCCGACGGCTTCCGGCAGGGTCTTGCCTTCCTCGCGGGCCAGCAGGTCGCCGAGTTCGGCCTTGCGCGCCAGGATCTCGGCGCCGGCGGCGTCGAGGATGTCGAAGCGTTGCTGCGGAGTGGACAGGCCCCACGCCGGCTGCGCCTTCGAAGCGGCGCCGATGGCGGACTTCGCCTGCGCGGCGTCCGCTTGCGCGTATTCGCCGACGACGTCGCGGGTGTCGGAAGGGTTGATGTTGCGGCAGGTGCGGGCGCCTTCCACCCACTCGCCAGCGATCAGGTTGCGGAACACCTAGTCCTCCAGCTTCAGCCTGGCCTCGCGCACGAAGCGGGACCAGCGCTCGAACTCGGCGCGTGCGTGGCGGTCGGCGCCGGCGCCGTCGGTGGCCATCACCTCGAAGCCGGCCTCGGTGAGCTTGCGATGCACCTCTGGCGCATTGAGCGTGGCGCGGAATTCCTGCGTCAGCCTGTTCACCGTTTCGGCCGGCGTGCCCGCCGGGGCGAAGATGCCCACCCAGGAATAGGCCTGGAAGCCGGCAAAACCGGATTCCGCAACCGTCGGCACGTTGGGCAGTTCAGGCAAGCGCTGGCGCCCGGTCACGGCGAGCGGCTTGATCTTGCCCGCCGCGATCTGGCCGCGCAGGGCCGCGTAGCTGAGTGCCGTCAGCTGGGCCACGTCGCCCAGCACCGCCTGCAAGGCGGGACCGGCGCCGGTGTAGGGCACGTGCAGGACGGAGACGTCGGACTTTCGCTTGATCTCCTCCATCACCAGGTGGTTCATCGAACCCAGGCCGGTGGACGCATAGCCGTACTTGCCCGGCTGCTTGCGCGCGGCCTCGAGGAAGCCGCGCAGGTCGGCGGCCGCCACCGACGCAGACGCCCCGATCACCAGCGGAAAACGGACCGCGAGCGTGACGCCTTCGAAGTCCTGGAAGGTGTCGTAGGGCAGCTTCGGCTTGGCAACCGGGTTGATCCCATGCGTATCGAAGGCCACCAGCAGCGTGTTGCCGTCGGCGGGCGCCTTCGCCACGAGCGCGCTGGCGATCTGGCCGGCGGCGCCAGGCTTGTTGTCGACGATCACGGTGCGGCCCAGGCGGCGGGAAAGCTCCGGCTGGAGGATGCGCGAGACGATGTCGGTGCTGCCCCCGGGCGGGAAGGTCACCACCAGGCGCAGGGGCGTGTCACCCTGCGCTCGCGCACCGGCCCCGAAGGCCAGGGCGGCGGCGGCGGCGGCGGCGGCGGCGGCAAGAGCATGACGACGGTCGAGGCTGAAGCTCATTGGAAACTCACAGGAAGGAAGGAAGTGGAAGGGAGTGCCGCTGTCAGTTCAGCGACGGGCGAGCGGAAGCGGCTCCGCGCCCGGTGGGGGTGGCCTGCCTGGCCCTGTGCGATCCACATTGTCCCCGCCGTGCGCGCCGGTCCGCAAGCGACACCTGGTCGCGCGCTCATGAGTCCAGGTCATGACCCACGGCACGAACCAGCGACGCGTCCAGTTCGCCGAGGCGGTTGATCCCCAGCAAGGCCATGTCGCGGTGAATCTCGGTGCGCAGGATGTCGATGGCGTGGCGTACGCCAGCCGCGCCGCCGACCGTGGCCGCAAAGTTGAACGAGCGGCCGTTGAACACGCAGCGGGCACCGAGCGACAAGGCCTTCAGGACGTCGGTGCCACGGCGGATGCCGCTGTCCATCATCACGGCGAGGCGGGGCGCCGCCTTCACGATCTCCGGCAGCACGCGCAGCGGCGGGATCGCCCCGTCCAGCTGGCGCCCGCCGTGGTTCGACACGATGATGCCGTCGATGCCCAGGTCCTGCGCCTTGACGGCATCCTGCCAGCGCACGATCCCCTTGACGACCAGGGGCCCCTTCCACAGTTCGCGCATCACCCCCAGGTGCTGCCACGAGAGGTGGTCGCGGGCCTGGAAGTCGCGTTCCACCCGCGCCGAGAGGATGGGAGCGCCGCGCTCGGCGCGCCAGTTCTCGAAGTGCGGCATGCCGTGCCGGGCCAGCGTGCGGAAGAAGGTCCCGAGCAGCCAGCGCGGATGCGTGACGCCGTCCCACGCGAGGCGCGGGCTGGGACGCAGCGGGGTCGAGAAACCGTTCCTGGCGTAGCGCTCGGGATTCACCTGCACGGGCAGGTCCACGGTCACCACGAGGGTCTTGAACCCCGCCTTGGCGATGCGGGTGACCAGTGCCTCCACCCGCGCGGGGTCGCCCGGCATGTAGGCCTGGAACCAGGTGCCGGGCGCCTGGGCGGCCACCGCCTCCATCGGGATGAGCGAGGCCCCGCTCATGATGGCGGGAATGCCCATCGCCTGCGCGGTGCGGGCGAGGACCAGGTCGCCCCGGTAACACCACATCGCCGCCAGCCCGACCGGCGCGATGCCGAAGGGGGACTCGTACGTCTGGCCGAACAGTTCGATCTTCTGCGATCGCTGCGCCACGCCTTCCAGCATCCGGGGCACGAAGGCGAAGCGCTCGAAGGCCGCGCGGTTGTTGCGGATCGAGGCCTCGTCGTCGGCGCCGTTGGCGATGTAGCTGTAAAGCTGGCGGGGCAGCCGCTTGCGGGCCAGCGGCTGGAAATCCTCGAGGGCGTAGATGTGCTTCAGGCAGGACATGCCCGCATCGTAGGAAAGCAGGGACGCCGGCTGCAACGCAAATTCCGCATGCCTGCCCTGCGACTATGACGGTGCGCGGCGCGGGCGCGGCTCCTACACTTTGCGCGATCCGACGAAAGCC
>JALHLO010000130.1 GCA_022844525.1 Ramlibacter sp.
GACCCTTCCTGTCTGATGCCCATGCAGACGAACGAGACAGCCGCGCGGCCCGCGCTTTTCTTCAATGTTGACAGGCACTTAGGAGATTCCAGATGAGCGATTTTGAAGGGCTGAAAACTGCATTTTCCGCTCAATAGAATCAATCACTTAGCAAACGATTAGGGACACGTTGCGCCGCCCGCCTGTAGTCCCTGCAACCCCGAGGAGATGAAGAGTGAATGACATCACCGTTACGCCGTACAGGGAGTTCACGCTCCGGGCGTTCGCTGCCGAAAAGCCGGGAGCTGAGCTAGTGACCCTGCTGGCGCAGCTGATGCGGTCCTATGACGACATGCCGCCGAACGAGGTTAACGGGGTTGTGGATTGGTTCTCGGCAACGTACCGTCGTCCCCCTTCCACCCCCAAGCAAGGAGAGGGAGAGTGAAACACGCAGACCTGACCGAAAAGCAGCGCAAGGTGCTGGACCTGCTGGCCTCACGGCCTGACCGCGACCTGTACGAAGGTTCTGCTCCTCCGAATGGCAAGTTCGGCAGCGGACAGTTCTGGCTCACGTACTCTGCTGACGAGGTGTACTCGCCTCTTGGGTGGGGAGACGTTCGCCAGCTGGAGGACGCTGGCCTAATCGTAGAACGCTGGCCCGGATGCTACATGCTCGCTGGCGCCAAACGCGAAGAATCGCGCGCACGGCGCAAGCGCTGAGGACACCCCATGACCGACACCTATGAACTGCCGGAACTGCCTCCCTACCCTTGCCTGCCGAAGTACAGCGAAGATCGCGGGCGCTGGAACGCTTGGGCGCAGGAATACGCCCGCGCCGCCATCCAGAAGGAGAGACAGCGATGCGCGAAGATCGCGCACGCAGAGCTTCCGTCAGTCACGGCGGAGCGGCTCCCACCACTCCAGCAGCCAGATCAGGGCGAAGACCAGCGCGCCGCCGATCACCTGCAGGGCCGACAGGATGAGCCTCACCGCGGCCTCAGCGCGTCGTAGTCCCGCTCGCACTGCTCGCCGGCAAGGCGGGCGGCTTGAGCGTAGCGCGCCAACTCTCCCGCAGCGTCGTCAGCCCATCGGAACAGTCGGTCTCGCAGATCGACGGCGGCTTCGGCTGCCGCGCAGTTGGCGATAGCGGAGGAATCTCGGCGGCGCTCGGCATCGGCGGCAGCGAGTTCTTCGCGCAAGCTGCCAGTGACAGCAGCAGCGCGGCGAGCAGCAGTTTCAGCACGTTCGGCGCGGGTTCGGGTTTCACGATTGCTATCCTCCTGCCGCGCGAGGCGGCGCTGGAATTCCTTGGCCTGGTCCTGGGCGTAGTCCAGGTCACGCTTGGCGAGCTCGGCGCGCACTTCCTCGCGGCCGATCTCGCGCTGCTGGTGGCGCCAGCCGAAGTAGGCGGCGGTCAGCACGGCCAGCAGGACGGCGGCGGCCAGCCAGCGGTAGGGGTTGAGCAGGGCGAAGGGGTTCACGACATCACCTGCCCGCGCGCCTGCGTGTGGTAGCCGTCCCAGAACTCGCGATGGGGCTTGCCCGGCCGCCAGTTGCGCAGGTAGCACCGCCAGGCCGATTCGTGGTCCGCGTCCACCGCCGGCAGCGGCTTCGCGTCGGCCCACAGCAGCAGCCGGGCGAACCCGGCGGCCAGCACGTCATCGAACTCCAGCCGCGCATGGATCAGCGCCGAGTCGAACGCCACGCCGCGCTTCTGGCACAGCTCGATCGCCAGCGCGTGCGTCTGCAGGTGCGACATCACGCCCGCGACACCGCCGGGGCGCTCGAACTGCCAGAAGCCGCGCGCCGGCCCCTTGTCGTAGGGCTTGCCGGAGATCTTCTGGAAGCGCCACTCGAAGCGGCTTTCCTGCAGGCCGATCGCCAGCAGCATCACGCGCGCGGCGTCGCTGTCCATCGCGCGAGGCAACAGCAGCAAGGCCGGGTTGATGGCCGTGTGCAGGATCGCGTCGAGGGTGATGCTCACGGGCTGTCCTGCTTCACCAGTCGCCCGACGATGCCCAGCACCAGAAGACCCACCGCGATCCCGATCACCCACGGAACCGGAAGGGCGTCCTGAAACTTCGGCGGCAGCGCTGCCCATGTGGCAAGGAATGCCATGTTCGCGGCCGGGATCTGCACGCTGAACCACTTCAAAGCTTTGCGCCAGTCGTCTACGAGTTGCATAGTCACTCCTCCATGAGCCCCGGCGGGGCCTTAGCCAAAGCAAGCCTGTATTCCTTGTGCCGGTAGTACCAGGACACAAAGAACCCGAGCAGAGCCACCAGAGCACCGATGCCGGCAAAGACAAGCGTCCACTCGTCTTTCGACATGCCGAAGTAATTCACCACCCCCGATCCAACAGCTACCGCACCGCCTGTGGGGACTGCGGCAGACGCAACCTTGTGTATGGCCTCGGCCGTGTCTGTCATGGTCATGGGCGCGGTCCTTTCGCGTCGGTTGGTGCGCGTCCGCGCTGGAAACTTGCTTGACAGTGCTGGTGCTGGGAAAAGACCAGCAGAAAGAAGCCGTCGATCCGGTCGCGCCAGAACGGCCGTCCTCCCCTTGCGCGCACGAACGCAGCGCCGGAGAACGTCACCCTCCGGCCGTCGATGCGAGGCCCCCACTTGCGGCATGCCCAGCGGTAGAAGCGGCAGACCATAGGGAACCTCCCTAAACCAGTGGGGTGGACGGGATGCCGCTTTGGCGGCACCATTGCGCATGAAAAGACTTTTCCGAGCCCTCTCCCGCACGCTCGTGGCGGCGTGCGTGGTGGCCTTCGGCACCGTTTTGGCCCTCGAATTGGCCGAGACGGGCAACCCGCTCACCTCATTCATCAGGAAATAGGCAATGGAAGAGGACCCCAGCACCCTCGGCGCAGATGTCGCAATCGCGTTTTTCATCACGTCCCTGCCGTACCTGCTCCTGCTGCTGGTCGGCCTCTCCTTAGCCTTCATGTGGCTGCGCTCCCAGGACTTCCCCATCCTTTGGTGCATCCTGGCTCTGGCTGGTGTCGGGCTGCTGTTCATGGTCCTGATCGTCAAGATGTTTTGGGCAAGGCTCACGAACGGCGAAGTCCTCGATTACGCGAACGATCCGAACAATCTTCCACAGGGGCTACCTGGCACCAACCACGCTGAGCGTCCCTGACGCCAAGTCGATGGCCCCAGCAGTCGGGTTGAATGCCGTGACCGTGACCGTGTTGTCCGCCGTCACCTCGCAGAACGCGATCAGCCCTCCCCAGCCAACGGACATGACCGCCGAGTAAGTCCGGCCATCTCCCGCCTTCGCCAGAGGAACCGTGACCGTCGTCGTCGCCACTCCGGCTGCGGCGATGCTGGCCCAATCGAAGGTCTTGGAGCCAGTGAACTGCTCCACGTTGTTGTAGACGTAGCGCCCGAAGATGTATTGCGGCTCCAGATTCACGCCCGGCTGACCGGAGGAGAAATTCATCATCGTGGTCCCCTCGAAGTTGCCCCCGAGGTTGGACGATCCGGTGGAGTAGTCGAAGAACCGGCAGTTGCGGTACGTGACGCGATAGGGCTCGCTTCCGGCGCTGGTGCTCGTGGCGCTCACGATGTCCCCGGCATAGGTCCACACCACCGTCCCGTCCGTGATCGCCGTTCCCGTTCCAGACGGCCCGCCAGCACCGGCTGACGTTCCGGCAGTGGTGCAGCGGTAGAAGTTCGACCCGTTGCGCACCGTCTGGTCTGCGAGGTAGGCAGTGGTGATTGCCCACGCCGTGACGTTGTAGTCCCAAGTGCAGTTGTCGAAGAGAACAGGGCCGGACACAGAGGCCGTACCGCCTGCGAGGGTCGGGGCAATCCCGCCGTAATACTCGTTGGGGTTGTTGGTGAAAATGCAGCTGAAGAACTGCGGCCCCCAGCCCTCTTCCGTGATGCCCTCGCGGAATTCGTACTTCACCGCATCCGACGCGGTGATCTGGTAGATGCCGACGATCTTGCAGTTGTGGAACTTGTGCCCCGGCTTGGTCACGAACAGGGCGCTCGTTGCGCCGGCCGTTCCGGTGGCAGGATCGCCAGAAAACCGGCAGTCGTAGAAGTTGATCTCCTGCATGCGACCAGAGCCGCCGCCGTAGCCGCCGCTTTCGTTGTTCAGAAACTCGCAGTTGATGAACGTAATGTCCCGGGCGTACAGGCCCCCATCCGGCTCCATATCGAAGCCGAACTGCGGCAAGGTCTGAATCGTCCCCTTGGCGGCGTGGTTGAACTTACAGTTCTCGAACACGACACCGCGGCCACCAGTGAAGGAGAAGCTGTTGCGGCCTGCGTAGGTGAACTCGCACCCGAGGAAGTGCGCGAGGACGGACGCATCCATGCGGCTGTCCACCGTGGCCTGGTACGTGCCTCCGTCCGTGCCGTGGCGAGTGGAAACCACGTTGCGACAGAACAGCTTGCCGGAGCCGGGAAGGATCTGGAGCCCCGCACATTGAACCTGGAACCCGGTATCGCCCCAATACCCTCCCTGCGTCAGGTTCTGCTCATTTCCGTTGAGCGTGATGTTTTCGATTTCCAGCGTGCCGGTGTACACGTCCGCACGGATCATCCCTTCGTAGGGAGTCGCCATGTACGTGGTGTCGGTGAACCCACCGCCTGGCGGGTTGAAGACGTTGCCGGTCCCGGGGTCGAAGCTGCCAATCCGCAACCCGGCCGCCGCGGTCATGGTGGCGCCGTTGCCCTCGATCTTGATGTGGCCGGAAAATCCGCTCAGCTCGATGATGGGATCGGGGGCGTAGCTGAAATTCGCGGCATCACCTCCAAGGGTTTGCTGGCCCACGATGTACGTTGCGCCAGTGGCCAGCGACAGCGTGCCGCAGCCCCACGTATTGAGAAGGACCGAGGCCGCGTAGAACGCGTCCGTGTCGTTGGTGGTTCCATCCCCTGCGGCACCGAACCATTCCGGCTTGATCGTCTTGTCTGCATCGAGCACGCGAACCCATGCGCCAGACGCCCCGGTAGCGTCAGAATTCGGCGCGATGTAGACGGCCTGCTGCGGGTCGGCCTGAACGTACCCGGCGCCCTGGTTCACCGAGTCGATCACCATGAGGTAATAGGTGTCCCCCTGGGCGAAGTTCAGGCCTTTCACGTACATCGTCCCGGATGCCGTGCCGGTGAAGGTGTGCACCGTTGATGCCCCGGTGAGCGTGCGGGACGAATTCTCCAGCCAGGTGATCGCGGTCCCCACGCGACGCAGGCAGAACCAACTCAAGGCGCTGCTTGGCAAGTGATCCGCCCCACCGGGAGCCGTCGTGTCTTTCACCCCGTTCTTGTAGGCCGAATGTCCGCCGCTGCCCCAATCCACGGCGTAGTCGATGTCCGTGTAATCGGAGGTGGAAACCGGCGCCGCATCGACGCCGATGAAGAAGCCGCCGCCGCCTCCGAAGTTGACCCGCTGCACCCAGATCTCGAAGTCTCCGGTCAGGGCGGTGGGAGAGGTAACGGAGCTGTTGTACGCGCTCCCTCCGGATGGCTTGGCGACCAGGTACTGATCGTTGACCGTGGCGCTTTCGGTCACGGTGGCGTTTGCGTGGGAACTGACCACGCAACGGCCATCCCATTGGCTGGTCGAGTCGAACACGAACTCGCCTTCGCTTCCGGCTTCCTTCAGGAACGCGAGCTGCACAAGGGAGGAATTGAGTGCAGCGATGGTCGCGCGCGTCATCCCGACATAGGCCTGGCTCACAGTTGCAGCCACGGCAGCAGAAGCGGCCGCCTCGTCTGCCGAATCTGCGGCGCTTGCAGCCGACGCCGACGCCGACGATGAGGATGACCCGGCAGAGGATGCTGAAGCCGCTGCGGCCGACGCAGACGACGCCGCAGCGGTGGCGCTCGCCGTCGCGCTGGTCGCGCTTGCTGAGGCGCTCGTAGCGCTGGTTGTCGCGCTGGTGGCACTCGCCGTCGCCGATGCCGCGCTGATGGCGGCGGTCGTCACCGCGGACTGCGCCTGCAACAGGGCCAGCTCCGCATCGCTCAACGCGCCGATCTCGTCGGAGACGAGGATGTTTTCGAGCAAGCACGCCGTGTTCGGCACGCGAGCGTCGACGTTGAGGCTGCGACCACCCGGGATTGATGCCCACACCCGGTAGGTGGAGCCTTGCGTGCCCAGGCCCGTGGGGTCGGGCGCGTTGGGGAACAGGTCGAGAACCGCGATGCCGTCGACATCCGTGACTGCGGACGCTTGGTCGGAGATGACCATGCCCTCGTAAACCTCGTTGATGTCGAGGCGCGCGCGCACCGTCACGCCCGCGTAAGGAGTGCCTCCGTCAGAGGAAAGAAGCGTGACGGTGACGGGGACGGTCGGTGCGGGCATCGCGTGGGCTCTCCAAGTTCGCGCAAGCGTAGGAGAGGCCCCTATGGGCCGCGCCAGAAAGTCACTCGTCTTCGGGTTCGCCCGATGCGCGGAGCACGCGCCGGCGGGATTCGCTGCGCCGCTTCTTCAGCGCGCCCAGCTGCTCCTGCATGGCGGTGTCGTCCGCCTCGCCTTCCCGCAGCTTGCGAATCGCCCGGTTCAGCGCCCGCTCGTCCTTCTTCGCCTGCATGAACACGGCGATCACCTTCCGCCCGCGAGCCACGTCGCCGTCGCCCAGCTCCTTCAGCACCTCCAGGGCGTCCTGGCGGCGGCCGGCCTTCACGAAGTAGTCGAATTGGTCCTTCGCCTTGGCCGCGCGCTTCATGTCTTCGAAGTACGCGGAGTCCTTCTGGCGGTCGCCCACCTCGCCCAGGAAGCGGTGCACGAAGGGGATGCGCGCCGGCGTGATGGCCTCGCCGCGGGCGGTGGCCTGCGCGGTGTCGACGGTCTTGTCCAGCGCCCGGCCCGGCCCGCCGGTGATCGCGGCGTAGACGTGGCGCAGGATGTCCGGCTCGATGTTCACCGCGCCGGGCTTCACCTTGTCGCCGCCGGTGACGTCGTTCAGGGTTTTGCTCGCCGCCTTCCAGAAGTCGGGAGTCGTCTCGAAATAGCGCTGGTAGGCCGGGCGCGGGTCGGTCTTGCCGAATCCCATGTCGTCGTCCCGGTACACCTTGCCGCCCATGAAGTTCTTGTTCTCGGCCAGCTGCACCGCCGGGTCCGCCACGGACGGGGCCAGCAGCTGCCCCACGCTGGCCACGTTGCCCATCGGGTTGAAGGCGTCCAGTACGGTGGAGGCGAACGCCCAGCCGTATTCCGAGGCGTTGCGCGGGTCCTTGCGGTTCAGGCCGTCCGCAATGAGCCGCCCGGCGTTGTGGAAGATGTGGAAGCCCAGGGGCAGCGGGACCTTCACGTACTTGCCGTCCGGCCCCATGATGATCCAGTTGCGCGACTTCTCGAACTCGTTGATGAGGTCGTAGCGGTTGCGCTTCGTCTCGTCGTCGTCTCCGGCAAGGGCCCGGTTCACGATGTCCATCACGAAGGCGGCGCCGGCCAGGCCGCCCACCACGATGCGCGCCTTGTTGCTGGTGGCCAGCGCCTCGGTCAGGCGGGCGGTGCCCTGCACACCGGCGTTGAAGAACATGTAGAGGCTGTTCACCCACGGGCTGGCGTTGCCCTTGCGGTTGAAGTTCACCGTGATGTTCTTGGCGATCGACGCGGCGCGCTCGGTGGAGACGCCTGCCTCGCGCGCAGCCTGGAACACGGCCAGGCGCATGCCGTTCTCGATGACGTCGTTGTAGTCGTCGATGAACTCCAGCAGGGACCGGGCCAGCCGGCGGGGGTCCGCCTTGCCCTGCCCCATGCGGTCGACTTCCTTCTGCAGGTTCTCCATCCGCTCGGTGGAGTTGTCGAAGATCTGCATGTAGCCGGTCGTGCCGCCGGCGTCCTTCATCTCCTGGGCGTAGCGAGCCCACTGCGTGTTCTTGCCGGTGCCGCGCGCGACGTGGCGCATGCCGGCCAGGGCCTTCGGGAGATACCCCAGCACCTTGCCCTGCAGGCCCTCGGCCTCGGTGCCGTTCATCTGAATGGCCGAGCCCTGCAGGTCGCGGGCGAGGTTGGTGAACCAGAATTCGGGGTTGCGCTGGGTGAGCAGCGACGCCATGAACCGGGTGGCCGCGCCGACGTGGCGCAGTGCCTTCGGGAGCTGCTGGATTTCCAGATTCTTCATGGCGCGGGCCAGCTGCACCGCCCGCTCGTTGCCCTTGTTGAAGACGATGAACCGGGTGGCGCCGTACTCCTTGACCATGACCACGTTGTCCGCGGTCTGGTACAGCGGGTCCACCGCGTTGCGCTCCACCAGCCCGGTGTTCGGGTTCACGCGCGGCTTCGTGGGCGGGGTGTCGACCGTCCAGAAGTCGGCGTTCGGATAGGTCTTGGCCATCTCCAGCAGCGCGCGGCCGACTTCCGCCTTCTCGGCGCGGATAGCCGCGGTTTCCGCCTGGGTCACGATGTTGGCCAGGATGTCCACCACCTGGCGGTTGGAGCCGGTGGCGCGCTTCGCCTCCGGGCCGCGCACGCTGAAGCCGGAGCCCTTGGCGGGCCGGTCGTCGATGTCGCGCATGAGCGGCACGTAGTGCTTGTAGGCCGCCTCCCATGCCTGCACCACGCCCGCCTCTTCCAGGCCGTCCGCGACGAGCCCGGTGCGGGTGTCGGCCAGCAGGGTGTCGATGTCCTTGGCGATGGTCTGTAGCGCGGGGATCTTGCCGGCGCGGCCGAAGTCGGCCAGCACCTTGGCCGCGTCGGCGTCGCTCATGCCGGACAGGGCGCCGTTGTTCGGCGTGTTCGGGTTGATCGCCGCCATCGCCGCGTTGCGCTCGGGCGCATGGCGGGCGTGCAGGTACAGGTTCACGTCCGCCAGCGTCAGGTCGACGTTCTTGCCCGCCACCGCGATCTTGCGCAGGATCGGCTCGACGTACTCGGTGTGCAGCTTCTCCACCCGGGCGGCCACCTTGCCGTGGTACAGCTCCTCCTGCAGGTAGGCGTCCTTGGCCTCCGGGATGCGGCCGAAACGCTCCTCGATGGCGTCCCGAACCCGCTTCATGTCCACCTTGTTGTTCTGCAGGGTGCGGACGATGTTGTCCCAGGTGCCGGGTTCGGCCACGGTCCAGGGCTGGGGGCCGAACTTCTGGCCGGCGTAGGGGTTGCTGCCGGTGGCGCTGAAGGGCTGGCGCTTGGACAGCTGCGCGTCGGAATCTCCCGACGCGGCGGGCTCATTCGTGACGGCGACCTTGATGGAGCCACCGGGGCGGCCGACGTTCAGGCGGAAGTCGCGGCGGCCATTGGGGAATTCATCGTCGATCTGCAACTGACCGGGGGCGACACGGACCGAAACTGCGGTGTCGCCGTAGCCGGTGTCCGTCTCGCGGCGGGTGGTGACGTAGACGTCCGGCTCGGCGGCGGCGCGCAGCGTGCCAGTGCGGCGAATCTCTGCGGCCTGTGCGGCGGACGTGTGGTGGTAGACCGTGACCGTGCCATCGGCATTCAGCGGAAGGCCGGTGTTCTCGTCGGTGCCCGTGGATGCGTCGCCGGCAGGGCGCTCGCCGTCTTCGTTGCCGGCGACATCCTTGCGGCTCGCCATCGCCTCGGTTGTACCACGCGGGGCGGGCGCCTCCTGCTGCGCCTGCCACCTCACCGCCCGGACCGCCAGCGCAGCGATGTCTTTCGGGGTGAGCTCCAGCTTCGCGCCGTAGCGCTCCAGCTGCTTGGACAGGCCGGTCTGGTAGAACCACGCCCGGATGGCGGCGATCACGTCGCGCAGCCAGGAACGGGCGGCCGGGCTCGCCCGCTGCTCGCGGCTGGCCGTCTCCTCGATCATGTACGCCAGCAGCTCGGAGTCCTGGAACTTCGCCGGGGTGTCGTCGGGAATCCGCGCCATGGCGGTTTCCGCGATCTCGTCGCCGTCCGCCACCAGCCGGTAGGCCCGGCGCACCAGGTCGTTGTACCGCGGGCCCAGCATCGCCTTCATGCTGGCGTACTCGCCCACCTCGTGCAGGAACACCGGGACCGCGTTGCCGGGCTCCACGCCGTCGCCGAACAGGTGGGCCACGCCTCGGGAGTACATGCCCTGCACGCCACGCGCGTCGGCCGGAAGCTTCGACGCCTGGCCGGATTCGTTGTAGGCGTCCACGCTGTCCCACAGCTTCAGGATGCCGCGCTTCTCCAGCCGGTCCACGATGGGACCGAAGCGCTCGCGCAGCTCGGTGCGCATGGTGTCGGCGGTGCTGGTGCTGGTGCTGCTGGTGCTGGGCGCAGGGCCGCGAAACTGGGGCGCGGCCGCGCTTTTTTCGTTTGCTGACGCGGACTTACTGGTGCTGGTCGAGCCCTTCTGCTGGCTCTTGCGGATGTCGGGACTGCTGCGGTCGAACGCCCCCTCGTTGCCGGTCGCGGACTTCACCTGCTCCGGGTCGAAGGCGATGTAGACGCGATGGCGCTTGCCGTCGCCCTTGACGCGGCCGCCGCCGATGTGCGTGATGCCGTCGTGCCCCATGCGACGCAGGCCGTCCTGCATCGCCTCAGCGTCGGCGATCTTCAGTTGCAACTCGGCAACGTCAGTGCTGGCGGTGCGCAGCACTTCTGCCGCCTTGAACTGGCCCTTGCTGAAGCTCACGCCGTCCAAATTCTTCTGGCCGAAGCCTGCGGCTTGAATGCGCGTTTTCAGATTCTGCAATTCGGTGCGCAGAAGACTTGCGTCAACCTCCTCACGGCGCCCCGGCGTGATGCCTTGGCTTTCATCGTAGGCAGCCTTCTCGTCTGCCGTCATATCAGCGTAGGAAAGGAAGCGGCGCTCTCCCTTCCGCGCCGCTTCCTCCGGCGTGCCTCCGGTGGCGAGGACGCGGCCAAGGTCGTCGCGCACCTCATAGAGCGTCCCTTCTTCGCCGGACTGCGCACGCACCAACCGCGCAAGCCCAGCCTCAGCGTCGCCGTCCAGCCATGCGAGCGGCGCGCCGGGCTGGTCGGGGCTCGCGCTCGTCCAGCGCGGACCAAGGCCCTGCGGCTGTGGTCGCAGCGGCTCGGGCGACAGGTTGTTCTCGCTCTGGACGGCCGCCGGCGCGGCGCTTGCCTCGCGCTGGAGCGGCGCGGGAGCGTCGGCGGCAGCGCGCGCGGGCGGCGCAAC
>JALHLO010000131.1 GCA_022844525.1 Ramlibacter sp.
GCACGGACGCCACGCGCAGCGGCGCGCGCGTGGGGGCGTTGCCGCGGCCCATGCCGAAGCGCGGGCCCGGCGGCAGCCTGGGGGCGCCAACAGGAGGCGCGGCGCCGAACACGTCCGCATCGGACAGCTCGCGGCCGCCGAAAACTTCCTCGTCGGTCAGTTCGCGGGCAGCCATCCGGTTCCCGTCCATTTCATGGCGCCCTTCGGCGTCTGGTACACGGTCCCGGCCTTGCGCTGCTTTGCGTCCATGGGCGCGGGGACGGGGGCCCCGCCTGCCGGTTTCGGCGGCGTGGGCGCGGCCGAGCCGCGGCGGGACATGCGACGGGAAACCTCGGCGGCGATCTCCGCGTCGCTGGCCCCGACCATCTCCTTCTCCACGTCGCGCACCACCCGGTTGCGCTCCTTGGCGTTCGTGGCGTCGGTGCCGGTCTGCTTCTTAGGCGCCACGCCCACCGTCACCGGCTCGGCACCGGTCGGGATGCGGGTCACGGAAGCCTCGCCGCTGTCGTCGTCGATGATGGTCACGGGCTTGTCGTAGCCGCCGGCCACGCGCTCGCGGCGCGCAGAGGAAAGGCCGGCAGCCGCACCGGACGCGCCGGCGGCGGCCTTGCGCTGCGTCACGAGCGCCTGCCCCTGGTCCCCGAACAGCGCCCGCAGGCCCTGGTCGAGCACCGAGCCCTCGCCGGTGTGGACGTTGAAGCCCGTCCCGGTGTTGCCGATGTTGTTCACCTGCGCGGTGCCTTTGCTCGCGGCCACTGCGGACCCGGCGCGCCCGGGGTTCAGCCGGCCCTGCAGCACCTGGTCCAGGACGTCCTGCGTCTGGTAGCGGCCGGTGGCGTCGGCCTGGCCCTGCACGGTGTAGTCGTCCGGGTTCACCATCGCCGGGGCGGTCCGGGTGAACTCGCCCAGCAGACGCTGCGCCACCGCCGGGTCGATCATGGGCTGCGGCTGGATGCCGATCGCCATGTCCGTCTCCGCGTCGCCGGTGGCGCTGGTGGTGGGCTGCACGCCCGTGCGCAGGCTGTCGCGCCAGCGGTTCAGGGTCGGGATGTCGGCGCCGGCCCGGCCGGCAATCACCGTGTCCAGCACGTCGCCGCGCCCGGCCAGCTGGCGGCGCTTCTGCTCCTCCACCGCGGCCTGGGCCATGTTGTGGGCGATCTGCGACTCCAGCAGGTTGCGCTTCATGCCGGCGGTCTGCGCTTCCTCCTGCGCCTGCGCGCGCAGCATCGGCAGCGCGAACAGGTTCTGCATCCCGTTGCGCACGCCGTCCGCCAGGCCGTTGCCGCTGGTCGCCAGTCGAAACCGCATCTTGTCCTCCTGTCAGCGCAACCACGTGCCGCGCGGCACGTTGGTCATCTGCGTCATGCTCGGATTCGCGTAGCTGCCGGCGGCGCCCGCGGCGCCCTTCGCCCCACCCAGGCCAGGAGCACCGGCCGCACCGTAGGCGCTCAGCGCCGCGCTGGCCAACTGCAGGCCGAGGTTCGGCTGGCCGGCGGCGTTGATGCCCACCTGGTCGGCCGCGAAGATGTTGCCCGCGCCCGTCTGGATGCGGCCGATCGCGCCGGCGGCGTCGCCCATGCCCGCGGCCTCCTTGCGGCGCAGTTCGCCGGCCGAACCGATCTTTCCCATGAGCGCCGCCAGCCCGCGAAGGGAGGCCGTGGTCTTCGCCTGCTCGCGCGCCTTGGCGGTCAGGTAGTCGGTGGTGCCGGAGCCTTCGGGGACGGTGGAGCCCACCTGCACCCCTTGGGCGGTGATCTGCGGCTGGCGCACCTGCTGGTCCAGTTCGCCGGTCAGCTGCTGCTCGATCAGCGCCTGCTGCGCCGCGCGCTCCCTCGGGTCGAACTCGGAAGCCTTCTTCGCCGCGACCTGCGTGGCTTGGTTCTGCGCATTGAGCTGGCGCTGCTGGGCCTCGCGCGCGGTCGCCTGCTGCTTCTTGAGCGCCTGGTTTTGCGAGTACGCGGAAATTCCCGCTCCCGCGAGGGAGGAGATGATGGCCGCAATCGTGAACGGTTCCACAAAATTCTCCTCAGTTCTGGACCCGACCGGTGTACCGGCTCGGGCCGAATACGCTGGTGCTGTACGGGCTGTTTTGCGGCTGCTGCTGCGCCCCCGCGCCGCGCGCCTTGAGCACCTGGTTGGCCACGTAAGCCTGGCTCATGTCGTCGAACAGGCGACCCACAGTGGAGCCCGCCACCTGCCCGCGCGCCAGGTCCGCCGCGGACGACATCTGGCCGGCCGCCATGGACGCCGCGGTGCCCGTGTCGATCCCCGACTGCGCCAGCGCGATCAGGTTCTGGCGGGTCTTCTCGTCGTTCGAACGCAGGTCCGCGCCGGCGGTCTGGCCGGCCTGCGTCGCCTTCAGCTTGCCCTCGCCGTACAGCTCGGTCAGGTCGCCGCCGCTTTCCGCGTCGACGGAACCACCCAGCAGGCCGGAGCGCGCCAAGCCGAAGGTGTTGCGGCGCGACGCCTGCGAATACTGGCGGTCCAGGTCGCGCATGGCGGTATCGCGCACGGCGCTGGAGATTTCCCCGTACTGGGCGTCCCGCACGCCGCGGTTGCGATCAGCCTCGCCGACGTTGGCCTCCCAGCTGCGCAGCGCCTCCTCGTAGGCGGGCTGGGCCACCACCTGGCCGGCCGCTCGCGTCATGAAGCTGCCGCCCGTGGGGATAAACTGATCGAGCGTCGGGCGGGCCGAGGTGTCGCCGCCCACGCCGAACTTCGCATTGATGGTGTCGACGGCGGCCTGCACCTTGCGCTGGCGGGCGTCTTCGGCCGCGCGCATGTCGGCGGCCCCGCCGTCGCCGCCCCCTCCGACGTGAAGCCGGAAGGACCACAGGAGCAGGCTCTTCCAGTAGCGGAAATTCATGGTGCGGCTCCGGTCGGCATGCGGACAAAGTTGTAGGTATGGGCAAACCCGAGCGGCCGAAGCAAGCGGGTCATGCCAGGGTGCGCGCAAGCCTCAACTTCGGTAGCTCCAGATTCTCGGCACCACTGCACGAAGCCAGGCCAGAAAGTCGCTGCCGCGTCGCCCACGCCACGACCGGCCAGGGCGATGATGTTCACCACCGTGTGGCGCGGGTAGAACCGGAATTCGAAGACGAAGGCCAGCACCGCCTCGCCGTCCAGGAAGGCCAGCCCGGCGACGGCCCGGCCATCCCGACACAACTCCAGCAGGTCGTCCACGGTGAACTCCCCGCGCACCGCTCCCATCACGGGGCCGATGACGCGCGCGACGGTCGGCCAGTGCTCTGTGATGAGGCGCTGGCTGGTGAGGAACAGCGGCTGCATCCCTACCCCGTGATTTCCGTGTAGTGGAGCGTGATCTTGTTGATCTGCACCTCCCGGTTCGCGTCGCCGATCAGGCGCAGTTGGAACTCGGTGGCCGCTCCCACGTCTTCCGTGGGGATCATTTCGCCGTTGTAGGTCCACCCGCTCGCGGCGTCGACCAGCGAGATCGTGGCGGCGAGGGTCCCGGTGCGGTCGCGTGGATCATCCGGGTTCGGGATGAACACGTACACCTCCACCGTCTCGATGCCAAGCACGTCCAGGTCGATGGCGTCCAGCGCCTTCATCTTCCCGGGCTTGCCGAAATCCAGCCACTGCGTCACCGCCTCCACGCTGGTGGATTCCGTGTTGGTTTCCGCAGCCGTGAAGAAGGTGTCCGGCCGCAGCGCATCCACGAAGTCCACGCCATCGCGGCGCACGTAGACGTAGTTCCCCAGCGTGGCCAGCGCGTAGAGCGTGTCCCCGCCCAGCCCGTGGAAGGACCAGGCGTTGAGCTTGGCCTGCCGACTGAAGGACCATGCGGCGAAACCGTACTCTCCAGTGACCGCCGCCACCGCGTAGGGGCGCGGCAGCCGCGGCGTGCTGACGTAGGGGCGACAGGCGGTAGGTCCGGCGCCGAACATCAGACGCTCCAGCGAGCAGGCGCGCTCACCCAGTATTGCGACAAGGGCGTGGCGGCGAGCGCTAGCACCGCCGGCTCGGTGGAGCCGCGGACGAAGCGCGTGGTCGCCGCCGGCGAGGTGGTCAGCGTTCGCACCGGCAGGCCCAGGTCGATGTCGGTCGGGAACAGCGCATTCGCCGGGGTCGTGAGGGAGCGAACCCCGCTGTCCGACAGGAACAGGGTATCCCCGTTGAGGGAAACGATGCTCTTGTGGTGCCTGGTGCCCACCCCGTCCACCACGCGGTCCAGCGCCATGGCGGTGGGGTCCGGGTCGACGTTCCACAGCTGCACCGACTGATCGGTGAAGACGGCAAGCTGCCCCTGGTACAGGCCCAGCGCGTAGGCGCGTTGCCCGCCGCCGAAGTGCCGCGACACCGGCAGGAACCCGGCGTCACCTGCGGTCGTCCAGTCGGTGGGGTCGCCCACTGCGCAGAACCTGACCGTCAGGCCATCGGCCGAGATCCCATACACCCGCTCCGAGGTGGTCACCATCAGGCCGGACGTAGGGCAGTTCACGTCCGTGATGTTGGTCGCGCTGACGGTGTGGGTGGTGGTGTTCACCGAGAACAGCGTGGGAGTGACCGTGCCCGACCCATCGGCCAGCGCCGCGACGAAGCCGCTCTCCCAGCGAGAGGTGCCCAGCAGGCGGCAGCGCGATGCTTGGCTGAAGGTGCCAGCCGCCCCGGTCGAGCGGAAGGCGTACACCAGCCGATCGCCGGTGTCGGCGTTCACGATGTCGCTGGTCTTGCCCGTGGACAGCACGTCCCAGCAGGAGAAGGTCCACAGGTAGCCGGCGTTCGACTCCAGGCCCTTCCACTGCGGCCCGACCTCTAGCACGGTGCGCTTGAACTTCGGGCGCGACCGCAGCCAGCCGCCAGGCTGGACGTCCAAGTTCCGCACGCGGGAGAGGCTGTTCGCCGGCGCGACGCTGGACGGCCGCGCGAGCAGCAGGCCGGCGTCGAAGCGGTCGATGGTAAGGCCGCCCATGTCAGGTCTTCACGCACACCAGGACGGCGATGTTTTTCACGCGGTTCTCCGCAGCGCCACCGGCTGGGTTGGAAGTGGTCGCCGTGATGCTGGTGGTGCTGCTGCCCGAGGCCGCGGTCATCGGATAGTTGATCGAGCTGCCGCCGGCCGTGGTGGACGGGAAGACGCCGCCGCCAGAATTCATGGCGGGGATGGCATGCGTGTGGCCCGGGTCGGAGACCACCACCGGGTGCGTGTGGTTCAGCAGCGCATCGGCCTGCAGCGAGCCGATGGCCCGGCCCGCATCGACGCCAGCTCCGTGGTCCCAGGCCCGCGCGTGGTAGCCGCGATGGTCCGGGATACGGAAGGTGGTCGCGCCGTCGCCCGGCGAGTATTGGCCCTTCGTCCAGGCGCCGTCACTGGCTGCCATGTTGCCGCTGCCCTGTGCGTAGGCGAACAGCGCCGGATAGGCGACGCGCGACTTGAGCGTTCCGTCAAGTTCCAGGTAGCCGGCCGGCGCCGCGTTGCCGGTCATCTCCACCCGCGCGCCCGTGGGCATGCCGGTGCTGGCCAGCGCGGGGAGGCCGACGTTCTTGGTGCCGGCGGCGAAGTTCACCGCGGCGCCAGCGTTGGAGCTGCCGTCCACCTTCGTGCGCGTGAGCGTGTTCGCCGCCGAGTAGGTGGCGGTGCCGTACTCGTAGTCGCCCGTGGGCAGCCCCACCGAGTCGATCGCCTCGATGAAGTATGGCACGGTGTCGCCCACCGCGCACACCGCGCTGAAGCGGCGAAAGCCCGTGATCGCCGCGGCCAGCGTGATGTCGCCGGTGCCGGTCGTGGTGGTGGATTCGAGGATGCGGTCTTCGACGATATGGGGCATGGATTTACACCTGTCGGTAGCCGTTGGCGGTGCTGACCACCCGCGGGCCGCGGCGTTCGCTGGTCGGAGGGATGAAGCGGCGGTTCTCGCGCTGGCGCTGGCGTTCGGCGCTCAGCATGGTCTTGAACGCCTGGCCGGCGGTGTCGGCGTCGGGTTGCCCCAGGTGCGCTTTGCCCATGGCGACCGCATACCCCAGCACCAGCCGGTACGGGGCGCACGGCTTGTCCGTGGTGGCGGAAAAGCGCGACAGGATCCGGTTGTGGTCGATGTGCAGCGTGTAGGTCTGGTCCGGCGTGGGCCACACCTCCAGGGTGAACTCGCCCTGGTCGCTGGTGCCGCCGCGCATCGTGGTGTCGTAGCGCTCCGGGATGCTGCGCAGGGCCGTGTCGGCTCGCTGCGCGTGTGAGATGCCCTGGGGCAGCAGCACCCGGCTTGAATCGCCCTGCTCGATCCAGACCGACTGCACACTGCCCCGGGCAACCCTGATCCCCTCATCTGTGATGAAGGGAGCGTATTCAGCTTGGTTCGCGTAGACGCTCAGCGTGGAGCGCCACGGCAGGCCGTCGTCCAGCTCGCCGAAAACGTAGTCGTTCGCCTCGGTGAGGATGCTCTCCAGCGCCGGGGTGGAGCCGATGGTGGCGTTCAGCTTGCAGCGGCTGCGCAGCTCGGCCAGCATGTCGGCGAAGGTCTTGGTGGAAGGCAGCGCCAGGGGCATTCTTTCTCCTCGCCTAGAGACAACGCCGCGCCAGCGGTGAAGCCGGCGCGGCGCGGGTTCGCCTTACGGCGTGGGCAGCACTTCGACCGAGAAGGTTTCCAGCACCATGTACTCGGTGGCGGTTCCCTTCTGGCCGGTGACGGACACCACAACGTCGGCGGTCGTGTCGATCGCCAGCAGGCTCGCCGTGGTGCCGGACGCGGCGCCTTCGGCCAGGTCCGCCTGGATCACCTGCTGGCCGGTGTTGCGGTTGGCAATGCGCTTGCGGATGGTCAGGCCGTCCGTGGTGGTCGCGGTGAGCGTGGCCACGACCGAGCTGCCCAGCTTCAGGTTCGTGATCTTGTTGTTCGCCGAGTCCAGGTAGGACATGAAGGCGTGTACGTCGATCTGGCCGAACTGCCCCAGCGTGTTGGCCGGGATGACCACCGAGCCCATCACGACGTCCGCGCCGGTCGCCGCGGTGTAACCCGCGTTGCTGCCCACCACCGCGGTGAGCGACGTCGGGATGTAGGGCTTGTCCATCACCGCCTGGAAGTTGGTGTAGACCGTGCCCACCGTGGTGCTGGAGAACACGCAGTAGTACCAGCCGGCCAGGCCGCCCACGACCGCGCCGGCGGGGAAGTGCACCCAGGCGCGCGGGTAGGTCAGTGCCACCGCCGTGCCGAGCGTGACCACGCCGGCCGTGGCGATGGTGCCGGACGGCGCCAGGATGCAGGGGACGGACTGCTGGCCCAGCACACGGCGCACCGGCACGGTGTCGTTGCTGGGGCGCTGGCCGTCGTACTCGGCATAGCCTCCCTGCACGTAGGCAGCTTCGGCGCTGGCAGCGAGGGTGGAAACGATCGAGCCGATGGCGTAGCCATCGCGGGAGGCAAGGAAACGGATGGTCATGGTGCTCTCCTAGAGCGTGGGATTCAGGCGGCCACCGCCGGGCGCCTGCCCTTGGCGGTGGTGTCGATGCTGGCGATGGCCTCGGCGATGCGAACGTCGAAGCCCGGTCCGTAGGCGGCATGCACCGGCCCCTCGCCATACTTCGCCACCAGCCGTTCGCCCTCGGCCGCCGGGTCCAGCTCCACGGAGCCGACCACCTCGTCGGAGGGGTACACGTTGTCCTTGCCGTGGACCGCGTTCAGGACCGCGATCTCGTGCTGGGGGACGCTGTTGGGAAGCGTGGTCATCGCGTCGCGGCGGACGTTGACGGCGATCAGGGGGACGGTCTTCATGGTCAAACTCCAGGTGGATGGATCAGGGACAGAGCCGGTTTCCCGGCCCTGCAGTTACGACACCGCCAGGACGGCGTGGGCGTTGCGGCGGCTGGTCTTGAGCGCGCAGCGCAGGTCCAGCGACGTGTAGGTGGCACGCACGTTGTGCGGCGGCGTGGGGTTGTAGACCTCCATGCCGTCGTCCTCGTACTTCAGGTGCTTGGTGTTCAGGAAGTAGCAGCGCTTCTCCCAGGCCACCGCGGGCGCTTCCAGCGTGTCCATCTCGGAGAACACCGGGTCCCACACGATCGGCACGCCCTTGAAGAACAGGCCGGTGCTGGAGCCGCTGCCGGTGGAGATGTCCACCGTCTTGGGCTTGCCCGCTTCCGTGTTCTGCGTGAGGGTCAGCGACGCCGCGTAGGTGTCGATGAAGGTCGAGCCGGCCAGGATGAAGTCCGGGGCGCCGCCGTTGCGGATGCAGGCGCGCCAGGCGGTTTCCATGCGCGCGCGCAGGTCCACCGTGGCGATGCCGGTCAGGGCATAGTTGCGCCAGTAGGTCTTCGCCGAGGCGTCGATGCCGCCGAGCGTGCCGGTGCTGGGGGTCAGCGAAACCACGCCGTCCAGGCCCACGATCGCGTCGGTGCTGGAGGCGCCGGAGCGGTGCAGTTCCTTGTCCAGCTTCTCGATGAAGCCTTCTTCCAGGTCCACCATGCGGTCCTGCATCATGTTGGACAGGATCACCTTCTCGTTGGCTTCGAGCTTGAGCTTGCCGTGGCTGCCCATGTCGGGGTCGACGCGGATGCCGGCGGCGTACAGCACGTCCCACTCGATGTAGAAGCCGTCCAGCGCGACGCGCCAGGGGAAGGAGGCTTGCTCGATGGTGTCGCGCTTGTTGAAGCTGCGCGCGGTGTCGCCGAAGGCCCAGGCGAAGTTCGAGCCGTAGCCGGTGCGCACGTTCTCGATGGCGTACTGGCGGGCGGGCATCAGCTTCTTGCGGCCGGCCATGAGCTTCTTGACGAGGGGACGCTCCGTGCCGATCTGGTCGACGGGGCGGTTGCGCATGTAGTCGTCCAGCGCGTGTTTCGTGACGATGGCGAGATCGCCTGCGGAGATGGGCATGACATGCCTCCTGTATGCAAGTGGTTGAAGACCTGCACGCTTGCCCTCGCACCTGAGGACTGAGGCATTCGCGGGATGTGACCTGTCGGCGGCGAACCCGACTTACGGCCTGGTGGTCATCTCCCGCATGGCGCTTCCGGACGCGACCCCGGCAACTTGCGGCTTTCCATGCGTGTTGTCAGGGGCTCTGAGCGGCGGGGTGCGACTCCCGCGTGCGGCTGCGCTCAATGCGCCTGACGAGTGAAGTTTCGGCCCGAAGTCAATGCACCGGGCCGAAAAAGCATTCAGGTGTCGAGACGAGACATCAGCCCGTGCACCTGTCCGATCAGCGAGTTGATGCGGCGGCGCTGCGTCTCCAGGTATTCGACCGCCGGACTCACGACCGCCTGCGTCTCGTTTGCGCCGACAGTGCCGACCGGACACGGGGCGTTCGGCTTCATCACGTGCGCCAGCCGCTCCTCCAGCCGGTTGAGGGTGGCGCTCAGTTCGGACAGGTCGTTGCCGATGCCGTCGATGGCGATCTCCAGGGCGGCGCGGTCACGCTGCTTGTTGCTGCCGGCGCAAGCCGCCTGCGACATGATCATCTCGGGGCGCTTGACGTGCATGCCGATGCCCTCGGCGGACCCGATGCTGGCTCGGTTGTTTTCGTGGTACATGCTCTCTCCAGGGTGGTTGTGCGGCCGAAGCGCGGCCGCGTCGCTTACTCGCCGCTGTCCTCGGACAGGCGGACGTATTGGCGGAAGGGCGGAATCACGCCCGGCGGCGTGGTGCGCGGGGGAAGCCCATCGCGCTCGAACATCAGCGGCACGCCGCGGAACGTCATGCCGCTGTCGAACAGCCGCTCGCGCTGGCTGACGATCACCAGCGCGCCGCCCTCGGTCTGCGCGATGTAGTCCGGCGCCACCGGGCGCGGCGTCGGCCAGTCGTAGCCGTCCTGCGTGTTCATCCGACGCTCACGATCATGGGCGGCATCGACGCGCCGAGCACTTCCACGCGAACCATGCCCCCGGCCGCGATGGCAGCGCGCTCATCGTCGGTCAGTTGCCAGTAGGTGGCCACGCTTGCGGAGCCATCGGAGTACCTGGTGCGCGTGATCGGCGCCGCCTTGCATTCGTCGATGGACATGCCGGGCGG
This sequence comes from Ramlibacter sp., assembly GCA_022844525.1. Classification (GTDB taxonomy): domain Bacteria; phylum Pseudomonadota; class Gammaproteobacteria; order Burkholderiales; family Burkholderiaceae_C; genus Ramlibacter. Next base: position 9,960 of record JALHLO010000131.1, read on the forward strand.
GGCGCCCAGCACGGCGTTGTTGCTGGGGTGCTGCGTGACGCGCACGTTACAACCCCGCCTTGTCGAACGCGCTCATCACCGCCGACTCCGCGGTAGCCGGGCCGGTCCTCACGGGAGCGCCGGGCGAGCGGCCACCGGGGCGCAGCGGCTGCGGGCCGGCGGGCGCGGCAGCGGCGGGCGGCTGGATGTTGTCGTACATCCACAGCACCGCGGCCTTCCACTGGTGCGGCTGGTAGGTCGTCACGAACTCCTGCAGCTTGGCCGGGTCCTTGAAGTGCGCGCCGATGACGTTCAGGCGGTGCTGGTGTCCGGGCGTGGCCTCGCGCGTCTTGAGCACCGTCTCCATTTCGGTCGCCGCGGCCTGCACGGTGCGCGTGAACTCCTGAACCTCGCGCTCGCCGGCGCTCACGCCTTCCAGGCGCTTCTGCGCATCCCGCCCGCGCGCGATCTCCAGCGCCCGCTCCTTCGTCAGCGTCATGGACTCGACGTCGGCCTTCAGGTCGGCATGCGCCGCCAGCGGGTCCACGCCGGCCACTTCCACACCCAGGCGGGTGGCCAGGTCCGCCCGCAGTCCGTCCAGCACCTGCAGCGCCTTCGCGTCGCCCTGCTTGAACAGGCGCGCCGTCTCCATGAAGTCGGTGAACTCCTGGGCGTTCAGGCCGGAGCCGTTCACCAGCTCGCGCACGGACTGCAGCTGCGTGGTCGCCTCGGTGGCGCGGCGCTCCAGTTCCGGCACCAGCTTGGCGCGCTCGGTCAGCTGGGACCAGCGCTGCTGCGCCCGCTCGGTCATGCCCTCCGGCGGGGTCAGGTCGATGTCGTCCTTCTTCGCGGGGGGCTCGCCGGGCTTCGGGGCCGCGGTCGGGGCGGGCGTGGGGGCCGGGGTGGCGGCGGGCTTCGCGGGATCCTTCGCGGCATCCGTGCTCACCGCGTCCAGAGCGGCGTTCAGGCCGGCGAACGGATCGGCGGGCTCGTCCTTCTCGGGCGCAGGCGCGGGGCTTTCGGCGGGCGCCGGGGCCGGCGCTTCC
>JALHLO010000132.1 GCA_022844525.1 Ramlibacter sp.
GCCCGACGCGCCGGCCGCGGCGCAGCAGCCGGCCGCCGCGTCGCCCATGCCGGCGCCGAGCCAGGCCACGATGGACCTGGGCCGCGCCGTCTGGAACTACCGCTGCTACTTCTGCCACGGCTACTCGGGCGACGCGAAGACGCTGGCCACCAGCTACCTGAATCCCAGGCCGCGCAACTTCCAGGAAACGAAGCTGGAGGAGATGCCGCACGAGCGCGTGCTGGCGGCGGTGAAGCAGGGCGTGCCCAACACCGCGATGAAGGGCTTCACCGGCATCCTGAACGACCAGGAGATGGAAGCCGTGTCGCAGTTCCTGCGGCAGGAGTTCCTGGTGAACCGCGCGATGAACACGCGCTACCACACCAAGGAGGCCGGCTGGCCGGACCACGAGCGCTACGCCAAGGCCTTCCCGTTCGCGCGCGGCGAGATCGCGATCGACACGCCGTGGGACAAGCTCACGGCGCAACAGCAGGAAGGCATGCGCATGTTCCGCAGCTCCTGCATCACCTGCCACGACCACGGCAAGGTGAACGACCCGGGCCAGGCCTGGGAGTCGCGCCCGGTGAGCTTCCCGCGCGACGCCTACTGCATCAGCTGCCACCAGGACGTGCCGCGTTCCGAACCAAAGGGCGTGGGCCATCCGCAGCGCGCGGCCACCCACACCTTCGCCGAGCGCGACGGCAGCGTGCCGGTGCGCTCGCCCAGTCGGCCGGAGGCGCAGCTGGCGTCCAACTACGTGATCCACGACACCCCGCCGAAGCTGGTGGACGCCAGCGCGCAGGAGCGGCACGGCGAAACGCTGTTCCAGAAGAACTGCGCCTTCTGCCATGCCGGCGACGGCACTTCCAAGGGCTGGATCGGCAGCTTCCTGGAGCCGCATCCGCGCGACCTGACGGACCCGCAGCAGATGAAGGGCATGACGAAGGAACGCCTGCTGCGTTCCATCAGCGAGGGCCTGCCCGACACCTCGATGCCGGCCTGGAAGAGCGTGATGGCGCCGGCGGAGATCGAGGCGCTGGCCGCCTACATCCACAAGGCCTTCCACCCGGTGCAGGGCATGGGCGGCAAGCAGGCCGCGGCCCGCTGAGGGTCGGCGCCGCGCCACGAAAAAAGCGGCCGGATGGAAGGCCGCTTTTTCGTGGGGCTGGAAGGTGCCGTTGCGGCACCCCCGGGTTCTTACTTGACCGCGCTCAGGATGTAGTCCACGGCCGCGGCGACGTCCGCGTCGGGAAGGGCGGCGTTGCCGCCCTTGGCGGGCATGGCGCCCTTGCCCTTGGTCACGGACGCGACCAGCGCGGCCTTGCCGGTGGCGACGCGGGGCGCCCAGGCGGCCTTGTCGGTGAGCTTGGGGGCGTTGGCCACGCCGGCGGCATGGCACATCGCGCACGCCTGCTCGTAGACGGCCTTGCCGTCGGCGGCCATGGCCGTCGAGGCCAGGCCCATCGTCGCCAGGGCCACCAGGCCCGCTGCAATGCTCTTCATCGGTGGAATCTCCAGGAGGGGTTGAGGGAGGGAAGCCGGCGCCTCGTTGCAAGCCACATGCCGGAAGGGCCACGCCTGGCCGGCACCGCCCCCGCGCGGGGGAAAGCTTGATGCCGGTCAAGGATGCGGGGGTGGGCGCTTACGCGCGGCTTGCGCGGGAACGCGCGCCTGTCTCGCCGGAAGGAAAACGCCCGCCCTTTTTCCTGCGATCGGGAAGGCTCGCGCCCCTCCAGCCGGGCCGTTCATTGGGGGCGCGGGCGCGGCATGGGGCTTGCGTTACGCTTGCCCGATGCTCAGTGTCCACGGATTGACCTGCGTGCGCGGCACGCGCCCCCTGTTCTCGGGTGTCGATTTCACGATCGGCCCGGGCGACTGGGCGCACGTGCGCGGCGCCAACGGCGCCGGCAAGACCAGCCTGCTGCGCCTGCTGGCCGGCCTCTCGCCACCGGACGCCGGGGAGATCCGCTGGAACGGCGAGCCCATCGGCAGCGCGGACTTCCGCCGCGAGCTGATGTACCTGGGGCACCGGGCCGCCGTGAAGGAAGACCTGACGGCCCTGGAGAACGTGCAGTTCGCCGCCGAAATGGACGGCGTGAAGATCGGCGAGGAGCAGGCGCAGCAGGCGCTGGTGCGCTTCGGCCTGGCCGGGCGCGAGGAGCTGCCGGTGCGCTTCCTGTCCGCCGGCCAGAAGCGGCGCGTGCTGCTGGCGCGCACCGTCACCCGGCCGGCCACGCTGTGGATCCTGGACGAGCCCTTCACGGCGCTGGACGTGAAGGCGGTGGACTTCATCTCGCACCTGGTCGCGGACCACGTGAAGGCCGGCGGCATGGCGGTGCTCACCAGCCACCAGGCCATCCCGCTGCCGCCCGGACAGGTCGTCGACCTGTGAGCGCGTTCCTCAGCATCCTGCGGCGCGACCTCCTGCTGGCCATGCGCCGCAAGGCGGAGGTCCTCACCGCCCTGTTCTTCTTCGTGATCGTCAGCAGCCTGTTCCCGCTGGGCATAGGCCCCGAGCCCTCGCTGCTGCGCAAGATCGGCCCCGGCGTGCTGTGGGTGGGCGCGCTGCTGGCCACCATGCTGGGCCTGCAGCGCATGTTCGCCACCGACCATGCCGACGGCACCCTGGAGCAGATGGTCCTGTCCAGCGCGCCGCTGCCGCTGCTGGTGGCCGGCAAGATCGCCGCCCACTGGGTGGTCTCCGGCCTGCCGGTGGTGCTGCTGGCGCCGTTGCTGGGCCTGCAGTTCGACCTGGATGCCGAGGCGCTGGGGGTGCTGACCCTCGGCCTGCTGGTCGGAACGCCGGTGCTGTCGCTGCTGGGCGCCATCGGCGCGGCCCTGACCTTGGGCGTACGGGGCGGAGGGGCGTTGCTCAGCCTCCTGGTGCTGCCGCTGTACATTCCCACATTGATCTTCGGAGCGGGTGCCGTGCAGGCGCACCTGTCGGGCCAGGGGGCCGGCGGCCACCTGTCGCTGCTGGGCGCGCTTCTTGCGGTGTCTTTGTTTTTCGCGCCGTGGGCGGCCACGGCGGCCTTGAGGATCTCGCTGGAATGAGTCATCGATTGATCAACTGGTTCAAGTTCTCCAGCCCGGTGAATTTCTATCCCGTGGCCGGGAAACTGATTCCCTGGTTCTGGATGCTGACCGCGCTGTTCGGCGTGGCCGGCCTGTACCTGGGTTTCTTCGTCGCGCCGACCGACGCCCAGCAGGGCGAGGGCTACCGCATCATCTTCATCCACGTGCCGGCCTCCTGGATGTCGATGTTCATCTACGTCGTGATGGCGGCCTGGGCCGGCGTCGGCATGGCCTTCAACACCCGCCTGTCGTCCATGGTGGCCCTGGCGCTGGCGCCCACCGGCGCGCTGATGGCCTTCCTGTCCCTGTGGACGGGGGCGCTGTGGGGCAAGCCGATGTGGGGCACCTGGTGGGTCTGGGACGCGCGCCTGACCTCCGAGCTGATCCTGCTGTTCCTTTACCTGGGCTTCATGGCGCTGCACGCGGCCATCGACGAGCCGCGCCGCGCCGACCGCGCAGCCGCCGTGCTGGCTCTCGTGGGCGTGGTGAACGTCCCCATCATCTACTTCTCGGTGAAGTGGTGGAACACGCTGCACCAGGGGTCTTCCGTGTCGCTGACCAAGGCGCCGTCGATGGCACAGACCATGCTTTGGGGCATGTTGCTGATGGCGCTGTGCTTCTGGATGTATTCGATCGCCGCCGCCCTGATCCGCCTGCGCGCCATCATCCTCGAACGCGAGGCGCATACGGACTGGGTGCTGCGCCTGCCGGAGGCTGCCGCGTGATGCAATGGAATTCATTGTCCGAGTTCCTCCACATGGGGGGATACGGCCTGTACGTGTGGGGCAGCTTCGGCGTGAGCGCCGCGGCCCTGGTGGTGGAGCAGCTGCTGCTCAAGCGCCGCACCAGCGAGATCGTCCGCAGTCTGCGGCGGCGCGCGCGGGCGGAAAGAATGGATAGGGAACTGGCATGAAGAACTGGCAGAAACGCGGCGCGATCATCGCGGGCGGCCTGGTGGCCCTGGGCACGGCTTCGGCGCTGGTGCTCAACGCCCTCAACAGCAACATCGCGCTGTACGTCACCCCCACCGAGGTGCTGGCCGGCAAGGCGCCGGAAGGCAAGGCCTTCCGCATCGGCGGGCTGGTCAAGGAAGGGTCGCTCAGGCGGCAGGACCTGACCGCGCACTTCGTGATCACCGACACGGTCAAGGACATCAACGTCTCCTACACCGGCCTGCTGCCCGACCTGTTCAAGGAAGGCAAGGGCGCCGTGGTGCAGGGCAGGCTGGAAGCCAGCGGCCAGTTCAAGGCCGCCGAGGTGCTGGCCAAGCACGACGAGAACTACATGCCGGCCGAGGCGCAGGACGCGATCGACAAGGCCAAGAAGCACGCCAGCCCGAGCAGCCTGAAATGAAAGTCAAGTACCTGGTCCCGCTGGCGATCTTCCTGGTGATCGCCGTCTTCCTGGGCGTCGGGCTCACGCGCGACCCGCGCAAGCTGCCGTCCACGATGATCGACAGGCCGGCGCCGCAGTTCTCGTTGAAGCAGGTGCAGGCGCTGGACAAGACCTTCTCGCCGGCCGACATGAAGGGCCAGGTCTGGATGCTGAACGTCTGGGCTTCCTGGTGCACCGCCTGCCGGGTGGAGCACCCGCTGCTGGTGGAGATCAACAACGCGAAGATCGTGCCGGTGGTGGGCCTGGACTACAAGGACAAGCCGGAAGACGCGCTGAAGTTCCTGGCGCAGCAGGGCGACCCCTACCTGCTCTCCGCGCTGGACCTCGAAGGCCGCGTGGGCATCGACTACGGCGTCTACGGCGTGCCCGAGACCTTCATCATCGACAAGAACGGCCGCATCCGCCACAAGCACGTCGGGCCGATCACGCCAGAAGCGCTGCAGAAGACGATCCTGCCGATGATCACGGAGCTGCGCAAGGCGTCCTGACGGTTCCACCTCCAAGGTGACCTGCCCGGCTCCCAGCCGGGCTTTTTTCTTCCGGCGGGCGATCGAATACCATCCGTGGATGGACCTCTCACGCTTTCCCCGCCGTCGCTACACGAACTTCGCGACGCCGCTCGAATTCCTCCCCAACTTCACCAGGGCGCTCGCCGCCTCCTGCCCGGGCGGAAAGGGCCCGAACGTCTGGATCAAGCGCGACGACATGCTGGGCCTGTTTCCCGGCGGCAACAAGACGCGCAAGCTCGAATTCCTGGTGGCCGATGCGCTCGCCAAGGGCGCCGACACGCTGGTGACCTGCGGCGCGCCGCAGTCCAACCACTGCCGCATCACGCTCGCCGCCGCGGTCAAGGAAGGCCTGAAGTGCCGCTTCGTGATCGAGGAGCGCGTGCCCGGCAGCTACAAGGTCGACGCGAGCGGCAACAACTTCATGTTCCGGCTGATGGGCGTGGAAGCGATCACCGTCGTGCCCGGCGGCAGCAACATGGCCGCGGAAATGCAGAAGGTGGCCGAGGACGTGGCCAGGGCCGGACGCAAGGCCTACATCATCCCCGGCGGCGGGTCGAATGCCATCGGCGGCCTCGGCTACGTGGCCTGCGCGCAGGAGCTGCAGCAGCAGATGTTCGACGAGGGCCTGTCCTTCGACCGGCTCGTGGTGGGCTCCGGCAGCTCGGGCACGCACGGCGGCCTGGTCGCCGGCTTCCTGGGCAACAACATCCGCATTCCCATCGTCGGCATCGGCGTCAGCCGCGACCTGCCGGACCAGCAGCCGCTGGTGCTGAAGGAGGCGCAGGCGGTGCTGGACCTGCTGGGCGTGGACATCAAGGTGAAGCCCGCGGACGTCCACTGCGTCGGCGGCTACTGGCAGCCGAAATACTCCATGGGGAACCAGCGCATGGTGGAAGCCGTGCAGATGCTGGCGCGCACGGAAGGCATCCCGCTCGACCCGGTCTACACCGGCAAGATCATGGCCGGCCTGATCGGCCTGGCGCGCGAAGGCGAGCTGAAGGCGGGCGAGAACGTGCTGTTCCTGCACACCGGCGGCCTGCCTTCGCTGCACGCGTACGAACGCGAAGTGCTGGGCGAGACCGAGCTGCCTGCCTGAGGGCGAGGCCGCGGGGCTTGCGCGCCATGCGTGCCGAACCGCTGCACATCGGCATCGTGGGCTGCTCCGCGGAGGGGGCGGCGCTGTGCTACCGCACGGTCTGCACCGAAGGCGCGGCGCTGCTGGGGCCGCATGCGCATCCGGAAGTCTCCTTGCACACGCCTTCGCTGCACCGCTACGTGGAGTACCTGGACGCGGGCGACGTGCAGGGCGTCGCCGACTTGATGCTGGCATCGGCCGGCAAGCTCGCACGCGCCGGCGCCGACTTCCTGATCTGCCCCGACAACACCATCCACCAGGCCTTCGACCTGGTGCAGGAACGCTCGCCGCTGCCCTGGCTGCACATCGCCGACGTGGTGGCGCAGGAAGCGGTGCGGCGCGGCTTCCGCACGCTGGGCCTCGCCGGCACGCACTGGCTGGTGGACAGCGACGTGTACCCGCGCCGGCTGCAGGCGCACGGGCTGTCCTTCGTCCGCCCGGCGCCGGCGGAGCGCGACGAGATCGGGCGGCTGATCATGGACGAACTGGTGTGCGGCCTCCAGAAGCCCGGGCAGGTCGCGTACCTCGCCGGCGTGATCGGCCGCATGAAGGAACGAGGCTGCGATGCGGTGGTCCTGGGCTGCACGGAACTGCCCCTGATCCTGGACGACGGCAATTCGCCGCTGCCCACCCTGGATTCCACGCGACTGCTGGCACGGGCCGCCTTGCGCCGGGCGACCGGCGGCTGAGGCGCCAAAGTTTGACGCCTGCGGGCTCGCCACGACCTACGGGGCCCGGCGGGGTGTGCCGCGGTTCGCCTGCGGGCTCGCCACGACCTGCGGGGCGGACACTGTAGGTCGTGGTGAGCGCGCGCAGCGCCGAACCGCGACGCTCGCGGCGCCGGCTCTACTCCGCCGTGATGTTGTTCGCCTTGATCAGCGCGCCGTACTTCGCCAGCTGCGCGCGCGTGGCGGTCCCCAGCTCCTCCGGCGTCGACCCGCGCGGCGTGAGCCCCTGGGCATTGAGCTTCTCGCGCACCTCCGGATCCGCCAGCGCCTTCTGCACTTCCAGCGCCAGCCGCTGCGTGATGTCCTTCGGCGTGCCCGCGGGCGCCATGATCGCGAACCAGGAATTGAACTCGAAGCCCGGCAGGCCCGACTCGGACACCGTCGGCACGTCGGGGAACTGCGCCATGCGCCTGGGCGTGGTCACGCCGATCAGGCGCAGCTTGCCGGCCTTCACCAGCGAAGTGACCGTGGCGATGCCCTGGAAGGCGGTCTCCACTTCCTTGCCCGCCACGCCCATCGCCGCCTGCGTCGCGCCCTTGTAGGGCACGTGCTTCATCTGCACGCCGGCCTGCGAGGCGAACAGCGCCATCGCGATGTGCTGCGGGCTGCCGTTGCCGCCGGAGCCGTAGTTGATCCTGCCCGGGTCCTTCTTCGCGGCGGCCACCAGCTCGCCCGCGGTCCTCACCGGCGCGTCGGCGGGAACGACCAGCCCCCATTCGACGGTGGCCACCAGCGACACCGGCTCGAAGTCCTTGAGGATGTCCCAGGGCATCTTCGCGTTCATGTTCGGCAGCATGGTCATGATGCTGTCGTTGAAGCCGCCGATGGTGTAGCCGTCGGGCGCGGCCTTCGCGACCTCGCCCGCGCCGATCAGCCCCGCCGCGCCCGGCCGGTTGTCCACCACGATGGACTGGCCCAGGTTCTGCGCCATCTTCTGGGCGACGATGCGCGCCGCGTTGTCGACGGCGCTGCCGGCGGCCAGCGGCACGATCATGCGCACCGGCTTGGCGGCAGGCCAGGGCGACTGCGCTTGCACGGCGCCGGCGGCGCAAAAGGCGAGCAGGGAAAGGACGAAGCGGCGGGTGGCGGCCATGGGGTCTCCTGGTTCAGGTGTCTTGCAGCAGCGGGATGCCCGCATCGCGCGCGAAGGCGTCCAGCTGCGCGCGCAGCGCGGGCGGCAGCGCCAGCCCCTCGCGCTCGTTGGCGATGCGCTTGCCGTGGCTCTGCTCGCCCGGCATGAAGATGCGGTCCACGCCCGGCATGCGTTCGCTGGCGCGCAGTTCGCGCACGAGCTTGTCCACGCGCGCCTTGAAGGCAGCGAGCTCGCCGAAGGCATCGGGGTCGATCGCCAGGATCGCCTGCCCGGTGTTGGTGATGGTGGTGTCGTCGTGGTTGAAGTCGACTACCTCGCTGCCCATGGCGGCGCCGTTGAGCGTGCCGGCCAGCAGGCCGACGATCATCGCCAGGCCATAGCCCTTGTAGCCGCCGATGGGCAGCAGGAAGCCTTCCTCGGCGCGCTTCGGGTCCGTGAGCGGCTGGCCCTGCCGGTCGATCATCCAGCCCACCGGCATCTGCTCGCCGCGCTGCGCCTTGGCCTTCACCTTGCCGTAGGCCGCGACCGTGGTCGCCATGTCCAGCACCACCGGCGGTTCCTCGCCGGCGGGCACCGCGACGGCGATCGGGTTGGTCGACAGCAGCATGTCCAGCCCGCCCCAGGGCGGCAGGTGGTTGGCGTTGCCCACCGCGAAGTACAGGCCCACCATGTCCTGCGCCAGCGCCATGCGGGCGTAGAGCGAGGCCGGCCCGGCGTGGTTCGACAGCCGCGTGCCGACCCAGGCCACGCCGCACTGCCGCGCCTTGGCGATCGCGAGCTCGGCCGCCTTCTTCATCACCAGGTGGCCCATGCCGTTGTCGCCGTCGATGAGCGCCATCGCCGCCTTTTCCTTGACGACCCGGATGTCCGGTGTCAGGTTGATGCCGCCGGCGCGGATGCGCCGCGCGTAGGGCACGAGGCGGATGACCCCGTGGCCGTCGGAGCCCTGCAGCTCGGCCTCGGTCATCAGCCCGGCGACGGTGCGGGCATCGCCGGCCGGCAGGCCGAGGCTGGCGAAGGCGGCGGTGAGGAAGCGGCGGACTTGCGCCGCCGGAACGCGCGATTCAGGCATCGCGCATTGTCTGCATGAGGGCGAGGACCGCGCAATCGGGACTGCTCAGGACGGGGCAGGGCAGCCGCGCCTGGACTTCGGGTGCCGCCGCCGCCATCGAGAACTGCGCGAGCATGACGGCGTCGCAGCCGGCGAGTTCGCCCGCCGCCGCCGCGACCTTGCGGTGGTGTTCGCCGGCGCGGCCCGCGGCGAGATCGTCCATCGCCTGCGGCACGAAGACGCTGCGCAGTTCCACGGAGATGCCGCGCTCGCCCGCCATCTGCTGCAGCTCCGCGGCCATGGAAGGAAGCGACGCCTGGAAGGTGGCGAGCAGCCCCAGCCGCAGCGGCCGGCCCGCCGCGCGCCCTGCGAGCGCCTGCTCGAACATCGCTTCGTTGGGTTTCAGCGTGGGCAGGCCGGTGGCCCGGCCCGCCGCTTCGATCGCCGGCCCGAAGGCCGAACAGGTGAACAGGATACCGGTGCAGCCGGTGCGTTGCGCGTACGAGGCCAGGTCCACGAAGCGCCGGACCATCGCGCTCGTCAGTTCGCCGTCTCGCGCCCGGTCCAGCGACAGGCTGTCGTCCAGCAGGTTCATGCGGCGCGCCTGCGGCCAGTGGCGCTGGAAGGCCGACTGCACCGGTTCGATCGCCAGGGCGGTTGCGTGGATGAGGGCTATGCGGGCTGCGTTCGGCATCGCGCGATGCTATCCACTGCGCGGGGCGCGCCGGAAGCGCGTCAACGCGGGGGCCTTACGCACTCGCCGCGGCAACTTTCAATAGGCAAGTTGCCTAAGCCCGGCCCGCGCACCGGCTCGATCTACCCCGAGGTTCATTGACGCACATCAATGCTTCTCCTAGAGTCTGTGTCCCGCTGCGCGCCGTGCGATGCGCGCAGCACGCGAAGCGCGGTGGGCCCGAGGGGCCGGCCGCGGCAGGCGAGGGGGGGGTTATGGCTATCTCGTACAGCTTCCATCTGCTCGGCTCCTCCGCTGCATTCGCGCAGGTGCGGCTCCAGATCGAGAAGTCCGCCAAGGTGGACGCGATCGTCCTGATCGAAGGCGAGACGGGCACCGGCAAGGAGATGGCGGCGCGCGCGCTGCACTACCTCAGCGCCCGCTGCGACCAGCCCTTCGTGCCGGTCAACTGCGCGGCGCTGGCCGAGTCGCTGGTGGAGAGCGAGCTGTTCGGCCACGAGCGCGGCGCCTTCACCGATGCCAAGTCGGCTTCGCTGGGGCTGGTGCAGGAAGCCGGCGGCGGCACGCTGTTCCTGGACGAGGTCGACGCCCTCAGCCCGAAGGCGCAGGCGGCGCTGCTGCGGTTCCTGCAGGACGGCACGTACCGGCGCGTGGGCGGCAGCAGCACGCGGCAGGCCGACGTGCGCGTCGTCGTCGCCAGCAACGCGGACCTGCAGGAGCTGGTGGACACCCGCCGCTTCCGCCGCGACCTGCTGTTTCGCATCAACGTGCTCAGCCTGCGCATGCCGGCGCTGCGCGAGCGCGGCGACGATGCGATCGAACTGGCGCGCGCCTTCCTGGCCCGGCTCGCGCGGCACTACGGGCGGGAAGACGCCCGCCTGGCGCCGTCCTCGCTCGCCTACATCCGCAGCCACCCGTGGCCGGGCAACGTGCGCGAGCTGGAAAATGCCGTGCACCGCGCCTTCCTCCTGTGCGAAGGCAGCGAGGTGGAGATGGCTCCGGCAGCGCAGCCGCAGCCGCACGCCGCGGAGGCGCCGGTGCCGGCCTTCCAGCAGGCCAAGCGCCGCGCCGTGGGGGAATTCGAGCGCCAGTATCTCAGCGCGCTGCTGGAAAAGACCCACGGCAACCTGACGCAGGCGGCCGTGCTGGCGGGACAGGACCGCAGCGCCTTCGGCCGGCTCGTGCGCAAGCACGGCCTGCGGCCACCGACCGGGGCGGCCGGCTGACATGGCCGGCAAGCTCGGCCCCGGGCTGGTCGCCGCCTGCGCGGCCGGGGTGCTGTTCGTGGCCGGCATCGTGATGCCGCCGCCGGTGCGG
>JALHLO010000133.1 GCA_022844525.1 Ramlibacter sp.
TGTCGTAGCCGCCGTCGTCATCGCCGCCGCCGCTCGGGGCACCCATGCCCTCGCGCTTGCCCAGCATCTGCATCTGGTCGGCGCGGATCTCGGTGGTGTACTTCTCCACGCCGTCCTTGTCGGTCCACTTGCGGGTGCGCAGGCTGCCTTCCACGTACACCTGCGAGCCCTTGCGCAGGTACTCGCCGGCGATTTCGGCCAGGCGGCCGTTGAACACGACGCGGTGCCACTCGGTGGCTTCCTTCATCTCGCCCGTGGTCTTGTCCTTCCAGCGGTCGGTGGTGGCGATGGTCACGTTGGCCACGCGGTCGCCGCTGGGGAAGCTGCGCATTTCCGGATCGCGGCCCAGGTTGCCCACGATGATCACTTTGTTGACGGATGCCATTGCTTGTCCTCTGAGGTATCGGGGTCGATTATGTCGCCTGGGCCTCGTCGGCGAGCACTTCCTCCGCCGTCTGACGCGCTCGGGGCGAACGCATGGGCCAGGCGACCAGCAGCCACACCGCCATCAGTACAGCGCAGGCGCCGAACAGGCCCGTCACCCCAACGTTCTTGGCCAGCCAGCCGCCGACCGCGCCGCCGGCAAAAAATCCCAGGGATTGCAGCGTGTTGTACACACCCAGGGCGGCGCCGCGGGACTCCGGCGGCGCCAGCCGGGAGGCCAGGCTGGGCTGGGTGGCCTCCAGGACGTTGAAGCCGCAGAAGAACAGGAACAGCAGTACGGACAGGGCGGCCAGGCCGGGGCGGTAGGAGGTCGCCAGCAGCCCGATCTGCACCAGCAGGACCAGGGCGATGGCCGACAGGAACACCGCGCGCAGGTAGCCGCGCCGCTCCAGCGAGAACATGCCGCCCATGACCACCACGGAGGCGACCACCGCCGGCAGGTAGATGACCCAGTGGCGGTCCTTGGCCAGCCCGGCCTCGACCAGCAGCGCCGGCACCGCCACCCACATGGCCAGCTGCACCGCATGCAGGATGAAGACGCCCACGTCCAGGCGCAGCAGCGGCCCGTGGCGCAGGACGTCCACCAGCCGGCCGCGGGGCACGTCGGCGTGCCGCACCGGGGCCGGCGGCGTCCACCACAGCACCACGGCGATGCAGGACAGGGCCAGCACGCCGGTGATGACGAACAGCCCGGCCAGGCCGATCTTCGCGGCCAGCAAGGGCGCCGCCACCAGCGAGACGGCGAACATCAAACCGATGCTGGCGCCCACCATCGCCATGGCCTTGGTGCGCACGGCGTCGCGCGTCTGGTCGGCCAGCAGCGCGGTGACCGCCGCCGACACCGCACCGGCGCCCTGCAGCGCCCGGCCGGCGATCAGCCAGCCCAGGGTGGGCGCCGCGGCCGCCATGAAGCTGCCGGCGGCGAACACCACCAGGCCCAGCACGATCACCTTCTTGCGCCCGAAGCGGTCGGAAGCCAGCCCGTAGGGGATCTGCAGGAAGGCCTGGGTCAGGCCGTAGATGCCCATGGCCATGCCCACCAGCGCGGCGTCGCCGCCGCCGGGAAAGCGCGCGGCCTCCAGGGCGAACACCGGAAGCACCAGGAACAGGCCCAGCATGCGGGCCGCGAAGATCGTCGCCAGCGAGCCGCTGGCCCGGCGCTCGGCCGGGGTCATGCGGGTCGACAGTTGGGGGGGTGATGCGGTCACGTAGGGATGCGGAGCAAGGGGCGCGCCAGGGCGTGCGCAAACCCCGCATTCTCCCGCATCGCGCCGGCCGGCCGGGGCGGGACCGGTACGGCGTCCCGCCCCTCCCCGCGACTACCTGGGGATGCCGGCCGCGAACCAGGAACCGCCCGCGCTCAGGATCAGCAGCACGGGGTTGTTGCAGGGGGACGGCGGGGTGGGGACGAGGAAGGCGTTGATCCGGAAGTCGCCGTCGGCGGACAGGGGCACCGGGTTGGCGGGGTCCGTGTCATGGGGCACGTTGTCGCAGTAGAGCCGCGCACGCACGCTCTGGCCGCCGGCGGTGCCGACGTTCGGCCCGCCGCCGAGGATCAGCCCGCGGCCGTCCACCCGGATGCGCCCGTCGGTGCGCACGTCGGCGCTCAAGGCGGAGATGAACCAGGGCCGGCCGCCGGGTGGCGTGCCGTTCACGTCGTTGACCAGCGCACCGGCACGCAGCGGCTGCGAGCCGACGCCCCCCTCGAAGCGGACCAGCGGCTCGACCGCGCCGGCGGCCAGCGGGACGATGCCGGCGGCGGCGAAAGCCAGCGTGCGGATGAGGTGTCGCATCGTGTCCTCCTTCGGTATGACACGAGATGAACGACCTGCCGCGGCACCCCATTCCGGCCGGATACAAAAACGCACCAGATACACGCGGCTCGCTCACGCGGGCCCGCGGCTCTATCATGTCGGGTTTCCCTTGGCGCGCCCGAAGAAGTGAACGACAGTACCCACGGCAAATACCTGCACGAGGCCTTAGGCCAGCGGATCAGCATCCGCGGCGCGCGCACGCACAACCTGAAGAACATCGACCTGGACCTGCCGCGCTACAAGCTGGTGGTGATCACGGGCCTGTCGGGTTCCGGCAAGTCGTCGCTGGCCTTCGACACGCTCTATGCGGAAGGGCAGCGGCGCTACGTCGAGAGCCTGTCGGCCTATGCGCGGCAGTTCCTGCAGCTGATGGACAAGCCCGACGTCGACATGATCGAGGGCCTGTCGCCCGCGATCTCCATCGAGCAGAAGGCCACCAGCCACAACCCGCGCTCCACCGTCGGCACGGTGACCGAGATCCACGACTACCTGCGGCTGCTGTTCGCGCGCGCCGGCACGCCCTACTGCCCCGTCCACGATATCCCGCTGCAGTCGCAGACCGTCTCGCAGATGGTCGACGCGGTGCTGGCGCTGCCCGAGGACACGCGGCTGATGCTGCTGGCACCGGTGGCGCGCGAGCGCAAGGGCGAGTTCGCCGACCTGTTCGCGGAGATGCAGGGCCAGGGCTACGTGCGCTTCCGCGTGGCCGGCCAGGTGGTCGAGTACGACAACCTGCCCAAGCTGAAGAAGGCGGAAAAGCACGACATCGACGTGGTGGTCGACCGCCTGAAGGTGCGGCCCGACATGCAGCAGCGCCTGGCGGAGAGCTTCGAGGCCGCCTTGCGGCTGGCCGACTCGCGCGCGATCGCGGTGGAGATGGATTCGGGCAAGGAGCACATGTTCAACGCGAAGTTCGCGTGCCCCATCTGCCACTACTCGATCAGCGAGCTCGAGCCGCGGCTGTTCTCCTTCAACTCGCCGGTGGGCGCGTGCCCGGGCTGCGACGGCCTGGGCACCATGGAGTTCTTCGATCCCACGCGCGTGGTCGCCTTCCCGGAGCTGTCGCTGGCCGGCGGCGCGATCAAGGGCTGGGACCGGCGCAACCCGTATTACTTCAGCCTGGTGGAAAGCCTGGCGCGCCACTACAAGTTCGACGTGGATGCGCCTTTCCAGGACTTGCCGCCGGAAGTGCGCAAGGCGCTGCTGCACGGCTCCGGCGAGGAGGACATCCGCTTCGCCTACGCGCTCGAGTCCGGCCCCTCGGCCGGCCGCAAGGTGAGCAAGAAGCATCCCTTCGAGGGGATCATCCCCAACATGGAACGGCGCTACCGCGAGACCGATTCGGCCGCGGTGCGCGAGGAGCTGGCGCGCTACCGCAGCATGCAGCCCTGCCCCATCTGCGCGGGCACGCGCCTGCGCACCGAGGCGCGGCACGTGCGCCTGGGCGAAGGCGAGCAGGCGCGCGCGATCTACGAAGTGGGGCACATGACGCTGCGCGACAGCTACGCCTACTTCCAGTCGCTGCAGCTGCAGGGTTCCAAGGCGGAGATCGCGGGCAAGGTGGTGCGCGAGATCGGCAACCGCCTGAAGTTCCTCAACGACGTGGGCCTGAACTACCTGAGCCTGGACCGCAGCGCCGAGACGCTCTCCGGCGGCGAGGCGCAGCGCATCCGCCTGGCCTCGCAGATCGGCAGCGGCCTCACGGGCGTGATGTACGTGCTGGACGAGCCCAGCATCGGCCTGCACCAGCGCGACAACGACCGCCTGATCGGCACGCTGCAGCACCTGCGCGACCTGGGCAACAGCGTGCTGGTGGTGGAGCACGACGAGGACATGATCCGCGCGGCCGACTACGTGGTGGACATGGGGCCGGGCGCCGGCATCCACGGCGGCGAGGTGGTGGCGCAGGGCACGCCGGCGGACGTGATGGCCAGCGAGGCCTCGCTGACCGGCCGCTACATGGCGGGCACGCTGAAGATCCCGGTGCCGGCCAAGCGCCACCGGCTGGGCGAGCAGCCGGACCCGCAGGTGATCCGCATCGCCGGCGCCAGCGGCAACAACCTCAAGGACGTCACGGTGGAGATCCCGGTGGGGTTGTTCACCTGCGTGACCGGCGTGTCGGGCTCGGGCAAGTCGACGCTGGTGAACGACACGCTGTATGCCGCGGTGGCGCGCGAGATCTACCGCGCCCACGAGGAGCCGGCGCCGCACGCGGCGATCGAGGGCATCGAGCACTTCGACAAGGTGATCAACGTCGACCAGTCGCCGATCGGCCGCACGCCGCGCAGCAACCCGGCCACCTACACCGGCCTGTTCACGCCGATCCGCGAGCTGATGGCCGAGACCGCCACCGCCAAGGAGCGCGGCTACGGTGCCGGGCGCTTCTCCTTCAACGTGGCCGGCGGCCGCTGCGAGGCCTGCCAGGGCGACGGCATGGTGAAGGTGGAGATGCACTTCCTGCCCGACGTCTACGTGGCCTGCGACGTCTGCCGCGGCCAGCGCTACAACCGCGAGACGCTGGAAGTGCAGTGGAAGGGCCGCAACATCGCGCAGATCCTGGGCATGACGGTGGAGGACGCCTACGAGTTCCTCAAGCCGGTGCCGGCCATCGCGCGCAAGCTGCACACCCTGATGGAAGTGGGCCTGTCGTACATCAAGCTGGGGCAGGCGGCCACCACGCTGTCGGGCGGCGAGGCGCAGCGGGTGAAGCTGGCGCTGGAGCTGTCCAAGCGCGACACCGGCCGCACGCTCTACATCCTGGACGAGCCCACCACCGGACTGCACTTCGCCGACACCGACCTGCTGCTGAAGGTGCTGCACCAGCTGCGCGACGCCGGCAACACCATCGTGGTGATCGAGCACAACCTGGACGTGATCAAGACCGCGGACTGGGTGATCGACATGGGGCCCGAGGGCGGCGACGGCGGCGGCACGGTGGTGGTGGCCGGCACGCCCGAGGAAGTGGCGGCGCACCCACAGAGCCACACGGGACACTACCTCAAGCGTTTGCTCTGATCCGCGGCGAGGAAAGCCACCTACAAGGCCGGCGCGGCGGCCTCCCTAGCATCTCCCCATACCAACTCAAGGTCTCGGGAGAGAAACATGGAAATCATCGGAATGATCGTGGTCGGCTTCATCGTGGGCCTGATCGCCCGCGCCGTGAAGCCGGGCAACGACCGCATGGGCATCATCATGACCACGCTGCTGGGCATCGCCGGCGCCTTCCTGGCCGGCTTCCTGGGCCAGGCGATGGGCCTCTACACGACCGGCGAGCCGGCCGGCTGGATCGCCTCGGTGATCGGCGCGGTGCTGCTGCTGTTCGTCGTGAGCCTGGTGCGGGGGCGTTCGCACCGGGTTTGATGAGGAGGCGGGTGTCGCGGTTCGCCTGCGGGCTCACCACGACCTACGGGGGTCGTAGATCGTAGGTCGTGGTGAGCGCGCGCAGCGCCGAACCGCGACACCGTTCCCGGGGCCCCACGCGTCAGGGCCGCGCGGCAGCGAGCAGTGCCCGCGTGCGCAGCGCCTCCGCGCGCGCGGCTTCGCCGAAGTCCGCACCGCCGGAGGCATAGAGGATGGCCCGCGACGAGCTCACCACGATGGGCGCATCGGGGCGCCAGCCCGCCTTCACGGTGGCGGCGGCGTCGCCGCCTTGCGCGCCCACCCCGGGGATCAGCAAGGGCAGGGTCGGCGCCAGCGCCCGCACGCGCTCGATCTCCGCCGGGTAGGTCGCGCCCACCACCAGCCCCAGCTGCCCGTTCGTGTTCCACGGCCCCTGGGCCAGCCGGGCGATGTGCTCGTACAGCAGGGGCTGTCCTTCGACGGAGGCCAGGCGCTGGTTCTGCAGGTCGTCGCCGCCCGGGTTGGAGGTGCGGCACAGGAGGAAGGCGCCCTTGCCCTGGTACTTCAGGTAGGGCTGCACCGAGTCGAAGCCCATGAAGGGCGACAGCGTGACGGCATCGGCCCCGTAGCGCTCGAAGGCCTCGCGCGCGTACTGCTCCGCGGTGGAACCGATGTCGCCGCGCTTGGCGTCCAGGATCACCGGCACGTGCGGGAACTGCGCGCGCATGTGCCGCATCAGGTTTTCCAGCTGGCCCTCGGCGCGGTGGGCCGCGAAGTAGGCGATCTGCGGCTTGAAGGCGATCGCCAGGTCGCCGGTGGCGTCGACGATGCGGGCGCAGAAGTCGAAGATGCGCGCCGCGTTGTCCTTCATCCCCGCGGGAAAGCGCGTGGGCTCGGGGTCCAGCCCCACGCACAGCATCGAGTCGTTGCGCCGCTGCGCGTCCTGGAGCATCTCGAGGAAGGTCATGCCGGGATTCTAGGAGCCCGGCCACAATGGCGGCCCATGCAAGCCCTGACCCGCCAGCAACTGGTCGTCCTCGTCCTGCTGACCCTCACCTGGGGCATCAACTGGCCGGTGATGAAGCTGGGCGTCACTGGCTATCCGCCGCTCACCTTCCGCGCGCTGTCCATGTGGCTCGGCCTGCCGGTGCTGGCGCTCGGGCTGCTGGTGCTGAAGGTGCCGTTCCGCATCCCGCGCAGCGACTGGCGCGAGCTGTTCTGGCTCACCACCACCAACATGCTGGTCTGGCACGTGTGCATCATCCTGGCCGTGCGCACGCTCACCAGCGGGCGCGCCGCCATCCTGGGCTACACGATGCCGATCTTCTCGGCGGTGCTGGGCGCCCTGTTCTTCGCCTCGCCGCTGGGGCGGCGCGCGTGGATCGGCGTCAGCGCCGCCGCGCTGGGCGTGGTGCTGCTGCTCTGGCACGAACTGACCCACCTGGCCGGCCGCCCCGCCGGCGTGCTGCTCGCACTGGTGGCCGCGGCGTTCTGGGCGCTGGGCACGCAGATGCTGCGCCGCACGCGCATCACGGCGCCGGCGCTGGCGATCTCCTTCTGGATGACGGTGCTCACCGCGATCCTCATGGCCGTGCTGGCCGCTGCGTTCGAGTCTTCGCAGTGGACGATGCCCGATGGGGCCACGAGCGGCGCCATCCTCTACAACGCCGTGCTCATCTTCGGCTTCGCCCACGCCGCCTGGACCTACCTGGCGCGCGGCCTGCCGCCGGTGGCTTCCACCCTGAGCGTGATGATGATCCCGGTGCTGGGCGTCTTCAGCGGCGCGGCCTGGCTGAAGGAGGCCGTGCACTGGCAGGACTGGGCGGCGGTGTTCCTGATGATGGTGGCCATCGCCTCGGTGCTGTGGCCGGCGCGCCGGCCCGCGGCCTGAAGCCGACGGCCTTTGTAGTATGAAAGAGCGCGCCGCCCGTCGCCAGAGGACGGTCGCCTGCGGCTCTCTGTAGGACAAGTGCGCGTTTGCGCGGCAGCGCCCACCGCCGGATGGCAGGGGCTCAAGATAATCCGGCAGCGCATGAACACCTCCCTCACGTCTCGACCCGACAGTTCCCTCGAGCAGCGCCTGCAGCTGCTGATCGAGGCCGTGACGGATTACGGCATCTTCCTGCTGGATCCGGAGGGGCACATCGCCTCCTGGAACAGCGGCGCCCAGAAGCTCAAGGGCTGGCGCCGCGACGAGATCCTGGGCCAGCACTTCTCCATCTTCTATCCGCCGGACGCCAAGGCCTCCGGCTGGCCGCAGGAGGAACTGCGCCTGGCCCAGGCCCGCGGCCGCTTCGAGGACGAGGGCTGGCGCCTGCGCAAGGACGGCACGCGTTTCTGGGCCAACGTGGTCATCACGGCACTGTACGGACCGGGGGGCGAACTCACGGGCTTCGCCAAGATCACCCGCGACCTGACCGAGCGCCGCCAGCACGAGGAGCAGCTGCGCATCAGCGAGGAGCGCTTCCGCCTGCTGGTGGACAGCGTGCGCGACTATGCGATCTTCATGCTCGACCCCGAGGGCGTGGTGCAGAGCTGGAACGCCGGGGCCCAGGCCATCAAGGGCTACGAGGCCTCCGAGATCGTCGGCCGGCACTTCCGCGCCTTCTACACCCCCGAGGACCAGGCGGCGCGCAAGCCCGAGCTGGAACTGCAGACGGCGCGCGCGCAGGGCCGCTACGAGGAGGACGGCTGGCGGGTGCGCAAGGACGGCACGCTGTTCTGGGCCAACGTGGTGGTGACCGCCGTCTACGGACCCGACGGCGGGCTGCGCGGCTTCGCCAAGGTCACCCGCGACATGAGCGAGCGCCGCCGGCTGGAGGAGCTGGAACGCTCCAGCCGGCGCATGAACGAATTCCTGGCGATGCTGGCGCACGAGCTGCGCAACCCGCTGGCCCCCATCCGCAACGCGGTGACCATCATGCAGCTGGAGACGCTCGCCAGCCCGGTGCTGCGCAACTGCCGCGACGTGATCGACCGGCAGCTCACGCACGTCACGCGCCTGGTGGACGACCTGCTGGACGTCGGGCGCCTGAGCACCGGCAAGATCAAGCTGCGCAGCGAGCTGGTGCGCATCAGCGACGTGGTCGCGCGCAGCGCGGAGATCGCGCGGCCCCTCATCAGCGCGCGGCGCCATGCCTTCACCATCGAGCAGCCGGATGAGCCGCTGTTCGTGCAGGGGGATTCCACCCGCCTGTCGCAGGTGCTGCAGAACCTGCTGGTGAACGCGGGCAAGTACACGCCCGAGGGCGGCCGCATCCACCTGCGCGTGTCCAGCATCGACTCCTTCGTGTACCTCACGGTCAGCGACAACGGCCGCGGCATCGCGCCGGAGAACCTGCAGACCATCTTCCAGCTGTTCGTGCAGGCCGAGGCCGGCATGTCGGCCGGGTCGGAAAGCGGGCTGGGCATCGGCCTGACGCTGGCGCGCTCGCTCACCGAGATGCACGGCGGCTCCATCGAGGCGAGCAGCCCCGGCCTCGGCCAGGGCAGCACCTTCACCGTGCGGCTGCCGATGGCCTCGCAAGCGAACGTCCCGCAGGAGGAGCAGGCGGGGGGCGAGAACCCCGGCGGCCTGCGCGTGCTGGTCATCGACGACAACCGGGATTCGGCCGACAGCGCCACCGACGTGCTGCGCCTGCTGGGCAACCAGGTCGACTGCGCCTACGACGGCGAGTCGGGCGTCGCCGCGGCGCGGCGCCTGAAGCCGCACATGATCCTGCTCGACCTGGCCATGCCCGGCATGGACGGTTTCGAGGCACGCCGCCGGCTGCGCGAGGGCGGCAGCAACGGCGAAGCCTTCCTGGTGGCCATGACCGGTTTCGGCAACGAGGAAGACAAGCGACGCACCCGCGCGGCCGGCTTCGACGCGCACCTGACCAAGCCCGTGGAACTCGATGCCCTGGTGGCGCTGCTGAACGACGCGCGCCGCCGCGCCGGCATGCCGCCCGGGCGCGACCCGCGCGGCTGAAGCTCAGGCCACCGTGAACTGACCCATCATCCCCGCGTCCTCGTGCTCGAGGATGTGGCAGTGGTACATGAAGGGCGCCTGCTCCGAGGCCGGCTGCGTGAAGTGCACCAGCAGTTCCACCGGCTCGTCGACGATCACGGTATCGCGCAGCCCCTGGTCTTCCACCACCGGCTCCTGGCCGCCGCGGCGCAGCACCTCGAAGTGCACGCCGTGGATGTGGAAGGGATGCAGCATCACCATGCCGTCCACCGTCACCTCCCAGATCTCGACGTCGCCCAGGCGCACGCGCTGGTCGATGCGCGCCATGTCGAAGGGCTTGGCGTCGATCACGTGCAGGCCGTGCGCAGCCATGCCGGCCATGCCGCCGCCCATGCCGCCCATGCCGCCCATCCCCATGCCGGACGCCAGCACGATGCGGCGGCGGCGCGCCGCCTGCGCGGGCGTCTTGCTGGTCCATTGCGCGAGCTTCGCGGGCAGCGCCACCTTCGCGGCTTCGCCGCGCGGCACGAAGCGCATCACCGGCTGCGTGCGCCCTCGCGCCTGCGCCAGGTTGATCATGCGCCCCGGGCGCCCGTCCGAGAAATCCACCAGGATCTCCGCCCGCTGCCCAGCCGCCAGGCTCAGTCGCTTGAGCGCCACCGGCTCGCGCAGCAGCCCGCCCTCGGCCGCGATCCAGTGGAAGGCGCGCCCGTCGTCGAAGGCGATGTCGAACAGGCGCGCATTGCCGGCGTTCAGCAGGCGCAGGCGCACCAGCCCCGCCGGCACGCCGGCCTCCGGCTGCGGCACGCCGTTGACCAGCAGCACGTTGCCGTGCAGGCCGTGCATGGCGGTCATGTGGTTCAGGGGATAGGCCAGGCGCTGCTCGCGGTCGAACAGCTTGTCCTGCAGCACCAGCGGCAGGTCGTCCACGCCGTAGCGCGAAGGCAGGCCCAGCGCCTGCTCGCGCGCGTCGGTCACGAGCAGCATGCCGGCCAGCCCGGAGTACACCTGCGCGCCGGTGCGGCCATGCGGATGGGCGTGGTACCAGGCCGTCGCCGCCGGCTGCCGCACCGGCACCGTGGGCCGCCAGGTCGCGCCGGGAGCGATCGCGTTGTGCGGACCGCCGTCCACGTCCGAGGGCACCAGCAGGCCGTGCCAGTGCACGGTGGTCTCCTCCTGCAGGCGGTTGGTGACGCTGAAGCGCACGTCGTCGCCGGAGTGCACGCGCAGCGTCGGGCCCAGGTAGGCGCCGTTGTAGCCCGCGGTGGCACTGGCGCGGCCCGCGAGGAACTCGGACTGCCCCGCCTGCGCGACCAGCGCGATGGCACCGCCGGCCGCGCGCGCATCGAGCAGCGGCGGCACCGGCAGG
>JALHLO010000134.1 GCA_022844525.1 Ramlibacter sp.
GGGGGTGGGGGGTGGTGCGCGCCACCCCACCCCGCGACACCCAAGGAAAAAGCCGCCCGAAGGCGGCTTTTTCATCGCGGGCAAAAGGCTTACTGCCCGTCGGTGGAGATCTCCTCCGGCTCCGGCTTGGCCTTGCCTTCCTTCTTCGGCAGCGGCTGGATGTCCAGCTTCACGTCCGCCGTCTCGGTGCCCTTGTCGTCGGTCTTGAGCTCGATGTCCACCGTCAGGCGGCCGCCTTCGGTGAGGCGCCCGAACAGCAGTTCGTCGGCCAGCGCACGACGGATCGTGTCCTGGATCAGGCGCTGCATCGGGCGGGCACCCATCAGGGGGTCGAAGCCCTTCTTGGCCAGGTACTTGCGCAGCTGGTCGGTGAAGGTGACCTCCACACGCTTCTCGGCCAGTTGCTGCTCCAGCTGGAGCAGGAACTTGTCGACCACGCGCAGGATGATCTGCTCGTCCAGGGCCTTGAAGCTCACGATCGCGTCGAGGCGGTTGCGGAACTCGGGCGTGAACAGGCGCTTGATGTCGGCCATCTCGTCGCCCTGCTCGCGCGAGTTGGTGAAGCCGATCACCGCCTTGTTCATCGTCTCGGCCCCGGCGTTCGTGGTCATGATGATGATCACGTTGCGGAAGTCGGCCTTGCGCCCGTTGTTGTCGGTCAGCGTGCCATGGTCCATCACCTGCAGCAGCACGTTGAAGATGTCCGGGTGCGCCTTCTCGATCTCGTCGAGCAGCAGCACCGCGTGCGGCTTCTTGGTGATGGCTTCTGTGAGCAGGCCGCCCTGGTCGAAGCCGACGTAGCCTGGCGGCGCGCCGATCAGGCGCGACACCGCGTGCCGCTCCATGTACTCCGACATGTCGAAGCGGATCAGGTCGATGCCCATGATGTAGGCCAGCTGCTTGGCCGCTTCCGTCTTGCCGACGCCCGTGGGCCCGGAGAACAGGAAGGCGCCGATCGGCTTGTCGCCGCGGCCCAGGCCGCTGCGCGCCATCTTCACGGAGGCCGCGAGCACGTCCAGGGCCTTGTCCTGGCCGAACACCACCGACTTCAGGTCACGCTCGAGCGTCTGCAGCTTGCTGCGGTCGTCGCTGGACACCGACGCGGGCGGGATGCGCGCGATCTTGGCCACGATCTCCTCGACTTCCGCCTTGGAGATGGTCTTCTTGCGCTTGTTCACCGGCAGGATGCGCTGGGCGGCGCCGGCCTCGTCGATCACGTCGATGGCCTTGTCCGGCAGGTGGCGGTCGTTGATGTACTTGGCCGACAGCTCCGCGGCGGCCTGCAGGGCGGCCGCGGCGTACTTGACGCTGTGGTGCTCCTCGAAGCGCGACTTCAGGCCCTTCAGGATCTCCACCGTCTGCTCCACGCTCGGCTCGACCACGTCGACCTTCTGGAAGCGCCGCGACAGGGCCGCGTCCTTCTCGAAGATGCCGCGGTACTCGGTGAACGTGGTCGCCCCGATGCACTTGAGCGTGCCGCTGGAAAGCGCGGGCTTGAGCAGGTTCGACGCGTCCAGCGTGCCGCCCGACGCCGCGCCGGCGCCGATCAGGGTGTGGATCTCGTCGATGAACAGGATCGCGTTGGGCTTGTCCTTCAGCGATCGCAGCACGCCCTTCAGGCGCTGCTCGAAGTCGCCGCGGTACTTGGTGCCGGCCAGCAGCGCGCCCATGTCGAGGGAGTACACGTTGGAGTCCGCCAGGATCTCCGGCACTTCCTTCTGGACGATGCGCCAGGCCAGGCCTTCGGCGATGGCGGTCTTGCCGACACCGGCCTCGCCCACCAGCAGCGGGTTGTTCTTCCTGCGGCGGCACAGGATCTGGATCACGCGCTCGACCTCGTACTCGCGGCCGATCAGCGGGTCGATCTTGCCGTCCTTGGCCGACTGGTTCAGGTTCAGCGTGAACTGCTCGAGCGGCGAAGCCTTCTCGTTCTTCTCGCCGCCCTCCTCGCCTTCGGAGCCCTGGCTCTCGCCGCCCTTGGCCGGCTCGGGCGGGTCGCTCTTCTTGATGCCGTGCGCGATGTAGTTCACCACGTCGAGACGGGTGACCCCCTGCTGGTGCAGGTAGTACACGGCATGCGAGTCCTTCTCGCCGAAGATGGCGACCAGCACGTTGGCGCCGGTGACTTCCTTCTTGCCGTTGCCGGTGGACTGCACGTGCATGATCGCGCGCTGGATGACGCGCTGGAACCCCAGCGTGGGCTGGGTGTCCACGTCGTCGGTCCCGGCGACCTGGGGCGTGTTGTCCTTGATGAAGTTCGCCAGCGACTTGCGCAGGTCGTCGATGTTGGCGCTGCATGCGCGCAGCACTTCGGCCGCGCTGGGATTGTCCAGCAGGGCCAGCAAGAGATGCTCCACCGTGATGAACTCGTGGCGCTGCTGACGCGCTTCCACGAAGGCCATGTGGAGGCTGACTTCCAATTCCTGGGCAATCATGAGATTTCCTTCTGCCTGTCGTTCAATCTAACTCTACTTCCTTCTGAGCGCCGGCTACTCCACCGGTTCACTCACACATTGCAGGGGATGCCCCGCCTGGCGGGCGGCTTCCTGGACCTGCTGGACCTTCGTGGCCGCGACGTCCCTGGAATAGACGCCGCAGATGCCTTTCCCGTCCAGGTGGATCTTGAGCATGATCTGCGTTGCCGTCTCCCTGTCCTTGTTGAAAAACTCCTGGATCACCACGACCACGAATTCCATGGGGGTGTAGTCGTCGTTCAGCATGACGACCTGGTACATCTGGGGAGGCTTGGTCTTCTGAAGCTTCTTCTCGGCCACCACCGAGCCGCCGTCGTCGTCCGACGGCCGGATCGCGGGCCCGGCCGGGGGAGGAACTGGTGTCTGACTGGCCATGAAAATCATTCTATCGACGGAAACAGCAACCGCCGACCCAAGGTGAATTGGAGACGCTCGCGTCACATTCAAGCGACAGCCCGGCCGGACCGCACATTTTTCCGGCGCGCGCAAGGCCGGCAGGGCAGAAAGCGTTCATTGGCAGCCACTTGCGAGCGACTAAGTGAAAATATTGACAGCTGAGCGGTCTTCAAGGACACTCGTCCGCCTCTGAGGGAACAAAAACGGGGGCGCGCGATCATGGCGACCGGCACAGTCAAGTGGTTCAATGATGCCAAGGGCTTCGGGTTCATCGAGCCCGACGGCGGCGGCTCCGATGTCTTCGCGCATTTCTCCGCGATCACCATGGAAGGCTTCAAGACGCTGAAGCAGGGTTCCCGCGTGAGCTTCGAGATCCAGCAGGGCCCCAAGGGGCAGCTCGCCCAGAACATCCAGGCCCAGCCCGGCCCGATCCAGACGCAGCCTGCCGCTGCCGCCCCCGCCGACCGCCCCGCGCGCCAGCCCAAGGTGCGCGCGCCGCAGTTCCATGCGGCCGGCGGGCACGGCGGCGAGCACGCCAGCAAGTAGCCGTCACCCCCGCGCAGGCGGGGAGCCAGAGCGTCGAAGAAGCGGCCCCGCGGGGCCGCTTTCCTTTGGGACGCCTCGGGTTCCCGCCTCCGCGGGAACGACGGGACCTCAGTGCGCGATCCACACCCCGTCCGGCCGCCGGCACGCCGTGCCGCGGGTGCGCTGGGTGCCCTGGCCCTGCACGCGCACTTCCATCGTGTACGGGCGGCAGTAGGAGCCCTGCACGTAGTTCACCTCGCCGGGCACCACCACGTAGTTGGCCGGCCCCTCGGCCCACTGCACCCGGCGCCCCGACGGCGCCACTTCCAGCACCTCGCCGACGCAGCCCTGGTCCTGCGCGTCCATGCGCTTGCCCACCTCGCCGCCCACCAGCACGCCGGCCACGGCGCCGCCGATGGTGGCCAGGGTTCGACCGTCGCCCTTGCCGATCTGGTTGCCGAGCACGCCGCCGACGATGCCGCCGAGCACCTGGCCCACCGCCTTGCTGTTGCAGCGGGAGGTGCCGGCGACCGGCGCGGGCCGGTATTGCGGCTTGTAGACGTACTCACCCTGCTGCCGCACCATCCACGGCGGGTACACCGCCACCGGCTGGGCCGGCACCACGCGCACCGGCCGGTGCTCGCTCCGGCGCTCGTGCTCGTGCTCGCGGCCCTTGCACTTGCGCTTTTCCTTGTACTCGCCGTCCTTCTTCCACTCGCGGGTGACCTTGCAGTTGCCGTCCCAGAATTCTTCCTTGTGCTTCTTGCCCTTGCCGTGCCCATGGCGGTGGTCGTCGTCGGCCAGGGCGGGCGCGGAAGCCAGGACGGCGGACAGGGCCGCCAGGAGGATGGGGGTTCGCATGCGGTGGGACCTTCTCGAGTGATGCCTGTCCAACGGTAGCCGCTGCCGCCGCGTTGACCGCCGCCTGTAACGAAGAGCAGCCCGCGTAAAGCGCTCAGCAGCCCAGCTCTTCACAGAGCTGTTGGACGCGCGCCGCGACCGCGGGTTCCATGGCGATCGGGCGGCCCCACTCGCGCTGCGTCTCCCCGGGCCACTTGTTGGTGGCGTCCATCCCCATCTTGCTGCCCAGGCCGGCCACCGGCGAGGCGAAGTCGAGGTAGTCGATCGGGGTGTGCTCGATCATCATGGTGTCGCGCGCGGGGTCCATGCGCGTGCTCAGGGCCCACATGACCTCGCGCCAGTCGCGCACGTCCACGTCGTCGTCCACCACCAGCACGAACTTGGTGTACATGAACTGGCGCAGGTGGCTCCACACGCCCATCATCACGCGCCGCGCGTGGCCCGGATAGGCCTTGCGGATGCTCACCACCGCCATGCGGTAGCTGCAGGCCTCGGGCGGCAGGTAGAAGTCGACGATCTCGGGGAACTGCCGCTGCAGCAGCGGAATGAACAGCTCGTTCATCGCCAGCCCCAGCACCGCCGGCTCGTCGGGCGGCTTGCCGGTGTAGGTGGAGTGGTAGATCGGGTCCCGGCGCATGGTGATGCGCTCGACCGTCAGGACCGGGAAGGAGGCCTGCTCGTTGTAGTAGCCGGTGTGGTCGCCGTAGGGGCCTTCCAGCGCGTGCTCGA
Organism: Ramlibacter sp.; assembly: GCA_022844525.1. Taxonomy (GTDB): domain Bacteria; phylum Pseudomonadota; class Gammaproteobacteria; order Burkholderiales; family Burkholderiaceae_C; genus Ramlibacter. The sequence continues at coordinate 4,986 of JALHLO010000134.1, forward strand.
AGCCGCTGGCGTGCGCGGGGTCGGGGCGGATGTGGCCCTCGAGCACGATCTCCGCCGTGGCGGGCACGCGCAGCGGCACGCCGATGGCGGGCGCCACCTCGGTGCGGGCGCCGCGCAGCAGGCCGGCGAACTGGTATTCCGACAGGGAATCGGGCACCGGCGTCACCGCGCCCAGCAGCGTCGCCGGGTCGGCGCCCAGCGCCACCGCCACCGGGTAAGGCTGGCCGGGATGCGCGATGCAGTGGTCGCGGAAGTCGAGTGCCCCGCCGCGGTGCGGCAGCCAGCGCAGGATCAGCCGGTTGCGCGAGAGCACCTGCTGGCGGTAGATGCCCAGGTTCTGGCGCGGCTTGTTGGGCCCCCTGGTGATCGTCAGGCCCCAGGTGATGAGGGGCGCGACGTCGCCCGGCCAGCAGTGCTGCACCGGCAGCGCGCCCAGGTCGACATCGTCGCCTTCCAGCACCTTGTCCTGGCAGGGCGCGCCGGACAGCTCGCGCGGCGCCATGTGCCACAGGCGCTTGAGCAGCTCGCCCATCCCCAGCATTTCCTTGAAGCCGCGCGGCGGCTCGGGCTCCTTCAGGCGCGCCAGCAGTTCGCCGAAGGGGCGCACGCCCTTGAGGTCCGCCACCCCCATGGCGCGGGCGACCCGCTGCGGCGTGCCGAACAGGTTGGCCAGCACCGGGATCCGGTGTCCCGTGGGCTGCTCGAACAGCAGGGCCGGGCCGCCGGCGCGCAGCACGCGGTCGGCGACCGCGGTCATCTCCAGGTGCGGCGACACCGGCTGCGGCACGCGCCGCAGGTCGCCGTCCTGCTCCAGTTGCGCGATGAACTCGCGCAGGTCGCGGTAGGCCATGTCAGGCCGCTTCGCCGGTCCAGCGCGCCGACAGCGTGTGCGGCACGTCCAGCAGGTCCAGCACGCGGGCCACGGCCTGGTCGACGATCTCCTGCACCGTCTGCGGCCGCAGGTAGAAGGCGGGGATCGGCGGGCAGACGATGCCGCCCATTTCGGTGACGGCCACCATGTTGCGCAGGTGGCCCAGGTGCAGCGGCGTCTCGCGCACCATCAGCACCAGGCGGCGGCGCTCCTTGAGCATCACGTCGGCTGCGCGGGTGATCAGGTTGTCGCCCAGGCCATGGGCGATGGCGGCCAGCGTGCGCATGGAGCATGGCGCCACGGCCATGCCGGCGCAGCGGAAGCTGCCGCTGGCGATGGTCGCGCCGACGTCGCCGGCTTCGTGCACGTGGTCGGCCAGCGGGCGCAGGTCGCCCGCCGTCATCGCCAGTTCGTGCCGCAGGTTGCGCCAGCCGGCGGGCGACACCACCAGGTGCGACTCGTGGCCGGGCGCCTCGCGCAGGGCCTGCAGCAGGCGCACCCCGTAGGTCGCGCCGCTCGCGCCGGAGATGGCGACGACGATGGGCCTGGGCGCCGGGGACTCGCTCAGGCCCATGGCCCGCCACCCCGCCGCGCGCCCTCGCGCGGCTTGCGGCCGAAGCGGCTCAAGTGTTCCAGCACCGGCAGCTCCAGCGCGTCCAGCGTGTTCTTCACGACCAGGCCCAGCTCGGTGTCGCCTTCCATCATGAGGCGGCGGCTGAAGAAGAGCGTGTCCGGGTCTTCCTCGCGGCGCGCCATGCGCAGGAAGTCGGGGCCGCTGGCGCTGATGGTGAGGTCGGTCTGCGCCTGCCGTGCCAGCGGCGCGAAGCGGCTGCCGGTCCAGGTGAAGTCGAAGGAGATGCGGGCGTCGCGCACGTGGATGCGGAACTTGCGGCGCGCCATCAGCTGCCCGACGTCCGCCGGCAGGTGCGGCGCCAGGCCGGCGTTCAGGGCGGTGGTGAGCAGCAGCGAGCCAGGATAGGCCGGCAGCTTCTCCAGCAGCGCCGCCACCAGGGGCGGGCACTCGGGCAGTCCGCGGGCGATCGCCTTCATGCCGCCACCCCGCTCACGCGATCGAGGCCGGGCCGACCGTGCCAATGGCCGTTGCAGGACTCGCCCGGCAGCAGCGCCTGCAGCCTGCCCTGCGCCTCGCGGCCCTTCAGCTCGCCGTTGCGCGCCGCGTCGAACAGGGCGACCACCCCGGACATGTTCTGCGACTGCGGGCTCAGGCGCAGGACGTCGACCCCGGCGGTGACCAGCTGGCACAGGTCTTCCAGCAGGCTGTAGACGCGCGCGGACTGGGTCTGGATGCCGTTGAGCACCAGGAAAGGCTCGTCCTCGCGCGTGCGCAGCGTCAGGCCGTCGGGATGCGCGATGCAGCTGAAGCCGCAGTCGTCCTTGGGCAGGTTGGCGTGGCGCGCCGTGAAGCAGCGCGCGGAGAACGCGAGCGGCAGCCGGCCCAGGGCGAACACCTCGGTCTCCAGGCCTTCGGGCTTTTCGCGCTGCAGCACGCCCAGGTCGTCGCGCTTCATCTCGGTGGGCATCACCCAGCGGGTGGCGCCCAGGCCGGCCATCCATTGCAGCGCGTCGCCGTTGTACAGGTTCAGATGCGGGCCGGCGACGAAGGGCGCCTTGCCCGCCAGGCAGTGCACGGCGCCCATCTCGTTGGCCTCGACGGTGAACTCGCCGTTGGCCGCGATCCTGTGCATGGTGGCCACGTCGGCGCCGGACTCCAGCAGCACCTGCGTGGACAGCACCGCTTCCTTGCCGGCTTCGCGCAGCATGCGCGCGACATCCAGCCAGTCGTTCAGGCGCATCTCGTGGCGGCGGGAACAGACCGCCTCGCCCAGGTAGACGATGTCCACCGGCGTCTCCGCCATCTCGGCGTAGAAGGCCAGCACGGTGTCGCGCGGCCAGTAGTACTGCAGGGGGCCGAGGGAAAGCTTCATGGTTCCTACTTCCAGTTGCGGTGGTACGCGCCCAGGGTGTGCTGCTGGCCTTCGGCCAGCTGGTCCAGGCCCGCCATCCAGCCGGTGCGGACCGCGTAGCGGTGGCCGAGCTCCAGGCACTGGTCGATCGCCTCGCGCCAGATCTTCGTGACCTGGGCGACATAGGCCGGGCTGCGCTGGCGGCCTTCGATCTTGACCGCGCGCACGCCCATCTTCACCAGCTGCGGCAGCAGGTCCAGCGTGTTGAGGCTGGTGGGCTCCTCGATCGCGTAGAAGGCCTTGTCGTCGGCGACGTCGAAGCGGCCCTTGCACAGCGTGGGGTAGCCGGCGTTCTCGCCGGCGGCGTAGCGGTCGATCAGCACGCCGCCCAGGCGCGCTTCCAGCCCCTGGGGCGTCTCCTGCCAGCGCACCGCCTTGGGCGGCGAGCACACGCCGTGCGTGTTGGGGGATTCGCCGGTGACGTAGGAGGACAGGGAGCAGCGCCCTTCCACCATCACGCACAGGCTGCCGAAGCCGAACACCTCGATCTCCACCGGCGTGCGCTGCACCAGCTGCTTGACCTGTTCCAGCGACAGCACGCGCGGCAGCACCGCGCGTTGGATGCCGAACTGCTCGCGGTAGAAGTTGATCGCCTCGTAGTTGGTGGCCGAGCCCTGCACCGACAGGTGCAGGCGCAGCTGCGGATGCCTGCGCGAGGCGTACTGCAGCAGGCCGGGGTCGGCCACGATCACGGCGTCCACGCCCATCTCCGCGGCCTGGTCGATGCTGCTGCGCCAGGGCCCCGGGTTGGCGGCCTGCGGATAGGTGTTGATCGCCATCAGCACCTTGGTGCCGCGTTCGTGCGCGTAGCGGATGCCGTTCTCGATGGCGGCGCGGTCGAAGTTCAGCCCGGCGAAGTTGCGGGCATTGGTCGCATCGCGCATGCCCATGTAGACGCAGTCGGCGCCGGCGTCGACGGCCGCCTTGAGGGCGGGCAGGCTGCCGGCGGGGCAGACGAGTTCGAAGGAGGCGGCGTCGGCGGCCGTCTCGGCGGCGCCAAAAGGTGGAAGTGCGGACATGGGGCCCAGGGGTCCACCGGGGAGAGGCGGACAAGGCGCGAACGATAAGCGCTCGCTCGCGACCGGGGTATGACCCGCGTCAAGCTTTGGATTCGTCCTCCCCGGAGCGTGGCGGCGCCGCGGCGACCCGCGGGCCCAGCAGCGAGCCCAGGAATTCCAGCGGCAGCGGCAGCACCACCGTGGAGGCGCGGTCGCCCGCGACCTGGGTCATGGTCTGCAGGTAGCGCAACTGCATCGCTTCCGGCTGCCGCGAGAGCATCTGCGCCGCCTCCAGCAGCGCGGCGGCCGCCTGCTTTTCGCCTTCGGCGTGGATCACCTTCGCGCGGCGTTCCCGCTCCGCCTCGGCCTGGCGGGCGATAGCGCGGATCATCGACTCGTCCAGGTCGATGTGCTTGATCTCCACGTTGGTCACCTTGATGCCCCAGGCGTCGGTCTGCGAGTCCAGGATCTGCTGCACGTCGATGTTGAGGCGCTCGCGCTCGGCCAGCATCTCGTCGAGTTCGTGCTTGCCCAGCACCACCCGCAGCGTCGTCTGCGCCAGCTGGCTGGTGGCCATGAGGAAGTTCTCCACCTGGATGATCGCCTTGTCGGGCTCCACGACGCGGAAGAAGACGACCGCGTTCACCTTCACCGACACGTTGTCGCGCGAAATGACGTCCTGCGGCTCGACGTCCATGGTGACGGTGCGCAGGTCCACCCGCACCATCTGCTGGATGCCGGGGATCACCAGCACCAGGCCCGGACCCTTCACCTTCCAGAAGCGTCCCAGCTGGAACACCACGCCGCGCTGGTACTCGCGCAGGATGCGAACCGAGAAGAACAGCAGCAGCAGCAGGAGCAGCACCAGGGTGCCGAAGCCGAGATTGAAGTTCAGGAACATGGAAGGTCTCCGTCGTGGGCAGGTCGGCCATCGGCGTCGGGTTGCACATCGAGCAGCAGCCCCTGGCGGCGCACCACCCGCACGGCCTGCCCCGGCCGCAGGCCGGCGCCGTTGCCCACGCGCCAGTTCTCGCCGTGCACCTGCACCCAGGTTCCCGCCGGCCCTGCGCTGGCCACGACGCCGGTGGCGCCGATCATCTGCTCCGCGCCGCTGACCACCGGCTGGCGGCGTGCCCGCCAGGCCAGGCGGCCCCCGAGCAGCACGAAGGCGGCCGACGCCGCGGCCAGCCCGAAAATCAGCCAGAGCGGCACGGCGAGTTCGGGAACGTCGCGGTCGAACAGCAACAGCAGTCCCGCCAGCAGGGCCACCACCCCGCCGACACCCAGAACGCCGAACGACGGCGTCAGGACCTCGGCGGCCAGCAGCGCCAGGCCGAGCACCACCAGGGCCAGGCCGGCATAGTTCACCGGCAGCATCTGCAGCGCGAACAGCGCCAGCAGCAGGCTGATCGCCCCCACGGTGCCCGGGACCCCGAAGCCCGGCGACGAGAACTCGAACAACAGGCCATAGAAGCCGGCCATCAGCAGGATCAGCGCGAACGACGGATTCGAGATCACCGACAGCAGCCGCTGGCGCCAGTCGGGCCGCAGGACCTCGGTGGCCGCGCCGCGCGTCGCCAGCGTGACTTCTCCGGACTGCAGGCGGATGCGGCGGCCGTCCAGCTGCGCCAGCAGGTCGGGCACGTCGCGCGCCACCAGGTCCACGACCTTGTCGCGCGCGGCCTCGCCCGCCGTCAGGGTCACCGCCTCGCGCACGGCGCGCTCCGCCCAGTCGGCATTGCGGCCGCGCTGCTGCGCCAGCCCGCGAATGAACGCGGCGGCGTCGTTCACCTGTTTGGCCGTCATCGCGTCGGCCGGCGGCGGCCGCTTGCCGCTCCTCTCGCCGGCGGAAGCCGGCTGCGCGGGA
>JALHLO010000135.1 GCA_022844525.1 Ramlibacter sp.
CGCGGGTGCCGAGGCGCTGGACGCGCTCGGCACCTTCGCCGACCGGCTCGCGCAACGCGCTGCCAGCGGCAGTTCGACGAGCAAGCCCGCGCAGGCCGCGCTGTCGGCGCACCTGGAGGTGGCGGCGCGCTACGGCGTGAAGTTCGCGAGCTACGAGCACGACGGCCGCATGCGCATCTGCTACGACGGCGACGCCTTCCGGCGCGTGCTGGCACTGCCGGCGCAACCGGTGCAGAAGGCGCGCGCGGCGCTGGCGCTGACGAACCTGGACTGCGCCGATCCGGCGATGCGGCCGCTGCAGCGGCACCAGTGGAACCAGTGGCGCGCGCAGGTGCTGGAGCATGTCGAGGCCAGGGACCTGCCCGCGCACGTGAAGAACCGCGTCGCGCTGCGGCGGGCGGCGGTGTGGAGCACGCTGGCCTACGAGCACGCCCGCCTGGGCGAACCCGCGCACGCGGCGGCCGAACGGGCGCTCGCGGAGCTGGGGTCGGTGCACAAGGGCGAGCTCGCCGAGGACGACCAGGCCGCCTACAACGACGCCGCGATGCGCGTGAATGCCTCGCGCTGGGCGGCGGTGCCGGTGCGGGTCGTGCCGGCCGATCCGAAGCGGCCGTCCATCGTGACGCAGCCGGGGCAGCCCGGCGAGACCTGCGTGCTGCTGGTGGATGCGAAGCACGATGCTGGGAATCCGCTGGCGCGCCGCTGCACCTGGTCGGTGGTGTGGACGCAGTCGGCGAGCCTCAATCGCGAAGGCAATGCGCTGGCGCTGGCGGTGCAGCCGGTGGATGGCTGGCGGGAACTGTGGGTGTTCCGCAAGCGCGGAGCGCAGTGGAGCGTCGATGCGCTGCCGCCCGTGGGGCTGGTGCCGGGGATCGGGTATGCGGAGTTCGCGGGCTGGGTGCCGGGCGGCAAGGAGGTGCTGGTGGCGCGGGAGGCACGGGCGGAAGGGCGGTACCGGCGGAGTTATGAAGTGGTGAGCCTGGATTCGCTGGCGACGCAGCGGCAGTCCCCGGACGCGGCGGCGCTGGGGCCGTTCCAGAGGTGGAGGGATCGGGGGTGGAAGGAGATGTCGGTCAGCTTGAGGTGAGGGAGCGTTCCGCATTACGCTATGCCGCATGAAGGCCAGCGCTGTCTGTTCCGACGACAGGTCGTCCGACGCATTCCCGACCCGAGGCGGCCCGAGGCAAGGCCGTGGATGATGCGCCGATCGAGATCGCCGAGTACGACCCGAGGTGGAGCGAGGCGTTCCAGCTGGAGCGGCAGGTCCTGTGGGACGCCCTGGGCCCATGGCTTGCCGGAATGCCCGAACACATTGGAAGCACGGCGGTTCCGGGTCTTGCGGCCAAACCCATCGTCGACATCATGGCCCCGGTCCGGTCCCTGGAGGACTCCCGCGCCGCCATCGCTGCCGCGGCGGGCGTCGGCTACGTCCATTTCCCGTACCGGGCCGAGGTGATGCACTGGTTCTGCAAGCCATCGCCATCGGTGCGAACGCATCACCTCCATCTGGTGCCAATGGGAAGTCGCCTCTGGAACGAGCGCTTGGCGTTCCGGGACGCGCTCCGTGCCGACGAGAATCTCCGACTGGAATATCGGAACCTCAAGCTTGCGTTGGCGGCCAGGTATCGCCATGACCGCGAGGGCTACACGGATGCCAAGGCTCCCTTCGTTCACCGGGTTCTCGCGGATGCAGCCAGAGGCGGCGCGCATCCGCCGATCAGGAAGCGGTGACCGCAGCGCCCGCCCTGGCGGCGCGCGCCTTCGCCCTCCTCACGAACTCCGGCAAGAACGTCCTGCGACTCCGATCGGCGAACACCACCGTCACCTGCGCCCCCGTCGCCTCTTCCACCACGCCGCGCCCATAGCGCCGCACCTCCACCACGTCCCCGCGCGCAAACACCGGCGCGCTGGTGGCTTCATCCTCTTCCACCACGTCCTCCGCGACCTCTTCCTCCTCCTTGCGCCGCAGCAGGTCCTCCACCACCGCCTCGTGCGCCTTGATGCGCCGGCAGTTGTCGCAGTGCTCGCAGCGCTCCAGCGGCGACCCGTCCTCCAGGTGTTCCAGCAGCACGCGCCAGCGGCACTGGCCGGTCTGCGCATAGAACACCATGCGTTCCAGCGCCTCGCGGTCCAGCTCGCGCTTCCTGCCGTAGCCCTCGGTGATCTCGCGCAGGCGCGCGCCGAACACGCCTGTCTTCAGCAGGCGCAGCGTGCCGTCCCGCGCCATGGCCACGATCCTGTCCTTGCGCAGCAGGCCCAGCGTGACCTGCAGCTTCGACTTCGGCCGGCCCACCTTCGCCTGCAGCAGCGGCAGCGACCAGGCCTCGCCTTCGGCCGGCTTGTCCTGCAGCGCCTGCACGATGGCGGCGGCGTCGTCCTCGCCCGGGTAGCGCCCGGCCATGAAGAACTGCTGGATCGCCTTGTCGCCGCGCAGGAACAGCAGGGTGCACTTGGCGCTCTCGCCGTCGCGCCCGGCGCGGCCGGCTTCCTGGTAGTAGGCCTCCAGCGTGGCCGGCAGTTGGTAGTGCAGCACGAAGCGGATGTCGGCCTTGTCGATGCCCAGGCCGAACGCGTTGGTCGCCACCATCACGCGGCAGCTGCCGCCCATGAAGGCATCCTGCGCCGCCGTGCGTTCCGCCGACGAGAGCTTGCCGTGGTACAGCCCCACCGACTCGCCCGCTTCCAGCAGCGCGCGGTGCACGGCTTGCGCCGCCTTCACCGTGGCGGCGTAGACGATGCCGCTGCCCTGCGTGGCGCGCACCAGCTTGAGCACGTGCGCGAGTTTTTCGTTCTCCGCGGCCACCGCGACCACCCGCAGGTCCAGGTTGGGCCGGTAGGCGCTGGCGTTCACCACGCCGTCCCGCGGGATGCCCAGCTGCTGGCAGATGTCCGCCGCGATCTCGTCGGTGGCGGTCGCCGTCAGCGCCAGCACCACCGGCTGGCCCAGGCGCGGCAGCGCATGCGCGATCTCGAGGAAGGCCGGGCGGAAGTCGTGGCCCCAGTGCGAGATGCAGTGCGCCTCGTCCACGGCCAGCAGGCTCACGGGGTGCGCCTGCAGCAGTTCCTGGAAGGCGGGGTCGGCCAGCCGCTCGGGCGTGGTCATGATGATCTTCGCGCTGCCGTCGGCCACCGCCCGTTCGGCCGCGTTCTCTTCTTCGCTGCCGATCGCGCTGTTCACCTGCACGGCGGCGATGCCCAGCGCGCGCAGCGACTCGCACTGGTCCTTCATCAAGGCGATCAGGGGCGACACCACCACGGTGCGGCCTGCCAGCAGCAGCGCGGGCAGCTGGTAGCACAGCGACTTGCCGGCGCCGGTGGGCATCACCGCCAGCGTCGGCTGGCCGGCGAGCACGCGGTCGATGACGGCGGATTGCCCCGGCCGCAGCCGGGACAGCCCGAAAGTGTCGCGCAAGACCGTGCGCACCTGCCGCGCGGCGGCGGCAGGCGTGGAGCCGCGGGTCATGCGCTTCAGCGCTCTTCGTCCGACCCGTCGCCGTCGGCTTGCGCCTGCACGTCGTCGTTGTCGAGATCGGTCAGCTCGAGGTCGGCCACGTCCTCGTCCGGCAGGCCCTCGTCGTCCGCCATGTTCACGATGCGGTCGGGCAGGATGTCCGCGCCTTCGCGCGCGTCGGGGCCCGCCACGGCGCCGCGGTCGCCGGTGCCGCTGGCATCGGTGCTGTCCTGGTCCGCCTCTTCGGTGCCTATGGTGTCGCTGCCGGAGTCCGAGTTGTCGCTCGGGCCCAGCAGTTCCGCCTCGCGCCCGCTGGGGTGCGTGGGCGCCGTGTCGGCGCCGAGGATGCTGCTGTATGCCATGTCGTTCTCCTTCCCGGGTGGGTGATGCGTTGCAGTCTGGGGGCGGCCTCGCCAGCCCGGCGTCGGCACCGGCACATGCGTACTGTCGGACACAGCCGTCCGCGTGACCCCGCCGCCCCGGGGAGAGGGCGGCTCCTGACGGTACAGTGCGCATCACGAGGAGACAAGCTTCGATGTCCGCACCGACGCCGGCACCGGCCGGGCTGCCACCCTTTCGCGCCATCCCGGACCTGATCCGCGAGAACGCGCGGGCGCGCCCGCATCAGCTGGCGCTGCGGCACGGCAGCGGCCGCATGACCTGGGGCGAGCTCGACGCGCAGGTCGACCGCGTCGCCGCGCGCCTGCATAGCGAGGGGCTGCAGCCGACGCAGGGCATCGCGATCTGCGGCCCCAACTCCATCTCTTACATGGTGCTGTTCCTCGGCGGCCTGCGCGCGGGACTTGCGGTCGCGCCGCTGCCCACGGGCGCCCTGCCGCAACAGCTCGCCGGCATGGTGGCCGACAGCGGCGCGCCCCTGCTGTTCACGGACGCCAGCGTGCCGGAGTTCGCCACCCAGGCGGTACGCGTCCCCATGGATCAGCTCGATGCCTGGCTCGGCCAGGAGAAGGCGGCGCCGCGGCCGGTGGCCATCGAGCCGGCCTGGCCCTTCAACATCATCTACTCGTCCGGCACCACGGGCACGCCCAAGGGCATCGTGCAGCCGCACGCGATGCGCTGGGCCCACGTGGCCCGCGGCGAGACCTACGGCTATGGCCCCGATGCGGTGGCGCTGGTCGCCACCTCGCTGTGCTCCAACACCACCCTGGTGTCGGTGTTGCCCTGCCTGGCCAAGGGCGGCACGGTGGTGATGACCGAAGGCCGCTTCGATCCCGCGGCGTATCTCGCACTGGCCGAGGACGCGCGCGCCACCCATGCGATGCTGGTGCCGGTGCAGTACCAGCGCCTGATGGCCCTGCCGCAGTTCGATCGCTTCGACCTGTCGTCCTTCCGCATGAAGTTCTGCACCAGCGCGCCCTTCGCCGCCGCGCTGAAGGCCGACATCCTCAAGCGCTGGCCCGGCGGCCTGGTGGAGTACTACGGCATGACCGAAGGCGGCGGCACCTGCATCCTGGAGGCGCACAACTTCCCGCACAAGCTGCACACCGTGGGCAGGCCGTCCGAGGGCCACGACATCCGCCTGATCGACGAAGCGGGGCGCGAGGTGCCGCGCGGCGAGATCGGCGAGGTCGTGGGCCGGTCGGGTTCGATGATGACCGGCTACCAGAACCGGCCGGAGAAGACGCGCGAGGCCGAGTGGCACGACGCGCAGGGCAACCGCTTCATCCGCACCGGCGACGTCGGCCGCTTCGACGAGGACGGGTTCCTGACGCTGATGGACCGGCGCAAGGACATGGTGATCAGCGGCGGCTTCAACATCTACCCGAGCGACCTCGAGGCCGTGCTGCGCGAGCATCCCGCGGTGGCCGAAGCCGCGGTGGTGGGCGTGCCCTCGCAGACCTGGGGCGAGTCGCCGGTGGCTTTCGTGGTGGTGCGCGGGGACGCGCCTGCCGCGCAGCAACTGCTTGCGTGGGCCAACGAACGACTGGGCAAGACGCAGCGGCTGGCGGACCTGCGCTACCTGGCGGAGCTGCCGCGCAGCGACATCGGCAAGGTGCTGAAACGGCAGCTGCGCGACGAGTACGCACGGGCCTGATCGCGTACCGGTCTTGGGGCCGGCGGGCGTTTCGCTGACACGGCGTTTCCGCGAAACCGCGGCTACGGCTGTGCTGGCCGCTGACGCGGCACGACGAGAGCCGCCGTCCCCAAGACCCACGCATGGCCCACAGGACAGCCCCGCCCACCGGAGCATTCTGGAGTCCTTCCAGGGAGATGCTCCAAATGAAATACATGCACAAGGCCATCTGGCAGTCCGACGGCAACCTCGTGATCCGCGGCAACACCCGCGCGCTGCTGTTCCGCGCGCTGGAAGACGTGCGCGCCGACATCGACCAGCGCGGTGAGGATGCAGACCAGCTGAAGCGCACCCTGGCGGCCCTGCAGGAAGTCCTGGGCGCCTACGACGGCAGGCTCCCCAGCGCCACCGAACTGCTGGGCGACCCGCTGCAGCAGCGCGTGTCGCGCAACCTGCTCAAAGGCTGAGGCTCGCGGCCCTTGCGGCCGCGTCCTGTCGACTTTTTGGCAACGCCGGGGGTGCCCCACCATTGCCGCCGCCTGCCAACTCGCGGACACTGACCCCATAAATACATTCGGTTACGCGTAGGCGTGCCGTCTCCCTGGAGGGGTAACGATGCGAGTCTGGTCCGCACTTCGGGCGCGCGGCATAGCCCTGCGCCTGGCTCTCGCCTTCGCCGCGCTGCTGCTGCTCCTGCTGGCGGTGGCCGGCGTCAGCGTGCTGCAATTGCAGCGCCTGCAGAAGCAGGCCGATTCCCTCGTCACGCACCACATCGCGATGCTCGATGCACTCGGGCGCATCCAGGAAACCGCCGGCGAGCGTTCCCTGCTGCTGCGCGATCTCGTGCTCAGTGCCGCCGCCGACGGCCAGAGCGTGGTGACGGCCAGGCTGCAGGACAACGGAACGCGCTATTCGGAGGTCTCCAACCGCCTCGCGGACCTGGCGGACGCTTCGAACGTCGGTGCCGCGCGCAACGCCGCCCACCAGATCGTCGAACTCAACGAGCGTACTTCCGCGCTGGAAAAGACGCTGCTGGAGAAGGCGGCGGAAAGCCGCGTGGAAGACGCGCGCGCGGTGCTGGCCGATCTCACGCCGCAGCGGGAGGCACTGAGCCGGCTGCTGCGCGAATCCTTCGGGGCCACCATGGCGGACGCGCAGCGTTCCGTGCAGGAGAACCGGACCCAGCAGCGCTGGATGCTGCTGGCCATCGCGGCTTGCGCGGCCCTGTCGGTGCTGCTGGGCATCGTCGTCGGCTGGCTCACCACGCGCGCCATCGTGCGGCCGGTGGACCAGGCGAAGACGGCGGCGCTGCGCATCGCCAGCGGCGACCTGGCCGAACCCATCCAGGCGCATTCGCGGGACGAAGTCGGGCAGCTGGTGGCGGCGCTGGAGTGGATGCGGCAGGCGCTGTCGTCCTCGGTGGCGGACATCCGGCGCGCGGCCGAACGGGTGCGCGGCGGGGCGCAGCGCATCGAGCGGGGCAGCGGCGACCTGGCCGGGCGCACCGAGGAGCAGGCCGCCAGCCTGGAGGAAAGTGCCTCCAGCATGGAGCAGTTCACGGCCACCGTGCAGCAGAACGCCCACAGCGCCAGCGAGGCGAGCACGCTCGCGCGCGCCACCTCGGACGTGGCGGCGCGCGGCGGCGAGGCGGTGCGCGGCGTGGTGAGCACCATGCAGGGCATCCACAGTGCCTCCTCGCGCATCGGCGACATCATCGGCGTGATCGACGGCATCGCCTTCCAGACCAACATCCTGGCGCTCAACGCCGCCGTGGAAGCGGCCCGCGCGGGTGAACAGGGACGCGGCTTCGCGGTGGTGGCCGCCGAGGTGCGCTCGCTGGCGCAGCGCTCGGCCGAAGCGGCCAAGGAGATCAAGGGACTGATCCAGGATGCGACCGGACGGGTCGACGGCGGGGTCCGCCAGGTCGAAGCCGCGGGCCGCACGATGGACGAGATCGTGACGTCGGTGAAGAAGGTGAACGCGCTGGTGGCGGAGATCGCGCACGCGAGCGCCGAGCAGCTGGCCGGCATCGAGCAGGTCAACCGCGCGATCGCCCAGATGGACGGCAACACGCAGCGCAACGCGGCGCTGGTGCAGCAGACGGCGGAATCGGCGCAGGAGATGGCCGCCGAGGCGCAGCGGCTGGTGGAGACGGTGGCGCAGTTCAAGCTGGCCGGCGGCACCGCTGCGGGGCGCGAACAGGAAGAGGCCGGGCACGGCACCCCGCTGCAGCAGCCGCGGCAACCGGAGCGCGCGCAGCCGCGCCCGCTGGCCACGCTGCCGCCGGAGCCGGAACTGCTGTCGCTGCCGGCGCCGCTGAACTAGGCGGGCTCGCGCGCCAGCAGCGCCACGTTGCCGCCCGCCGCCGCCGTGTTGATCGTCACTGTCTGCTCGGCGCAGAAGCGCGCCAGGTAGTTCGGCCCGCCGGCCTTCGGTCCCGTGCCCGACATCCCTTCGCCGCCGAAGGGCTGCACCCCCACCACGGCGCCGATCATGTTGCGGTTGACGTAGACGTTGCCGATGCGCGCCTCGCGCGCCAGCGCTTCCGCGCGGCTGTCGATGCGCGTCTGGATCCCGAGCGTCAGGCCGTAGCCGATGCGGTTGATCGCCTGGATCACCGCCTGCGGGTCGCCGCTCCAGCGCGCGACGTGCAGCACCGGGCCGAAGACCTCGTGCCTGACCTGCTCGATGCCGGCCACCTCGAAGGCCTGGGGCGCGATCAGGCGCGTGCGCGGGTCCGGCGTGGCTGGCGGCAGCAGCGGCTTCGCTTGCGCATGCAGGCGCTCCAGGTGGCGCTGCAACCCATCGAAGGCCTCGCCGTCGATCACCGGGCCGACGTCGGTGCGCCACTGCGCCGGGTCGCCGGTGGCCAGTTCGCGTGCCGCCCCCTGGATCATCGCGATCACGCCATCGGCCACGGCTTCGTGCACCACCAGCAGGCGCAGTGCCGAACAGCGCTGGCCGGCGGAGCGGAAGGCGCTCTGCACCACCGCATCGGCGACCTGTTCCGGCAGCGCCGTCGAATCCACCAGCATCGCGTTGATGCCGCCGGTTTCCGCGATCAGCGGCACGATGGCGCCGTCCTTGGCCGCGAGCGCGCGCTGGATGATCTTGGCCACCTGCGTGGAGCCGGTGAACACCACCCCGGCCACGCGCGCTTGCGCCACCAGCGCCGCGCCCACGGTTTCTCCCGGGCCGTGCAGCAGTTGCAGCGCATCCGCCGGCACGCCCGCCGCATGCAGCAGGCGCACGGCTTCCAGCGCGATCGCCGGTGTCTGCTCCGCGGGCTTGGCCAGCACGGTGTTGCCGGTGACCAGCGCCGCCGCGACCTGGCCGGTGAAGATCGCCAGCGGGAAGTTCCAGGGGCTGATGCACACCCAGGCGCCGCGGCCGGTCAGGCGCAGCACGTTGCTCTCGCCGGTGGGGCCCGGCAGCGTGACCGGCTGCAGGATGCGCTCGGCTTCGTTGGCGTAGAAACGCAGGAAGTCCACCGCCTCGCGCACTTCGGCCACGCTGTCGCCCCAGGTCTTGGCGCCTTCCTTGACCAGCAGCGCGCACAGGCGCGGCAGGTCCGCCTCCATCGCGTCGGCGGCGCGGCGCAGGATCGCCGCGCGCTTGTCGGCGGGTGTGCGCTCCCAGCCATGCCACGCGGCGAGCGAGCGCTCCACCGCCTGCGGGACCTGCGCCGGATCCGCGAACGGGATCGCCGCAACCGTCACCGTCGCCAGCGCGCGCTGCAGCGGCTCGCGCATCGCGGGCACCGCGAGGTCCAGCCCCAGGCTGTTGCGGCGCGCCGGCCCGTACAGGTCCGGCGGCAGCGGTAGCGAGGATTCCGGGGCGAGGTGCAGCGGCGACTCCAGCAGTTCGTCCATGCCCACCGATTCGTCGGCCAGCTGGTGCACGAAGGAGGAGTTGGCGCCGTTTTCCAGCAGGCGGCGCACGAGGTAGGCGAGCAGGTCGCGGTGCTGCCCCACCGGCGCGTACACGCGGCAGGCGATCAGCGGGTTCTGCAGCACCTCGCGGTAGATTCCCTCGCCCATGCCGTGCAGCCGCTGCAGTTCGAAGGGCGCGCCGGTGCGGGCGGCCATCTGCACGATGGCGGCGATGGTGCCGGCGTTGTGCGTGGCGAACTGCGGGAAGATCACGTCCCGCGCCTCCAGCAGCGCCCGCGCGCAGGCGAGGTAGGAGACGTCGGTGTGGTGCTTGTGCGTGTACACCGGGTAGTGCGGCAGCCCGAGCTCCTGCGCGCGCTTGATCTCGGCGTCCCAGTACGCGCCTTTCACCAACCGGCACATCAGGCGGATGCCGTGCCTGCGCGCGATGTCCGCCACTTCGGCGATGAGTTCCAGCGCCCGGGTCTGGTAGGCCTGCAGCGCGAGGCCGAAGCCGCGCCACTGCGGATGCTCGCGCGCGACCTGCGCGGCCAGCGCGTCGAACACGTCCAGCGACAGCTCCAGCCGGTCCACTTCCTCGGCGTCGATCGTGAGGTTGATGTTGGCGCGCGCCGCCTGCTGGCACAGGCCCCACACGCGCGGCAGCAGCTCCTGCATGACGCGGTCCTGCTGCAGCGCCTCGTAGCGCGGGTGCAGCGCACTGAGCTTGATCGAGATGCCGTCGTTGTCCTGCACCGGCGCGTCGGCGCGGGCGGCGGCCGCGATCGCGGCGATGGCCGCACGGTAGTGTTCGAGGTAGCGCTGCGCGTCCTCCGCCGTCCGCGCGCCTTCGCCCAGCATGTCGTAGGAAAAGCGCAGGTTGGCCTGGCGCCGGCGCGCGGCGGCGGCCTCGTGCATCGCCTCTCCGATCGTCTGCCCCAGCACGAACTGGCGTCCCAGCAGCTGCACCGCGCGCAGGGTGGCGCCGACGACGGTGCGCGCACCCAGGCGCGCGAACAGCCCGCCTTCGGCCTGCGCGCCGTCGCCCGGCAGGAAGCGCTTGGACAGCGCGATCGCGCTGTGCGACAGGCGCGCCAGCGCGCTGTCGGCGGAGCCTTCGAAGTCCGCGCGCGAGAGCTGGTCGGCGGTGAGCGCGATCGCGGTCTCGGCATCGGGCACCCGCAGCAGCGCCTCGGCCAGCCGCATCAGCGCCAGACCCTCGGCGCTGGAGATCGGGTACTCCTTCAGCAGGCTTTCCATCGCCCAGAAGGGCGGCGG
>JALHLO010000136.1 GCA_022844525.1 Ramlibacter sp.
CCAGCAGCACCAGGTCCGGCTGGAAGGAAAGCGCCGCCGGGAGCGCCGCCGGCCCGTCGTACACCGCCTGCGTGTGCATGCCGACCATCTCCAGGAACGTGGTGAGCGTGTCGGCCGCATCCTCGTTGTCGTCGACCACCAGCACGCGCACCGCGTTGCCGGCCGTCGCGCCGTGAGCGGGGTGTTCCGCGGTCAACGCAGCCGCCGGCGCCGCCGCGAGCGCGGGCAGCTGCACGGTGAAGGTGCTGCCACGGCCCACGCCGGCACTGCTCGCGCGCACGGTGCCGCCATGCATCTCGACCAGGCCGCGCGCCAGGAACAGGCCGATGCCCAGCCCGCCGGCTGCGCGGCTGCCGCTGCCTTCGACCTGCGCGAACAGGCCGAACACCTTGTCCAGCATCTCCGGGGGAATGCCGACTCCGTTGTCGCGGATCTCCACGAAGGCATCGGCGCCCTCCTGCTGCATCCGCAGGGCGATCTGGCCTCCGGGTGGCGTGTACTTGGCGGCGTTGTTCAGCATGTTGCCGAAAGCCTGCGCGAGCCGCGTCTCATCGCCGTGCAGCTCGATATCGCCCTCAGGCAGGTCCACGTGCAGCGCGTGGCCGGCGGCGTCGATGGCGGGTCGCGACAGCTCCAGTGCCGTCTGCACCGCTGCGCGCAGGGACGTGCGGCCCAGCTCGAGCCGGATCTTGCCGCTGTTGATGCGCGAGATGTCCAGCAGGTCGTCGATCAGCCGCACCATGTGCGTCAGCTGCCGGTCCATCGTCTCCAGCGTGCGGCGCACCGTGGGCTCGGCCGCGGTGGGCTTCTTCAGGATCTGCAGCCCGGTGCGCAGCGGGGCCAGCGGGTTGCGCAGCTCGTGTGCCAGCGTCGCCAGGAATTCGTCCTTGGCGCGGTTGGACTGCTGCAGCAGCAGTTCGTATTCCTTGCGCCCGGAGATGTCGACCAGCGAGCCGGCCATGCGATAGGAGCGGCCCTGGCCGTCCTTCAGCGCCATCCCGGTCACCAGGAACCAGCGCCAGCGGCCGTCCTTCTCGCGCAGGCGGCACTCGATCTGGAAGGGCAGGTCGTCGCGCAGGTGGGCACGCAGCGCCTCCAGCACCCGCGGCCGGTCCTCGGGGTGCATGACGTTCAGCAGTGCATCGGGCCGGTCGGGGAACTCCTCCTCCGGATAACCGAGCATGGCCTTCAGCCGCGGCGAGTGAAACATCGTGCGCTCGCGCAGGTCCCAGTCCCACAGGCCCGCGCTGGAGCCGCGCACGGCCAGCTGGTAGCGCGTCTCGCTCGCGCTGAGCGCGGCGTTGGCCTCCTGCAGCACCGCCGCGCGCTGGCCGAGCTCGTCCAGCATGGTGTTGAAGGCGTCCACCAGCTGACCCACCTCGTCGTCGCTGCGCTTGGTGGCGCGCACGTCGAAGGAGCCGCGGTCCAGCACCGTGCGCGCGACCCGGCTGACTTCCTCGATCGGGCCGGTCAGTGAGCGCTGCAGCCGCTGCGCCAGCAGCAATGCGCCCAGCAGGCTGGCCAGCGTCACCGCCAGCAGCCAGCCGGCGTGCTCGGTCAGGTGCGCCAGCATCGAATGGCGGTAATGCACGTAGACGCTGCCGATCTCCTCGCGGTTGGACAGCACCGGGCGCACGATGCTGGCCGTCCACCAGCCGAAGTCCAGGCCCTTGGGCGGCGCGGTCGCGGGAATGAGGCCGTCCTCGCCGGCCGGGAGGTAGCTGGCGAAGAGCCGGCCTTGCGGGTCGTAGAGCGCCGCCGAGAGTACCGCCGGCTGTGCCACCAGCACCCGCAGGTTCTGTTCGGCCGCCTTGGGGTCGCCGAACGCCAGGGCCGCTTCGCTCGCCAGGCCCACGATGTCGGCCTGGGCGGTGATCTGCGCGCGCGCGTCGCGCCATTCCTTGCGCGCCTCCACCAGCAGCAGCGCGCCGGCGGCGATCAGCAGCGCCAGGCCCACGGTGGCCAGCAGGATCAGGCTCAGCTTGCGCTGGATGCTGGCGCCCGGCGCGATGATCATCGCAGGGTCTCCACGTGATGGGCCACAGCCAGCAGCCGGGAACTCAGGCGCAGCCCGCGCGCCGCCGCCGCCGGCAGCGACGCACCGAAGCGCACCCGCCCTTGCTCTTCGCTGAAGTGCAGCACCGGCGCCGCCTGCCCCGTCAGCGGCGCGTTGGCCACGGTCAGCACCGGCCCACGCACGGCCTCGAGCAGTTCCCGCGCCCGGCTTTCGCGCGCCCCGCCGGCGTACAGGAGGTGCAGGCCCCGGATGTCTTCCGGCGCCCGCACTCTCAGGACCTCGACCCGCCGGTCGCCCACGTTCCGGCCCTGGGTGATCTGCTCCAGTTCGGAAGCCACGGCCTCGTCGCCATAGACCCCGATCACGAACGCGGACTGGGGCGAGCGAAAGGCGCCGGCGGGCCACTCGACGAAGGCGCCGAACTTGTAGAGGAAGGCCGCCTTGACCGCGCTCTCGCGCGCCAGCCCCAGGCCCTGCCCCTGCGCGCGCGCCAGCCCCACCCCGGCCGCACAGGGCACGGCGCAGGCGGCGAGCACGATCCGGCGACGGGCGAGGCTGCGGATCACAGCTGGAATACTGCCCGCAGGAACACGCGCCGGTCGAAGACGCTGGAGGTGGGGCCGTCGCCGAATTCCGCATGGCGCCGGCCGAACAGGTTCTGCGCCAGCAGGGAGACGTCCAGTCGCGGGGTCACCTGCCAGCCCAGGCGCAGGTCGGCCGCGACATACGCTGGCACGAACGGCGCCGGCAGGGAACCGATGCGCCGCACCAGCAGGTCGAGCTCGGTGCGGTGCGGCAGGTCGAACTGCGCGCGCAGCTTCCACTGGTTGCGCGGGTCGTTGCCCAGGTTGGCGATGCCGCCGGCATCTTCTGGCGGAGCGCTGGCCCGCAGGTCCTTGCGCAGGTGCAGGTGGCCCGCCATGAAGCGTACAGCCTGCGCGGGTTGCCACTGGGCCCAGGCCTCCAGCCCGTCGACGTTGCCCTCGAAGCGATTGGCCAGCCGCAGCGGGAAGCCGGAGCCGCCGCGCAGGCCGTCGAAGCTCTGGCGGAACAGGGTCGCCGAATACGACAGGTTGCGCCCGAAGCCGCCGCGCTGGCCCAGCTCGAACACCCGCGCCACCTCGGACTGGAAGTCCGGCCCGCCGGCGATGATGAAGGGCGCATTGCCCGGGAAGTGGAAGTCCCGGTCGATGCGGGCCGGTGCCCGCACCGTGCGCGACGCCGCCGCCCAGGTGGTGGACCGGTTGGCATGCTGGTAGGCCGCCCGCAGCGTGGGCAGCAGCTCCACCCCTGTGTAGCTGTTTCGTTCCGCCTTGGCGCCGGCGGTGAACTGCCAGGGCCCCCGCTCCAGCTGGTATTGCGCGAACACGTTGGCCCAGCGCAGGCGCCGCTCCTGCGGAACGAACCGGACCACTGCATTGTCCTGGTTGCGGTCGGCGCCGCTGCGCAAGCCGCCGCCCCACAGCAACTGGTGCCCCTTCGGCAACAGGGGCTCATGGGTGAACTGTGCGTCCCAGGACGCGGCGCGGTTGCGAAACAGGTTGACGTCATCGCGTTCCTGCAGGTCGTAGTAGCCCTGCAGGCGGAACGGGCTGCCATCGGCCAGGCGGCTCTCCCAGCGGGCCAACAGGTTGGCGCCGCGCATCTTCGGGGCGAAGTTGTTGGCGGGATCGTCGCCGCCGCGATAGATGTCGCCCTGCAAGGTGAGCAGGCGCTCGACGCCGCCAAGGTCGGCCCGGAAGCCGGCCTGCAGCTTGCTCGCACCGTCCTGCACCTCGCCGCCGCCGGCCCGGTCGGAACTGGCGCGGTCGATCGCCAGGCCGTACAGGCGCAGGTGGCCGGCCTCGCCCAGGCGGCCGCCCCAGCGCACGGCCTCCTGCCCGCCACGGCTGGAGCGCGTGACGGAGACCAGCGTGCCCTGGGTGGCAGCGGCGCTCTTGGTGATGACGTTGATGATGCCGTTGACGGCATTGGCGCCCCAGAGGGTGCCGCCCGGGCCGCTGATCACCTCGATGCGGTCCACGTCCTCCAGCACCAGGTCGTGAAAGTCCCAGAACACGCCGGAGAACAGCGTGGAATAGATGGTCCGCCCGTCGATGAGCACCAGCAGCTTGTTGGCAATTGCGTTGTTGAAGCCGCGAGCGCTGATCGCGTACTGGCCGGCGCTCATGCGGGCGACCTGCAGGTTGGGCGCGAGCCGCAGCGCCTCCGGCAGGCTGGTGGCGGCCGAGCGGCGGATATCTTCCTCCGAAATCACGAAAACCGATGCGGGGGCGCTGCGCAGGCTCTCCGGCCGGCCGCTCACGGAGGTGACGGGCAGGTCGCTGAGCTCCTCCAGGCTCAGCTCCGCGAGGCCGCCCGCTGCGAGGACCGTTTGCGCTTGCGCGGCAGCACCGGCCAGCGCCATTGCGAGGGCAAGTGCGACAACGGTGCCCCCGTTGATCCTGGTGTTCTGCATCGCAGCTCCGTTTTTCCGAACGGCGCATCTTAGGGGGCTGGCCCGGCCGTGCGGAGACGCGAAGTCAACTGTCGGCCGTGTCCTACGGCACAACCAGCCCGCCTATTTCATGCAGGGCGCTTGCGCGGGGGTGGCGGGTGCGGCGGGGCTACCTGGGAAACCTCTCCCGCAACTTCAACTTCCAGAACTTGCCCGTCGATGTCCGCGGCACCGCCTCGATGAATTCGTAGCGCTCCGGCAGCTGCCACTTCGCGAAGCCGTGCCTGAGCAAGTGCTCGTTCAGCTGCCCCGGATGCGCATCCGCTCCCTTCTTCAGCACCACGCAGGCCAGCGGCCGCTCACTCCACTTCTCGTCGGGGATGGCGACGACGGCGGCTTCGGCCACGGCGGGGTGGGCCATCAGCGCGTTCTCCAGGTCCACCGAGCTGATCCACTCGCCGCCGGACTTGATGAGGTCCTTGGTGCGGTCGGTGATCCGCACGAAGCCCAGCTCGTCGACCGAGGCCACGTCGCCCGTGCGCAGCCAGCCGTCGGCGGTGAACTTCTCCGGGCTTGCCGGCACCTCGTGGTAGCTGCCGGTGATGAAGGGGCCGCGCACCTGGATCTCGCCGACGCTCTTGCCGTCCCAGGGCTGCTCGCCGGCGTCGCCCCACACGCGCAGGTCCACCAGCGGCACCGGCACGCCGGCCATGGCGGCGCGGCGGTACTTCTCGTCGCCGCTGGCGCCCTGCAGCTCGGCGCGCGGATAGGAGATGGTGCACACCGGCGAGGTCTCGGTCATGCCCCAGCCCTGCATGATCCAGATGCCGTGGCGGTCGAAGGCGCGGATCAGCGCTTCCGGCACGGCGGCGCCGCCCACGAGCGAACGCATGCCGGCGGGCAGCCGCCAGCGCCCGTAGTGCGGCGAGTCCTCGTCCTGGGAAGCGTCGTAGGTCTGGATCAGGCTCATCCAGATGGTGGGCACGCCCAGCGACAGCGTCGGCGGCTCCACCTGCATCAGGTCCAGCAGGTCCTCCGGATGCAGGTGCGGGCCGGGGAAGACCAGCTTCACGCCCATCATCACGGCCCCGTAAGGCATGCCCCAGCTGTTGGCGTGGAACATGGGCGTGACCGGCATGACCACGTCGGTGCCGCGCAGCCCCCAGAAATCGCCCAGGCTGGCCACCAGCGTGTGCAGGATGGTGGAGCGGTGCGAATAGGCCACGCCCTTGGGCCGGCCGGTCGTGCCCGACGTGTAGCACATGGCGACCGGATCGTCCTCGCCGTGCTCCGCGTAGCGGAAGCCGTCCGGGTCGGCGTCGGCCAGCAGCGCCTCGTAATCGGTGAACTCCGCGGCGACCGGCGCGCCGGAGAAGGGGAACACGATCACCTTCTCGAACTTGTGCAGCGGGGCGACCTGCCGGTACAAGGGCAGCAGCACGTCGTCCACGACCAGGAACCGGTCCTTCGCATCGCCCGCGATCCAGCCGATCTCGTCGGGCGACAGCCGCAGGTTCAGCGTGTGCATCACCCCGCCGGCCGCCGGGATCCCGAAATAGCACTCCAGGTGCGCGTGGTGGTTCCAGCACAGCGTGGCCACGCGCTCGCCCTTCTGCAGGCCCAGCTTTCGCAAGGCCGACGCCAGCGAGCGCGCGCGCCGGTGGAAATGGCCGTAGGTGTGCCGGCGCAGCGACTTGTCCGGCAGGCGCGACACGATCTCGTTGCCCCGGAACAGCCGCCCCGCGCGCTCGAGCAGGTGGTTGAGCGACAGCGGCGTGGTCATCATGGTGCTTTGCATGCGCGGCTCCCGGCTGGTGGTGGCAAACCACTGTAGGGCCCGGGGCCGGGACCGTCCATGCAGAATGCACCCGATGGACACCCTGCAGTCGGAGATCGCCGCCGCCGCCGCCCGGATGGTGGTGGAGGAGGGCCTGGAGTACGGGCCGGCCAAGCGCCGCGCCGTCAAGCAGATGGGGCTGGGCGCCCGCACGGCGCTGCCGGACAACGACGCCGTGGAAGACGCGGTGCGCGAATACATAGACATCTTCTGCGCCGAGACCCAGCCGGCGGAACTGGCGGCACTGCGCCGCCTGGCCCTCACCTGGATGGAGCGGCTGGCGGAGTTCCGGCCCTACCTCGGGGGCGCGGTGTGGCACGGCACGGCGACGCGCCTGTCCGACATCTACCTGCAGCTGTTCTGCGACGATTCCAAGTCGGCGGAGATCAAGCTGATCGAACACGGCGTCGACTACACGCCGCGCACGGTGACCGGCTTCCACGGCGAATCCGTCGAGGCCCTGAGCATCAGCAGCATGAGCCGCGAACTGGGCGAGGAGATCGGCGTGCATCTGCTGGTCTACGATCACGACGACCTGCGCGGGGCCCTGAAGCCGGACGCCAAGGGGCGCACGCCCCGGGGCGACCTGGCCGCCGTCCGCGCGCTGCTGGAGGAGAAGGAACATGAATGAGGAAGTGAGCGCCCCCGCACCGCATGCGCTCGCACGCCGCGGCTGGCTGATCGCCTCGGTGGCGGGCGTGGCCGCCGCCGCCGGTGCGGGCTACGCCTGGTGGCGCCAGCGCGAAGCGCAACCCAACCCGGATGCGGCGGTGCTGCAGCAGCTGTGGTCGCAGAAGTTCGAGATGCCGCAGGGCGGATCGCTGGAAATGGCGTCACTACGCGGCAAGCCGCTGCTGGTGAACTTCTGGGCGACCTGGTGCGCGCCCTGCATCGAAGAAATGCCGCTGCTCGATGCGTTCTACCGCCAACATGCGGCGAACGGCTGGCAAGTGATCGGACTCGCCATCGACCAGCCGTCCTCCGTGCGCAAGTTCCTGCAACGCACGCCGGTGAGCTTTCCGATCGGCTTGGCCGGTTTTGACGGCACGGACCTGACGCGCAGCCTGGGCAACCTGGCCGGCGGCCTGCCGTTCTCCGTGGTCCTGGATTCGGAGGGGCGCATCCGCCAGCGTAGAATGGGCCGTGTCCACGAGACCGACCTCAAGGCCTGGTCCTCGCTGGCCTGAGGGGCCTGCCGGCCCCCTCGCCGCTGGCGCCACGCCTTCCGTGGCGCCCCAACATCAAGAAATTTAGCCTTCGTTCGGGTCAAAAGCCGGAAGTAAGCGAATTTTGCTGTAAATTCGCGTCCTCTCGAACGAGGCAGGAGAAGCTCCCCATGGACTTGCGCAAACTCAAGACGCTGATCGACCTGGTGTCGGAATCGAACGTGTCCGAACTCGAGATCACGGAGGCCGAAGGCAAGGTCCGCATCGTCAAGGGGGGGCCCGCGATGGTCCAGGCGGGCCACCAGCCGATGCCGATGCAGGCCGCTGTCGCGCCGGCCGCGCTCGCGCCCGCCGCACCGGCTCCGGCCCCCGCCGTCCCCGAAGCGCCCAAGGGCCACACGGTCAAGTCGCCGATGGTCGGCACCTTCTACCGCGCCTCGGCGCCGGGCGCCAAGTCCTTCGTGGAGGTGGGCAGCCAGGTGAAGGAAGGCGACACGATCTGCATCATCGAGGCGATGAAGATCCTCAACGAGATCGAGGCCGACAAGGCCGGCACCATCACGCAGATCCTGTGCGAGAACGGCCAGGCGGTCGAATACGGGCAGCCCCTGTTCACGATCGAATAAGCATGTTCAAGAAGATCCTGGTCGCGAACCGCGGCGAAATCGCGCTTCGCATTCAACGGGCCTGCAACGAACTGGGCGTCAAGGCGGTGATGGTCTATTCCGAGGCCGACCGCGAAGCCAAGTACGTGAAGCTGGCCGAAGAGGCCGTCTGCATCGGCCCGCCCCCCTCGGCCCAGAGCTACCTGAACATGCCGGCCATCATCGCGGCGGCCGAAGTGACCGACGCCGAGGCGATCCACCCCGGCTACGGCTTCCTCTCCGAGAACGCCGACTTCGCCGAGCGGGTGGAAAAGAGCGGCTTCCAGTTCATCGGCCCGACGCCGGAGAACATCCGCACCATGGGCGACAAGGTCTCGGCCAAGCAGGCCATGATCAAGGCGGGCGTGCCCTGCGTGCCCGGCTCCGAAGGCGAACTGCCGGACAGCCCGGTGGAGGTCCGCCGCATCGCCAAGGCGGTCGGCTACCCCGTGATCATCAAGGCCGCCGGCGGCGGCGGCGGCCGCGGCATGCGCGTGGTCCACACCGAGGCGGCGCTGATCAACTCGGTGCAGATGACCAAGGCCGAGGCGCAGGCCGCCTTCGGCAATCCGGCCGTGTACATGGAGAAGTTCCTCCAGAACCCGCGCCACATCGAGATCCAGATCCTGGCCGACAAGCACAGGAACGCGGTCTACCTGGGCGAGCGCGACTGCTCCATGCAGCGCCGCCACCAGAAGATCATCGAGGAAGCGCCGGCGCCGGGCATCCCGCGCAAGCTGATCGAAAAGATCGGCGACCGCTGCGCCGCCGCCTGCAAGAAGATCGGCTACCGCGGCGCGGGCACCTTCGAGTTCCTGTACGAGAACGGCGAGTTCTACTTCATCGAGATGAACACCCGCGTGCAGGTGGAGCACCCGGTGACCGAGCTGATCACGGGCATCGACATCGTCAAGACGCAGATCCAGGTGGCCGCCGGCGAGAAGCTGCCCTTCAAGCAGGGCGACATCGTGCTGCGCGGGCACGCCATCGAGTGCCGCGTGAACGCCGAGGACCCGTACAACTTCGTGCCCTCGCCCGGGCGCATCCACCTGTGGCACCAGCCCGGCGGGCCGGGCGTGCGCGTCGACTCGCACGTGTACAACAACTACTTCGTGCCGCCCAACTACGACAGCATGATCGGCAAGATCATCGTGCACGGCGACACGCGCGACCAGGCGCTGGCCCGCATGCGCGGGGCGCTCGGCGAGACGGTGGTCGAAGGCATCAAGACCAACATCCCGCTGCACCGCGAGCTGATGGTGGACGCCAAGTTCATGGCCGGCGGCACCAACATCCACTACCTGGAAGAGTGGCTCTCGCATCACAAGCGCTAGCCCGGCACGATGTACGAACTGCGCCTGCTGTGCCCCGAGGAGCGCGTCGAGCCGGTCGGTGACGCGCTGGAGGCGCTCGACGCGCTGAGCATCTCGGTGGAGGACGCCGATGCGCAGACGCCCGCCGAACAGGCCCTGTTCGGCGAGCCCGGCATGCCGCCGCCCAGGGAGGGCTGGCAGCGCTCGCTGGTGATCGCGCTGTTCGCCGAGCAGTCGCAGGCCAAGGAGGCGGCGGAGCTGCTCGCGCCCCAGGACTTCTTCGCCGGCTGCAAGTTCATCGCGATCGTCGAAGTGCCGGAGCAGGACTGGGTGCGCCTGACGCAGTCGCAGTTCGAGCCGGTGGAGATCACGCCCAGCTTCTGGATCGTGCCCACCTGGCACGAGCCGCCGCCGCAGGCGCAGCAGGTCATCCGGCTCGACCCGGGGCTGGCCTTCGGTACCGGCACCCATCCCACCACCCGCATGTGCCTGCGCTGGATCGCCCGGCATCCGCCCCAGGGCCAGCGCGTGCTGGACTACGGTTGCGGCTCCGGCATCCTGGCCATTGGCGCGGCCAAGTTCGGCGCCGGCAGCGTGGATGCGGTCGACATCGACGAAGCGGCCGTGCGTTCCACCGAGGGCAATGCCAAGGCGAACGGCGTCGCGCTGATGGCCGGCCTGCCGGACCGGGCGAGCGGCCAGTACGGGACGGTGCTCGCCAACATCCTCGCCACGCCCCTGAAGGTGCTGGCGCCGCTGCTGTGCGGCCACGTGGCCCCCGGCGGCCACCTGGTGCTGGCCGGCATCCTGTCGCGCCAGGCCGACGAACTGAAGGCCGCGTATGCGCCTTACTGCGCGCTGGAGGTGGGCGACGAGGAGGACGGCTGGATCCTCATGACGGCCGGACTCTGAGTCCGCGGGCCGGCATCCCTACAATCGCTGGCTCATGAGCCTGATCACCAGCTGCCCCTCCTGCGGCACGATGTTCCGTGTCGTCCCGGACCAGCTGAAGATTTCCGAGGGCTGGGTGCGCTGCGGCCATTGCAGCGAGGTGTTCGACGCCACCGCCCACCTCACCGACGAATCGGTCCTGGTGGAGCCCGAACTCGCGCAGCGCGCCACCCGGCCCGCCGACCTGCCCACGCGGCCGGCGGAGATGCCGACCCGCCCCGCCGAATTGCCCACCCGCCCGGCGGACCTGCCCACCCGCC
>JALHLO010000137.1 GCA_022844525.1 Ramlibacter sp.
GAGCAGCACCCAGGGCAGCCACCAGCTCTTGAAACGGACCCTCTTTTCCATGGCGCGCTATTGTGGATGAACCGATCGGTTATGAGACAGCTACGTCAACCCCGCGAAGGCGGGGACCCAGGGCGTTCACGAAAAAGCCCCGCAACGCGGGGCTTTGCCAACCCGGAAGCCTTGGTCCCCGCCTGCGCGGGGACGAGGATCAGCCCTTGTTGGCCGCCTGGAAGCGCACCAGCTGCTCGTTGCCGCGCTTCACGGCTTCGTCCAGCGCCTCCTTGGCCGTCTTCTTGCCGGCCCAGACCTGTTCCAGTTCCTCGTCCATGATGGCGCGGATCTGGTTGAAGTTGCCCAGGCGCACGCCGCGCGACTTGTCGGTCGTCTTGCGGATCATCTGGTTCACCGCGGTGTCGGTGCCGGGATTCTCCTTGTAGAAACCCGCCTTCTCGGTCATCTGGAAGGACGCCATGGTGATCGGCAGGTAGCCCGTGCGCTGGTGGCTCTTCGCCTGGATCTCGGGGTTCAGCAGGTAGTTGAAGAAGGCGGCCACGCCCTTGTACTCCGGGGCCTTCTTGCCGGACATCACCCACAGCGAGGCGCCGCCGATGATGGTGTTCTGCGGGGCGCCGGGCACGTCCGGGTAGTAGGGCAGCGGCGCGATGCCGAAGTCGAACTTGGCGTTCTTCTTGATGCTGGCGTAGGTGGAGGAGCTCGCCGTGGCCATCGCGCATTCGCCGGAATAGAAGGCGGAGTCGGCCTTGTTGCCGCGGCCGCGGTAGTGGAACAGGCCGTTCTTGGCCATGTTGGCCAGGTTGTCGATGTGGCGCACGTGCAGCGGGCTGTTGAACGCGAGCCGCGCGGACGTGCCGCCGAAACCGTTGTTCTGGGTGGCGAACAGGGTGTTGTGCCAGGTGGAGAAGCTCTCCAGCTGGGTCCAGCCCTGCCAGCTGGTGGTGAACGGGCAGGCGACGCCGGAGGCCTTCAGCTTCGCCGCGGCCAGCGCGACTTCGGGCCAGGTCTGCGGCGGCTTGTTCGGGTCGAGGCCGGCCTTCCTGAAGAGGTCCTTGTTGTAGTTCAGGACGGTGGTGGAGCTGTTCAGCGGGAAGCTGAGCATCTGGCCGTTGGGCGCCGTGTAGTAGCCCACCACCGCGGGAATGTAGATCTTCGGGTCGAACCGGTAGCCGGCGTCGGCCAGCACCTTGCCCACCGGCACGATCGCGCCCTTGGCGCCCATCATCGTGGCGGTGCCCACTTCGTACACCTGCAGGATGTGCGGCGCGTTGCCGGCGCGGAAGGCCGCGATGGACGCCGACATCGACTCGTCGTAGCTGCCCTTGTAGGTCGGCACGACCTTGTAGTCCTTCTGGCTGGCATTGAAGCCGTTGGCCAGGTCGATCACCCAGTCGTTCAGCCCACCGGTCATCGAATGCCACCACTGGATCTCGGTCTGCGCATGCGCGGGGGCCGCGGCGAAGAAGGCGGTGGCGAGGGCTAGCGCGGAAAACCTGGATTTCATTCCATCAACTCCTGTTCGAATGCCGAAAGACCGCGACTCTACGGTTTTCGTGTGACGCGGATTAGACAGTCGAGGTCCGGCAGCAACAAGCGGGTTTCCCATGACCGCCGGCCCCGGAGGGATGCTGCACTGCGGTAACATCGCCCCCCAGCCGCTTGCATCGTTGGCTGACGTTGCACTGACACAATGAACGCGCCGACCACACTCGAACAACTGATGGCTGCGGTCGACGGCGATGCGCCGCGCCTGCGCGAGATCCCCTACAACTACACCTCGTTCTCGGACCGCGAGATCGTGATCCGGGTGCTGGGCACCCGCGCCTGGGAGGTCCTGAACCGGCTGCGCGAGGAGCGCCGCACCGGCCGCTCGGCCCGCATGCTGTACGAGGTGCTGGGCGACATCTGGGTCGTGCAGCGCAACCCGTACCTGCAGGACGACCTGCTGGACAACCCGAAGCGCCGCCGCATGCTGGTGGAAGCGCTGCACCACCGCCTGGCGGAAATCGGCAAGCGGCGCGACCCGCAGGCGGATCCGCAGCGCGACGGCCTGGTGGGCGAGCTCCTCGAAGCCGCGCAGGCCGCGGTCCACAGCTTCGACCTGGCCTTCGGCGAAACGGCCGCACTGCGCACCCGCACCCAGCGGCTGCTGCGCAAGTACACGGCCAGGGACAACATCAAGTTCGACGGCATGTCGCGCGTCTCGCACGTGACCGACGCCACCGACTGGCGCGTCGAGTACCCCTTCGTGGTGCTCACGCCCGACACCGAGGCGGAGATGGCCGGCCTGGTCAAGGGCTGCATCGAACTGGGACTGACCATCATCCCGCGCGGGGGCGGCACCGGCTACACCGGCGGCGCGATCCCGCTGACGTGGAAGAGCGCGGTGATCAACACCGAGAAGCTGGAAGCGATGACCGAGGTGGAGCGCGTGGCCATCCCCGGCCACGCCGAGCCGGTGGCCACCGTGTGGACGGAAGCCGGCGTGGTGACGCAGCGCGTGTCCGACGCCGCCGAACGCGCGGGCTTCGTGTTCGCCGTGGACCCGACGTCGGCGGAAGCCTCCTGCATCGGCGGCAACATCGCCATGAACGCCGGCGGCAAGAAGGCCGTGCTGTGGGGCACCGCGCTGGACAACCTGGTGTCCTGGCGCATGGTCACGCCCGATGCCGAATGGCTGGAGGTGGTCCGCCTGGACCACAACCTCGGCAAGATCCACGACGCGCCGCTCGCCAGCTTCGAGCTGCGCTACTTCCCGGCGTCGAACAAGGTCGACTGGACGAAGCCCGCCCGCACCGAGCGGCTGGAGATCCCCGGCGCGAGCTTCCGCAAGGAAGGCCTGGGCAAGGACGTCACCGACAAGTTCCTGTCCGGCCTGCCCGGCATCCAGAAGGAAGGCTGCGACGGCCTGATCACCAGCGCCCGCTGGGTCGTGCACCGCATGCCGCAGCACACGCGCACGGTGTGCCTGGAATTCTTCGGCAACGCGCGCGACGCGGTGCCCAGCATCGTCGAGATCAAGGACTTCATGTTCGCCGAGCAGCGCCGCAGCGGCGTGGTGCTGGCCGGGCTGGAGCACCTGGACGACCGCTACCTCAAGGCCGTCGGCTACGCCACCAAGTCCAAGCGCGGCGGGCTGCCCAAGATGGTGCTGGTGGGCGACATCGCCGGCGACGACACCGACGCCGTGGCGCGCGCCACCTCGGAAGTCGTGCGCATCGCCAACTCGCGCAGCGGCGAGGGCTTCATCGCCATCAGCCCGGAAGCACGCAAGAAGTTCTGGCTGGACCGCAAGCGCACGGCGGCCATCAGCAAGCACACCAACGCCTTCAAGATCAACGAGGACGTGGTGATCCCGCTGCCGCGGATGGCGGAGTACACCGACGGCATCGAGCGCATCAACATCGAGCTGTCGCTGCGCAACAAGATCCAGCTGGCCGACGAGCTGGAACTGTTCTTCGCCCGCGGCCGGCTGCCGCTGGGCAAGCAGGACGACGCCGGCGAGATCCCCTCGGCCGAACTGCTGGAGGACCGGGTGCAGCAGGCGCTGGCCCTGGTCCGCGACGTGCGCGCGCAGTGGCAGGACTGGCTGGCCCGCGTCGAGCCCTTGTTCGCGCAACTGCAGGACCACGGCCTGCGCGCGAGCTGGAAGACGCAGATCCGCGCGCCGCTGGCCGCCATCTTCGCCGGCAATGCCTTCGCGCCCATCCTGGCCGAGGTCAACGCCATCCACCAGCGCGTGCTCAAGGGCCGCGTGTGGGTCGCGCTGCACATGCACGCGGGCGACGGCAACGTGCACACCAACATCCCCGTCAACAGCGACGACTACGCGATGCTGCAAAGCGCGCACGAGGCGGTCAAGCGCATCATGGCGCTGGCGCGGTCGCTGGACGGCGTGATCTCCGGCGAGCACGGCATCGGCATCACCAAGCTGGAGTTCCTCACCGACGAGGAGATCGCGCCCTTCGCCGCGTACAAGCAGCGGGTCGACCCCGAGGGCCGCTTCAACCGCGGCAAGCTGCTGCGCCGCGAGAGCGTCGGCAAGGTGGACGCGGACACCTCGGTGTACGCCGACCTGACGAATGCCTACACGCCGTCCTTCGGCCTGATGGGGCACGAGTCGATCATCATGCAGCAGTCGGACATCGGCGCGATCGCCGATTCCATCAAGGACTGCCTGCGCTGCGGCAAGTGCAAGCCGGTGTGCGCGACGCACGTGCCGCGCGCCAACCTGCTGTACAGCCCGCGCAACAAGATCCTGGCGACCTCGCTGCTGGTGGAGGCCTTCCTGTACGAGGAGCAGACGCGCCGCGGCGTGTCCATCAAGCACTGGGAGGAGTTCGAGGACGTCTCGGACCACTGCACGGTGTGCCACAAGTGCCTGAACCCCTGCCCGGTGAAGATCGACTTCGGCGACGTCACCATGAACATGCGCAACCTGCTGCGCAAGATGGGCAAGAAGAGCTTCCGCCCGGGCAACTTCGCGGCCATGCTGATGCTCAACGCCACCAACCCGGAAAGCATCAAGGCGATCCGCGCCCTGGTGGTCGGCATCGGCTACCGCGCCCAGCGCATGGGCAACAACCTGCTGCGCGGCCTGGCGCACCTGCAGGTCAAGCGCCCGCCCGACACGCACGGGACGGCGCCGGTGAAGGAGCAGGTGGTGCACTTCATCAACAAGAAGCTGCCCGGCGGGCTGCCCAACCGCACGGCGCGCGCGCTGCTGGACATCGAGGACAAGGACTACGTCCCGATCATCCGCGACCCGAAGACGACCACCGCCGAGACCGAGGCGGTCTTCTACTTCCCCGGCTGCGGCTCCGAGCGCCTGTTTTCGCAGGTGGGGCTGGCCACGCAGGCGATGCTGTGGCACGCCGGCGTGCAGACCGTGCTGCCGCCCGGTTATCTCTGCTGCGGCTATCCGCAGCGCGGCTCCGGCCAGTTCGACAAGGCCGAGAAGATGATCACCGACAACCGGGTGCTGTTCCACCGCGTGGCCAACACGCTGAACTACCTGGACATCAAGACGGTGGTGGTGTCCTGCGGCACCTGCTACGACCAGCTGCAGGGCTACGAGTTCGACCAGATCTTCCCGGGCTGCCGCATCATCGACATCCACGAGTACCTGCTGGAAAAGGGCATCAAGCTGGAGGGCGCGGGGGGCTACCTGTTCCACGACCCCTGCCACTCGCCCATGAAGCTGCAGGACCCGATGAAGACGGTCAAGGCGCTGCTGGGCGAGAACGTGCGCAAGTCGGAACGCTGCTGCGGCGAGTCGGGCACGCTGGCCGTCACGCGGCCGGACATCTCCACGCAGGTGCGCTTCCGCAAGGAGGAAGAACTGCGCAAGGACGAGGCCGCGCTGCGCGCCTCCGGCGCCGTCGGCGAGAAGGACAACATCAAGATCCTCACCAGCTGCCCGAGCTGCCTGCAGGGCATGCACCGCTACAGCCACGACCTGCAGAACGGCCTGCTGGAAGCCGACTACGTCGTCATCGAGATGGCCAACAAGATCCTGGGCGCGGACTGGATGAAGGACTACGTGAAGGCCGCGAACAACGGCGGCATCGAACGGGTGCTCGTGTGAAGCTGCCGGGCTGCGCCCTGTGCGACGCGCCCGGGGGCCGCGTGCTCGTGCAGGCCGGCCGCTGGCGGCTCATCCACGCGGAGGAAGCGGGCTTCCCGGCCTTCTATCGCGTGGTGTGGCAGGAGCACGTGCGCGAGTTCTCCGAACTGGGCGCGGCCGAGCGGCATGAGTGCATGGACGTGGTGGCGGCGGTCGAGGACGCCCTGCTGCGCCACCTGCGGCCGGCCAAGGTGAACGTGGCCGCGCTCGGCAACATGGTGCCGCACCTGCACTGGCACGTCGTCGCGCGTTTCGACTGGGACAGCCACTTCCCCGCCCCGTTGTGGGCGGCGCCGCGGCGCAGCACCGACCCGGCGCTGCTGGAGCAGGTGGGCGCGAAGCTTCCCGCCCTGGAAGAGGACCTGCGAACGCGGCTGCGACGCCTGCCTGAAAATCCGACGGGCTCGTGAAATCCCGCACGAGGGACGGGCGCCCCCTCCCGGATGGGAGGGGGCGCCTCGTCGGCAACCGTGTATAACCCGGAAGAGTTCAGGATTCCGGTTGAAAGACCGGTTACCGGAGGTTCCTCCATGACCGCCGCACACAAGCAGTTCCCATGGCTTGCGTTCCTCGCCATCGCCGGCAGCCTGCTGGCAGCGGCCCCGGTGCGCGCCCAGTCCGCCGGCGAGGTCGAGTTCTCCCGCGGCGTCGGCTTCGCCCAGACGCCGGGCGAGGCGCCCCGCACCCTGGGCAGGGGACTGCCCCTGCGCGAGGGCGACCGCCTGACGACTTCCGAGGGCGCGTCGGCCATCATCAAGCTGCAGGACGGCACCCGCATGACGGTGCGCCCGAACTCCGAGCTCGTGCTGCAGCAGTACCAGTTCCGCGAGAACGCGCCCGACAACAGCTTCCTGATGCAGCTCGTGCGCGGCGGCTTCCGCGCCGTGACCGGCGTCATTTCCAAGAACTCGCCCAACGCGGCGCGGGTGCAGACCAACACGGCCACCATCGGCATCCGCGGCACCGACTTCGACGCGCGGGTCTGCCGCACCGACTGCGGCCAGGAATCCACGCAGATCCAGGAATCGGCCCGGCCCAACGCCGTGCAGGCCAGCGCCAAGATCGTCAACGCCCAGGGCGAGATCTTCGCCACCGACGGCGGCGGCACCCGCCGCCGGCTGGTCGACGGCGGCAGCGTCTATCCGGGCGACCTGGTCGAGACCGCGCGCGGCGCCCAGGCCGTGCTCGCCTTCCGCGACGACACGCGCGTCACGCTCGGCTCGCAGACGCGCTTCCGGCTGGACAACTTCGTCTACGACAACAGCAACGCGGGTGACGGCCGCTTCCTGGCCTCCATCCTGCGCGGCTCGGTCCGCGCGCTGACCGGCCTGATCGCCCGCGCCAACAACCGCAACGTCGGCTTCAGCACCGCGACCGCGACCATCGGCATCCGCGGCACCGGTTTCGACGTGATGTGCACCGGCGCCTGCGCCGGCGAGCCGGGCGAACCGGGGGCGGGCCTGACGCTGTGGACCTGGCTCGGCTCCATCGAGGTCGGGCAGGGCGGGCAGACCGCGCTGCAGGTGCTGCAGGCGGGGCAGGGGCTCTTCATCCCGGCCGTGGGGCCCATCCAGCCCATCGTGAACCAGCCGAACCTGGGCACGCCGCGTCCCGACGAGGTCAACGTGCCGCCCAAGCTGTTCGCCAGCGACAACGTGCCCGACGCGTCCGAAGGCCTGTTCGTGTTCGTGCGCGACGGCCACATCGAGATCGCCAGCGCCAGCGAGGTGCTGCACCTCGGCCGCGGCGAGGCCGGCTTCGCCGGCACCAACGGCGAGACGCTGCGTCCGAACCTGATCCCGAAGTTCATCGACTTCGACCGGATCCCGCTGCCGACCTCGCGCAACCCGCTGTTGACGAGCATCCTGGCCGAATCCGGCGTGCGCAGCGGGAACGTCTGCAAGTAGCGCTCAGCTGCGGGTGACAAATTGTTCGCCCGCAGCGAGAATGGCCGGTCTCAGAAGAACGAGCGGCACCAAAACATGAACGGCACTGCCTCGCCGCGCCCCTCGCGGCACGCCCTGCTTGCCTTGCTGGCGGTCGCCGCGGGCACCGCCCAGGCCCAGGCTCCCGCGCCCGCACCGGCGCCGCGCGCCACCCCGCCCATGGCCCGTCCCGCCGCCACGCCGGTGTTCGCCATCCGCGGCTTCCGCATCGAGGGCGAGAACCCCATCGGCGACGCCGACGCCCAGCGCGTGCTGGCGCCCTTCGTGCGGCCGCAGGCCACGCTGGAGACGCTGCAGCAGGCCACCGCCGCCCTCGAGGCCGAACTGCGCGCGCGCGGCTTCGGCCTGCACCGCGTCGCGCTGCCGCCGCAGGAAGTCGGCGACACGGTCAAGCTGCAGATCGTGAAGTTCGTGGTCGGCAAGGTCGCCATCGAAGGCCGCCAGATCTACGACGAGGACAACATCCGCCGCACGCTGCCCGAACTGCGCGAAGGCGAGAGCCCCAATTTCCGCACGCTGGCGATCCAGACGGCGATCGCCAACGAGAACCCGAACAAGCAGGTGCAGGTGGGACTGCGCGAGTCCGAGGAGCCGGACCGCATCGACGCCACCATCGCCGTGCGGGAGCAGCGCCCGTGGACGGCCGCCGTGTCCCTGTCGAACGCGGGCTCCGAAGCCACCGGGCGCGACCGCCTCACGGTGTCGCTGGGCCACACCAACCTGTTCAACCGCGACCACCAGTTCGTGGGCGCGTACACCACCTCGATCGAGCGCCACGAGGACGTCAGGCAGCTGGGCCTGGCGTACAAGGTGCCGCTCTACGCGCTGGGCAGCGTGGTCGGCGCCACCTACACGCGCTCGGACGTGGTCGGCAACTTCGGCACCTTCAACAGCACCGGCGCGGGCCACACCTTCGGCGTGAACTACACGCTGTACCTGCCGCCCAAGGGCGGGCGTCGCAGCTACGTCACGCTCGGGATCGACGACAAGGTGTTCGACACCGCGCTGATCGACGGCCAGCCACTGGTCGGCCAGGAGGACCGGCGCAGCCGCCCCATCACCCTGGGCTACACGGCGCGCACCGAAACCGACACCGCCGTCTGGGGCTACAACGTCGACTTCGCGTGGAACACGGGCTCGGGGCGCAACAACGACCTGGCCTCCTACCGCAGCGAGGACCCGCGGATCGACAAGGTGCGCTGGACGGCGCTGCGCGGCACCGCGAGCTATACCGCGCCGCTGGCGACCACCTGGCTGTGGTCGGCGCGCGGCCAGTTCCAGTACAGCCCCGACGTGCTGATCGCGGGCGAGCAGTTCGGCATCGGCGGCATCGGTTCCGTGCGCGGCACCGACCTCGAGCGGCCGGTCACGGGCGACAAGGGCGTCTCCGCCACGCTGGAGGTGACCACGCCCGAGCTGGAGCCGGGCTTCCGCCTGCTGGGCTTCGCGGACGCCGGCTACGTGCGCAACAACGATCCCGACCACGTGCTCAATCCGGCTTCGGACCGGCTCGCGAGCGTCGGCTTCGGCCTGCGCTACAACCGCGGCGCCTGGTCCCTGGCCGTGGACTACGGCACCCTGGTGCTGGGCAGCCGGGTGCCCCTGTCGGTGAACTCCGGCTCGCCGCGCAAGGGCGACGACCGGTTCTACGTGACGATCGCGGTCAGGCTGTGACCGCGCGCTGCGCTTAAACTGGCGCAATGGCCGGCCTCCGCAGCGAAACTCCTTCCCCCCAATCCATCACCCTGCATGGCGCCTCGCGCGTGCTGGAGGTCGGCTTTGCCGACGGATCGGTCTTCCGTCTCCCCTTCGAGCTGATGCGGATCTATTCGCCCTCGGCCGAGGTGCAGGGCCACGGCCCCGGCCAGGAGGTGTTGCAGACCGGCAAGCGCGGCGTGGACATCGTCACGCTGGAGCCCATCGGCAACTACGCGGTCAAGCCCGTGTTCTCCGACGGCCACGACAGCGGCATCTTTTCCTGGGACTACCTGTATTTCCTCGGCTCCCAGCAGGCCGAGCTCTGGCAGGACTACGAACGCCGCCTGCAGGAAGCCGGCGCGGACCGCGACGCCCCCATGGCGGACAAGGCCGCGCACGGCGGCCACTCCTGCGGCCACTGAACCTCCAACGGCTTTCCCATGACCCAGACCCATTTCGGCTTCCAGACGGTCGAAGAGCGCGAGAAGGCGCGGCGCGTGCGCGGCGTCTTCGATTCCGTGGCACCGAAGTACGACGTGATGAACGACCTCATGTCGCTCGGCCTGCACCGCGCCTGGAAGGCCTACACCGTGCTGGCGGCCGACCTGCGGCCCGGCCAGCGCGTGCTGGACATCGCCGGCGGCACCGGCGACCTGGCCCAGGCATTCGCGAGGAAGGTGGGCGGGGAAGGCCTGGTGGTGCACACCGACATCAACGCGGCGATGCTGCGCGTCGGACGCGACCGCCTGCTCGATGCCGGCGTCGTCCTGCCGACCGTGGTGTGCGACGCGGAGAAACTGCCCTTCGAGGCGGAAAGCTTCGACCGGGTCAGCGTGGGCTTCGGCCTGCGCAACATGACGCACAAGGACCAGGCGCTGGCCGAGATGCACCGCGTATTGAAACCCGGCGGAAAACTGCTGGTGCTGGAGTTTTCCAAGGTGGCGCGCCCGCTCGAAAGGGCGTATGACTGGTATTCGTTCAACATCCTGCCGCGCATCGGGCGGCTGGTGGCGGGCGACGAGGCCAGCTACCGCTACCTCGCGGAGTCGATCCGGATGCACCCGGGGCAGGAGGAACTGAAGGCGATGATGCGCAAAGCCGGCTTCGGCCACGTGGACTATCACAACTTGACCGCCGGCGTGGCCGCGCTGCATGTTGCAATCAAGTGCTGAGGCCTCAGATGGGCCCGGATAGGAGACTTCGATGAAACTCTGGACCGTACTACTCGCCGGCGTGCTCACCCTCGGTGCCCTGGAAGCCGAGGCCGCCCGCCGCCTCGGCGGCGGAGGCTCCATCGGCCGCCAGTCGCCCAACGTGACCCAGCGCCAGGCCACGCCCCCGG